>NZ_JAJDJV010000001.1:311595-778388 GCF_020567625.1 Enterococcus sp. BWT-B8 | reverse complement strand
GTTAAAAAGAACCCTCATTAACAGAATCAATGCATGAAAAACAAGCAGCTAGGTAGGTGCCCACCTAACTGCTTGGCTTTATTCTCTTGTATTTCTTTCACCAACACTAGTTGACAATGAGCCTATATATTTTCTTCCTTTGCCAGCAGAGTTATCCAGAGGCTTTTTGGCTAATCGAAAATATGAAGATGATGACTCGAAAAAATGTACCATTGTGAAAAATTGAGTACTACCGTTCCATATCTAATTTGAAGCTGACGAGGAAGGATGGATAAATAGATATCCTAACAGATAGAAGACTAAATGAGGAACAGCTTGAAAAGCAGGCAAAGGATAGGATTTATTTTTTGAATGGTGAGAGTGAAAAGTAATTCTGATTATCTTTTTTTCAAATAATAGTTGACATTGATGGGAAAATTCTGTAAGCTATTTTTTATAAGGTTTAATTGACAGAAAATTCAGTAAATAAAGGATGTTGATTGTAATGAAGAAAACCACATACAAACAAACCTTTTTATTATTATTAGCTGAGGACTCCGCTATCTGATTGCAACGATTTTTGATCAGAATGGAAGAGTCCTGTTTCGCATTTGCATGAACGGGATGATACGCATCCCAGACATGGGATGCTTTTTTTATTGGCAGATGAAGAAAATACTGAGAAGTCTCTAAATGAAGAAAATGATTTACTGAAAATGCTGTATAAAAGGAAGTGAACTGAGAATATAGAGTGACGAGACAACAACGTATGGATAATAGTCATAATTTTCTGAATACTCAAACGAATAAAAAATGAAGGGAGTAAGAATAATGAGAAACATTCAGTTTTTTGATACAACACTGAGGGACGGAGAACAGACGCCGGGTGTAAATTTCAATACAAAAGAAAAGGTGCAAATCGCCAGACAATTGGAAAAATGGGGGATAGATACCATTGAAGCCGGTTTTCCAATTGCATCAGTTGGAGACTTTGAAGCAGTTCAGGCTATTGCTCAGGCAGCAACCCGAATGACGGTTGCAGGATTGGCACGCTGTCAGAAAAAAGATATTGATCGGGCACATGAAGCGTTGAAAAATGCTGTTCATCCACAAATACATGTATTTCTGGCAACCAGTCCGGTGCACATGGAATACAAGCTGAAAATGACGCCGGAGGAAGTGATTGCATCCATCAAAGAGCATGTTGCCTATGCCAGATCAAAATTTGAAAAAGTACAGTTCTCTCCGGAGGATGCTTCACGGACGGAAAAACCATTTCTGTTGAAAGCTGTTCAAACAGCGATTGATGCAGGGGCAACGATCATTAATATACCAGATACCGTGGGCTATTCAAACCCGACTGAGTATGGAGCATTGTTCAAATTTTTGATTGAAAATATTCAAAGCGATCAGGAAATCATTTTTTCTTCTCATTGTCATGACGACTTGGGAATGGCAACAGCCAATGCGCTGGCAGCGATTGAAAACGGAGCACTGAGAGTTGAAGGAACTGTAAATGGAATCGGAGAGAGGGCAGGAAATACAGCGCTGGAAGAGGTGGCACTGGCTCTTTACATCCGCAAAGACTTTTATCAGGCAGGAAGCAATATTGTGTTAAATGAAACCAAACGGACCAGTGATTTGGTTAGTCGACTGTCAGGGGTGGCAGTGCCAAGAAATAAAGCCATTATTGGAGCGAATGCCTATGCTCACGAGTCAGGAATTCATCAGGACGGTGTACTGAAAAATCCGGATACGTATGAAATTATTACACCATCACTGGTCGGTGTAACCAATAACTCTCTTCCTCTAGGCAAGCTGTCTGGTCGTCATGCCTTCTCCACTAAAATGCAAGAGCTGGGCTATCAGCTGGAAGAAGAGGAATTGAAGACTGCTTTTAAACGTTTCAAAGCTTTGGCTGACAAGAAAAAGCAGGTGACGGATGAAGATTTGATTGCATTGATGATCGGGCAGACACAAGAAACAGAAGAGGTTTGTCATCTAGAGCGTGTCCAGCTGCAATATGTTTCTGACGGTAGTCAGGGAGCGATCGTCTCCATGAAAAATAATGAAGGCGACACAAAAACAGAATCAGCAATCGGCTCTGGAAGTATTCAGGCAATTTACAACTCCATTGACAAAATTATGGAGCAGACGCCGGAATTAAAGCAGTATTCCATCAAAGCCATTACCGGCGGAGAAGATGCACAGGCTGAGGTGTATGTGACTGTTCAGGATACAGAAAGCAAACGACAGTTTAACGGAACAGGGATAGACTTTGATGTTCTTCAAGCATCCGCAAAAGCCTATGTACAGGCAAGTGAACGATTCAAAAAAGAAATGGAGCAGAGATAATGACGAAAAAAATCATTGCATTGCCGGGTGACGGTATCGGAAAAGAAATTATGGACAGCGCACTGAAAATTTTATCAGAGGTAATGATTCAGGATGAACTGGCTTTCGATATTCAGGAATTTCCATTTGGTGGAGCCGGAATTGATAAAGAAGGTGATCCGTTGCCGGAAGAAACGCTGATTGCCTGTGAAGGGGCCGATGCTATTTTACTTGGAGCAATTGGCGGACCGAAATGGGATAATGCCCCTAAGCGTCCAGAACAGGGACTGTTGGGTCTTCGTAAAGCGTTGGGACTGTTCGCTAATATTCGACCGATCAGCGTGCCTGATGCAGTCGTTCACTTATCTCCATTGAAAGAGGAAAATGTTAAAGGGGTTGACTTCATTGTTGTCCGTGAGCTGACAGGAGGAATCTATTTTGGAGAAAAGAAACTTGAAGAAGATCAGGCCTCTGATCTGTGTATCTATACGAAAAAGGAAATGCAACGAATCATTCGCAAAGCATTTGAAATCGCTCGAACGCGAAATAAGAAAGTAACCTCAGTGGACAAAGCCAATGTGCTGGCAACAAGCAAGCTTTGGCGCAAAACGGCTGAAGAAGTGGCAAAGGAATTTCCGGATTGTACATTGGAACATCAGCTGGTGGACTCAGCGGCGATGGTGATGATTACTAAACCCAAGGACTTTGACGTACTTGTTACAGAAAATCTGTTTGGCGATATCCTAAGCGATGAAGCTTCCGTAATTCCTGGTTCTCTGGGCATGATGCCAAGTGCCAGCCATAGTGAAAGCGGGCCGTCTCTTTATGAACCGATCCACGGCTCGGCACCGGATATTGCTGGGCAGAATATTGCGAATCCGATGTCAATGATTTTGTCGGCTGCTATGATGTTTCGACAATCATTTGGTATGGAGGATACAGCGAAGAAAATAGAAGCAGCCTGCGACAAGGTAATGAATGCAGGCGTTTTGACACGGGACTTGGGCGGCAGCGCCGGGACGCAGGAATTTACAGATGCAGTAATTAATGAATTGAAGAGAGGCGAATAAGATGGGTAAAACATTGTTTGATAAGCTTTGGGAACGCCATGTGGTAACTGGAAATGACGGGGAGCCTCAGCTGTTGTATGTGGATCTGCATTTGATTCATGAAGTAACATCTCCTCAGGCGTTTGAAGGCTTGAGAGAAGCTGGACGCAAAGTGCGTCGTCCGGAAAAAACATTTGGTACGATGGATCATAATGTACCGACGAAGGATATTTTTAATATTACTGATCTGGTTGCTAAAAAACAGATTGAAGCGTTGAAGAAAAACTGTGAGGAATTTGGCGTTACACTTTGTGATAATGGGAGTGATCGTCAGGGAATCGTTCATATGGTCGGACCGGAAACAGGCTTGACTCAGCCGGGCAAAATTATTGTCTGCGGAGATTCTCATACAGCGACGCACGGAGCATTTGGTGCACTGGCCTTTGGGATTGGAACCAGTGAAGTGGAGCATGTGTTTGCTACACAATCAATCTGGCAAAGAAAACCGAAAAGCATGGGTGTAAAAATCAGCGGGAAGCTGGAAAAAGGCGTGTATGCAAAAGATATTATTCTGGCACTGATCGCAAAATACGGTGTGGACTTTGGTGTCGGTCATGCTGTAGAATTTTACGGAGATACAATTGAAAGTCTAACCATGGAAGAGCGCATGACAATCTGCAACATGGCAATCGAAGGCGGAGCAAAAATGGGCATGATGGCGCCGGATGAAAAGACATATGAATATGTTCACGGAAGAGAATACGCGCCAAAGGATATGGAATCGGCAATTGCTGACTGGAAAACACTGCCAAGCGATCCAGATGCGGTTTATGATGCCAATCTAGAGCTGAACGCAGGCGAGCTGGTTCCTTTTGTCACGTGGGGAACCAATCCTGAAATGGGGATTCCGGTAACCGGTACTTTCCCTGAAATCAAAGACATGAACGATGAACGTGCCTACAACTATATGGATTTGCAGCCGGGACAACGCCCATCTGATATTGAAGTGGGCTACGTCTTTATTGGGTCATGTACCAACGGCCGCCTGTCAGACCTTGAAGAAGCGGCAAATGTTGTTCGCGGGAAGAAAATAAAAGACGGTATAACAGCTATCGTCGTTCCAGGCTCAAGACCGGTACGGAAAGCAGCAGAAAAAATCGGACTAGATAAAGTCTTTAAAGAGGCTGGATTTGAATGGCGGGAGCCGGGCTGCTCTATGTGTCTGGGTATGAATCCTGACCAGGTACCGGCAGGCGTTCACTGTGCGTCAACGTCCAACCGAAACTTTGAAGGACGTCAGGGGAAGGGCGCAAGAACGCATCTTTGCAGTCCGGCAATGGCTGCTGCCGCTGCCCTAAACGGTACATTTATTGATATCAGAGAGGAGCTGGGTGCATAATGGAGGCATTTACACAGCATACAGGAACAACCGTACCATTGATGAATGACAATATTGATACCGATCAGATCATTCCAAAATCATTTCTGAAACGAATTGAAAAAACAGGCTTTGGTGAATTCCTGTTTGACGAATGGCGCTATCTGCCTGACCGCACGCCAAACCCTGACTTCATTCTGAATGAGCCTCAATACGAGGGAGCAGAGTTCCTGATCTCCGGAGACAACTTCGGTTCAGGCTCATCTAGAGAACATGCGGCGTGGGCACTGGCAGACTACGGCTTCCGGGCAATCATCGCCGGCAGCTTCAGTGATATCTTCTACATGAACGCAACAAAGAACGGCCTGCTGCCGATCGTACTGCCGCTGGAAGCACGCCAAAAGCTGGCGGCGCTGCCGGCAGATACCAGCATCACCGTTGATCTGCCCAACCAGCAGGTCATTGCCAATGACGAAGCCTACAGCTTCGACATTGACAGCACATGGAAACATAAACTGGTCAACGGACTGGACGACATAGCCATTACCTTGGGACATGAAAAAGAGATAGAAGAGTATGAGAAGGGGATAGAGGGGTATTGGGGGTAAGGAGCATCCAAAGAAACAGATTCATAACTGAGTTATGGTCTGTTTTTTTGAAAATCTTTTTTGTTATGTATATTTTCAGTTTATCTGCAAACAAATTTAAAAAAAATTGTTTGCAGATAATAAGTATCTTATTATATAAAAGCTACCCATAGTGCTAATTAAAATAGTTTAAACATGCAAAAAAAGAAAGTTCTTGCTACACTAGCCTCAAATCGGCTAAGAAACAAGGTAAGAAAGTATGCAAGAACCTTCCAACTCTCATTTATAACTTTCGAAAATTTACTGCTTCGAGTATCACGGTTGTATAAAGAATATACTCCTGATACAGTCAAAAACCGAAAAAACAAACATTTAGCGAAACAATCGGATGTCGTTATTCTAACTTGTTATCTTTTTGGCGTTCTTCATTCATGTACAACGCTCATTGGCATTTATCGTTTAGCTTGCTCTATTTATGGAAACGAGCAAATCGTCTATCTAAACAAGGGATTACCTTGCTTGCGATTCCTAGAAAATCTATGAAAGAAGCGAATAAAATAGATTATTCTCCCTTCAAAAAACAAAGAAAAGCAATTGAAACCGTCTTTTCTTCTTTAGAAATCCTTGGAATAGAGGGGATTCACGCACATTGTATTCAACGTATTATGACAAGAGTACAACTAACGGTTCTGCTTTATAATCTTTTGTTGGCTGAAGCACATAAAGAAGATAGTGAAACATTAAAATTTTCAATTGGACTTGAGAAATTAAGTGCTTAATTAACTAGCACTATGGGTAAAAGCTGTTTTTGAAGAGGAGCTTGTCAATTAAGTGTTTGTTTTAGAGTTGGTTAATTGTAATAAGATTTTTTTACTTAAACATTAGAGCTGCTAAATACGAACAGGTGTGCTATAATAATGTAGCTAGAAAATAGAAAATAGAAAAGAGTGTGTTGCATGACAAAATCTGTAAGTTCTTCAATTGAAAACAAGCAAACTATTGCTGCGTTTTTCTCTGGTGTAGGAGGAATTGAGCTGGGTTTCAAAAATACTGGCAAGTTCAGAGTGGTATATGCAAATGAATTTGATAAGAATGCAGGTATTACTTATCGAGAAAACCATCCTGATACGCCGCTTGATGAACGAGATATTCATGATGTAACAAAAAAATTATCTGAAGTTCCAGATGCAAATTTGATTGTAGGAGGCTTTCCTTGTCAAGCTTTTTCAATAGCAGGGTATCGAAAAGGTTTTGAAGATGAGCGTGGAGATTTGTTTTTTGAGTTGCTCAAAGTTATTAATGCAAAAAAACCTAAGGCTATCTTTATTGAGAATGTAAAAAATATGGTGACTCATGACCAAGGAAATACGTTTAAAGTTATTCGCGAAGCTTTAGTTATGAGTAATTATTTTATTAAATGGAAAGTTTTGAATGGGAAAGATTATGGAAATGTTCCTCAAAATAGAGAGCGTATATATATTGTGGGATTTCAATCAAAGGAAGCATATGATGCTTTTTATTTTCCTGATAAAATTGATCTAACTAATAGTTTGGAAACAGTTATTAATTTTGGGTTAATTGTAGATGAACGTTATTACTATAATGAAGAAAAAACCCCTTTTTGGGATAAACTCCAATCTAACATCATCTCACAAGATACAATTTATCAATGGAGAAGACAATATGTTCGTGAAAATAAATCTGGAGTTGTTCCAACATTAACTGCTAATATGGGGACTGGGGGACATAATGTTCCTTTAATTTTAACAAATGATGGTCAGATACGAAAACTAACACCCAAAGAAACATTTAATGTGCAAGGTTTTCCAGCAAACTTTAGATTACCTGAAATATCTAATGGACAATTATATAAGCAGGCTGGTAATAGTGTTGTAGTTCCTGTAATAGAACGAATTGCTGAAAAAATAGATGAAGCTTTGAGAAAAGCAACTAATACACGTATTGATATAGCGCAAGGAAAATTTTCTGTTATGCATACTATTATGCATGGCCGATTCAGTGGACAATCTGAACTTGTTCAAAATGTGAATACTACAGATGAATTAGAGAAGTTTGAGAAGGAATATGGAATTCAGTTTATGAGTCACGAAGATTATATTCGTAATGTACAAAAAAATAGATATATGGATTTTTACAACTATGAATAAGTAATATTATTTCTAGAAAAATAAGAATTTTATTGATTTAAAACTAGCTTAACTATGATAGGCTAGTTTTTTTTTGCTATACTAGGAATATAGAAAAAAATAAGAGCAGGTGAATTATAGTATGTGGTTTGAATTAAATAAAACAAAAAAAGAAAAGTATAAAGATCTTATTACAAATTTTGCTAGCTTAAGTGAAGCATTTTCACAAAAAGCTGAAGGAGATGTTGATACTAAAATAGATGAATCAGTTGCTCCAATTGTAAATTCAAAGTTTCAAGAAACAGCTTTTCAACGATCTTTTGGAGCAATAGGGGAAGATATAGCAAATACAAGTTATGACGTTTCTTTAAAAATTGATGAAAATCATAAATATTTAGTTGGAATTAAATCGTTTGGCATACATTCTGGAGAACAAAAAATCGCTCAATTTAAAGCAAGCAGTGTTTCAGAAGGCTGGAGCATTATTTTAGCAAAAGCTAAAAGTAATGCTGAAAGGTTAAGTGATAAGAAATTAGCTGATAAAGAAAATGAACCGTTGTATAAAGAAGTTGCATTGAAAATTGCCAAGTTGCGCAATGAACGAATTGCTTCTTCAAAGGAGCTTATAAAGGGATTTGATACCTCTGATGAGGTATATATTAAATCAATCTACCATGTTCTTATGCCTTCAAAAAAGGGGGAAATAGCAGAGATACACGTTGGAGAAACTGACTATCTGCCAATTGATATCAATGCTATTAAAATTCTTGGGTCAACTACTTTAAGAAATCCAGTTAATTTTAAATTTACTGATGGACAGAATGTTTATAAATATGCTGATGCTGACTCACAATTATTTATGAACTTTCAAAATAGAGAAATTATTGTTGATACTTGGAGTGTTAACTATGTAGAAGATGCATTTTCTTTCTTTGAAAACCTGCATAAGCAGACTTTGGAAATACCAAATGAAAAGAAAATTGGAGAAACTGTTTCTTGGATGATTGCAAATGAGAACGGCGAGGTAGAAGAAAACTCTGGATATAACGGTTTTGATGGAGCTTCAAAACTACCCAAAACAGATAATTATCGTAAAAAACGCATATCCTCTTTTAAGAAAAAATATGAAAATGAATTGTCAAGATCAGATATGGGATTTATTATTTCTAAATTACAAACTATATTGCTAAAAGAATATCCTGCAAAGGACGATAAAAGAGAGATGAAACGTATTAGAGATAAGTTGCGTGATAGAGTCACTTCATTGAAAAATGAAGAAATTAAACAAGCAGTTTTTGCTATGGTATATCGACCAGTAAGTGAGATGTATATCCCAATTCCTGATTCTAGAAAATTTCATAACTCTCATCCAGATTTTTTTGGTAAAAGTATAGGAACCTTCAAGAGTAATTCTAGTAAGCTTGCGTTAAACAAAAATGAACGAATATTTGACTTAGAATTTTTACCAAGTGAAAATAGGATTGTTGCATACATCAATCAAGATAATGGTAAAAGTATTCAGTCAATAGGCCAACAAGATATTTTAGGAGAATGGATTTTACGAGGAGTATTTCAATTAAAAGAATATGAACCATTAACAGGGCAAAGACTGGATGAGTTGGGAATAAATGCTATTCGCTTAATCAAGTATGATGATAATGATAAAAAAATTGGATTAGAGTTTATATGGATTGATGTTGAAAATCCCCCTGAAGATGCTATTGGCTGGGTAAGTCGAAAAAAGAAGAGTTAAATTACAAAGATTTATTCTCTATTTTTTAATATAGAAAAATAATTGTTGGAAATAAAAAAATGAAGGTGGATTATTATGATCGAAACTAAAAAGTATAGATCACAAATGATGTCTAGAATTAGATCTACTGGAGGTAAGGCAGAGACTCTTTTGGCAAAAAGCTTATGGCATGAAGGGATTAGGTATTTTAGGAATTATAAAAAATTACCTGGAAAGCCAGATATTGCTATTACAAAACATAAAATTGCTATATTTGTTGATGGGGAATTCTGGCATGGTTATGACTGGGAAAATCAAAAAATAAAAAGAATACACACCAATCGGGAGTATTGGATTCCTAAAATTGAAAAAAATATTGAACGAGATAAAAAAGTAAATCAAGAATTAAAAAGCTTAGGATGGACAGTAATACGATTTTGGGAAAAGCATGATGTTTGGAAAGATTTAGATGGATGTATCGAAAAAATCAAAGCTGAAATTACTCAAAAATAGATGCATAGGTAATACATAATTCTATTTAAGATTAAATGGGAAAAAATAATTAATACAGGTATTTTCTGAACAGGAATTTTGATGAAGTAAGATACAAAAAGGAATCAAGAGAGAAAAATCAACAGAACTAAAAATCAAGGAGGAACAAGTTTATGATCAGACATATTGTCGCGTGGCATTTTAAGGATAATTTTACCGATGAGGAGAAGACAAGCCTTGGACAGAAGATAAAAGAAGAGCTGGAAGCATTGAAAAGTGTTATTCCAGGAATTGTTTCATTGGAGGTCATTACTGAGCTGTTGGATACAAGTACACATGATGTCGTTTTGTGCAGCTTGCATGAGGACGAGGAAGCGTTAAAAGCATATCAGACGCATCCGGAACATATTCGCGTAGGCGGTTTTATAAAATCGGTAACAGCGAATCGAGTTTGTGTTGATTTCAAACAAAAGAGTGTGGGACAATAATCAGATTTTTTTCTGACTATTGTCCCACACTCAAATAATAATAGTTATCTTTTTTATCTTGTAAGTTCTCTAGACCAATCTCATTACTGATAAGAAAATAACTATCGTAATCACAGTCAACTGCCAGCCATTCAGTTTCTTTGTTAAAAAAACTTTCTTTCCATAAAGCATTGTATAGCTGATATTCAGCAAGAGAACGGACCACCAGCTAAAGAGCCCGACGCCTACCTTGTTATCCATTTGAGAAAACACAACAGTAAGAATCAGAAAAAGCAATCCAGCCAGCATTAGTCCGAGGCTTAGAACTTTCTTTTGAAATGGAACATATATTTGAGGTGCTGGAGCTTCATGTCGTTCTGTTTTATTAATAGGTGTCTCTACAGTTCTGGATGTAGGTTCATTTGCAAATGCTGTATGTTTCGTCCTATCTTTTATTAAATAAGAGGTGTTGCAATAATTGCAAACGAAGGAATCACCTTTTTTTGTCAGCTCATTGCTGCCGCAAGCCTCACAGTATAATTTATCCATATCCATACCAACTTTTCATATTATTTGTTTCCTGGATAGTATACCCTTGGGAAAGTAGGAGAAGCAACTCATTTTTTTGTATGATAAATGAATGATTGCAAATATGAGCATTTTTTGGAGCTGTCAGATAAATGAATGGAGTAGAGCTAAACGCTGAAGCTGATCAAATGCAGAAAGTGTTTAGTGTTTGCCGTATTCAGTCATTTGTTGAGCTTCTTACCTGCAATCATTTGTCTGAGCTGTTCATTTTCTTGTTTGATATGCTGCTTGTAATCAGCATGAAAAATTTGAAAAAGCTGAGCGCAGGCGTGGTACTCCTGGATAATTTTTCGTTTATTTACTGGACTGCTTTGGTCGGAGAAAAACTGTTCGAGAACAGTTAAGGGTTCCTGCCAGGAAGTTAATCTTTCCATTGTTTCCTGCAGGGCAAGGAGATCATGATAGGGGATTGCTTTGATACAGTAGGGCTGATTTTTCATTTTGATTTTCCTTTCTTCTTTTTATATGATGAGATAGATTTTACGTTTTATTTTAGAAATTCGACAATTTTGTCAGATTCTGGCAGAAAAATGTATCATCGTGTAGAAATCTTTTGAAAAGTTCGGTACAATAAAAGAGCTGATGCTTTGCATTGGCAAAGGGCAACTTGTTTAGATGGTTACAGCCATTTATTCAGGGCTTTGTTGTTCGGTTGGCGCCGGATGACGAAGTGCCCTTTTTTATTTTTCATAGTTCTGGATATTAAATCAACAGGATAGAAAAAAAGACGATAACAGGAATGTCCTGATACCGTCTTCAACAGTCTGCAAATAAACCTGATTCTGCTTTAGTATGGGAATAGGAGAGCCGTGAATTCTAAGGATGGGAGAATTCCAAGCATACTAAGGAAAATAAGAATTATTTGGACTATTGGCGACTTGCATGGACAGTTACAGCTGTTTCTACAAGGCTTCATTAATCCGGTTGGCGCCGAATCAAGAAGTGCCAATTTTCTATATTTAATTGTTATTAATTTCTATCCTGCATCTTTAGTATAGGTGAAAGAATCGGCGGTTGCAAGGCGAACAAAAATTAAATAACAACGGAGTTTCGGTCCTTTTATATTATAAAGAAAAAATAACAAAAGAAAATTTATTCATTAATAAGGCCTTCGATTTTCAACGGAAAAATTGAATGAGACAGGAGAAATTTCTATAAGCTCTCTTGGATTAGTGGGGGTTAAAAGCAGCTGCTTTTTCAGACATGCCCTGATTCTCTTTGTTGGTTTCATTTGTATTTTTTCAGATTCTTTATAATAATCATAGAAAGATATGTTTTATAGTGAAATACGTCACAAATAATAAGATAAAGATAAACTAAGAGTTGATACGGACTGTAGAGGGATCAATCTTTAAAAATAAAATGCTGTCTTTTTGTTTTTTAGTAAGAAAAAGTGATCATAAGAAAGACAATTTTGTTATACTGTGAGTAGATGGAATAAAAATGGAGGAACGTAAATGTCAGCTAATGAAAAAATTTCTGCAGCTAATTATTTGACTGTAGACAATGTGGACAGATATCGAAAGATTATGAGCTTTTTCTATCAACGACATTTGCAGATGAATGGTTTATTATATCGGCTGGATATTCTGAAAATGATGCAAAATGAGTATGATTTATCTTATTCAAGTCAGGAAATAGATCAGGATCTTCAAAATCTGGTTGACTGGGGAAACATCACGAAGAGACAGGAATTGATTCGACCGAAATCAATTGAGGAATATCGCAATAAGCACTTTCGTTACCAAATTTCAGAAACAGGAATTCTCTTTGAAGAGCTTTTGGTAAAGGTAAGTAAACTGAAAGAAAGTACGCGGGGAGAGCTGGATAAAAATAGATTTGTGCAGTTATTGGATGCTTTAACAGAATTGAAGAATATCTCTGAAGGAGACGGGTTGGAACTTGCCAGAACATGGGAGAAGGTTCGGGAAATCTTTATGAAAATTCAGAAAGATACGTCTGATTACATCGGTTACATTAACAGTAACGAGATTGACAGTCAGATAAAAACAGAAAGTTTTTTGCTGTATAAAGACCAGTTTATCAACTATCTCAGAGAATTTATTATTAAACTCCAGGAGCTGTACTACAAATTAAGACATTCAATTGAAGCGATAGCACCGGAACTTCAAGCGGATATCCGCTTAAGTCTTTATGAAAAAGAAAAACGGACCCCTCATCTTGAAGCGATCGATGCTGAAGAAATTGCTGAACGCTTTAATGGTGAATTATTTGCGTTAACTACCTGGTTTTCCGGAACAAAGGAGCGTGAAAGTGAATATAATTCTTTAATGCGTCAGACAGAGCAGATGATTGCCAAAATGACGGGACTGATCCATTATTTTGGTCAGGAGCTGAAGCAGTATCGCAGTAGAAAAAAAGATTATCTGCAGTTGGCAAACTGGTTCGCAGCAGCGGAAACGTTAGATGAGGGGCATCAAATGTTTGCGGCAATTTTTGGTTTAAGCCATACACGACATATTTTTGTGCCGGAACCAAGTGAAGCTACAGGCAGCAAGGATGACAGCTGGCAGCTTTCACCAGCTGAATTAGTTCTTGGAAAGCGTGGAAGAGGAGGCGGTGGTGAAAGAAAAGCACGGTCGTTTAAATTAAAAAATAAAGAGCAGGAAAAACAGCTTGAAAATTATTTGACTGTTGAAAAAAAGAAAGAACAACGTGTAAGCAAATATTTTAAAAACGGAAAAATTATTTTCTCAGAACTAACTGATTTAGATAAAGACTCACGAAAAATTTTTTTAAAGTGGATTAGTCAGTCAATAGGGGATTCCCAGCACCTTGTTAATACAGAACTGGGCTTTCCGGTAAAAATAACAATTCATAATGACCGACGAATTAAGATATCCTCTGAAGATGGCGTCCTGGAAATGCCGGAAGTCATTATTGAAAAGGAGGGACAGTAATGGAGCCAGCAGAATACACCCGTGGATTACGTCTGCTTTTTGAAAATTTTTGGATCATTAAAAAAGATATGCCGGCAGAGTATATTTTTCTCAAGCGTCATCAAAAAGCACTTGAAAAGGAAATCTGGCAGCGGTTCGGATTATATCTTGTTGTTCGCCCTCAGTTTATCCAATTATTGAGACGGCCGCACACGCTGGCTTCATGGATGGGGCTTAGTGAATTTACTGATAAAATGGACTATGTTCTTTTTGCTTGTGCTATGGGATATATAGAAGAGCGTGAGCCGGGAACACCTTTTATGTTGAATGAATTGATACAGGAAATCGACCATTTGCTGCCGGAGAACTTATTCGTTGATTGGACTAACTATCAGCATCGGAAAAGCTTGGTTAGAGTATTAAAAAAGATATTGGATTTGAAAGTAATCGAAGATATTCAAGGAACTGCAGATGAGTTTGAAACAAATGTTGACAGCCGGGAAGTGTTGTATATTACGACATCTCAAAGTAGATACTTTTTAGGCAAATCACCAGCCTCTTATCGGGACTATGACACCTTCTCTGCTTTTTGGAAAGACGTTAATCAGTCAAAAGGAATCGAGAAAAATCAGGAGCTGTATCAACGCTTGATGATGGAGCCGGTTATTTTGCGAACGAAGGAAAATGAAGAGCTCTTTATTCGCTTAAGAAATTATAGAAAGTATTTTATGGATTTTGCCGATCAGCAAACTATTTTTCAATTTGAACTGACAAAGGATATGGCCTTGTTCACGACAGAGCAGCGGGATGGTATGGAAGAAGTATTTCCCAGTCGAAAAGTGATTGATGAGCTGCTGATTCAGTTGGCAACAATTTTTCAGAAAAAAGAAAAGTCTGTTGATGAGTATGGGCTGGTACGGCTATCTAGAGGAGAGTGGCTGGAGCTGGTCAAGGAGTCGCGAAAAAAATACTTGAATTACTGGTCAAAGGAATTTGAAGAAATGTCTCTTGAGCTTCTTGCAGAAAAATTACTGATACGGGCTGAAGAATGGCAGTATGTCATTGAACGAAATGATTCTGTAGTAATCACACCGCTCTTTTCAAGAATAGCAGCAGTAATGGAGGAGAATTGAAATGAATGAGGCAACGAATAAATGGCAAATGAATCGTGTGGGATTGTTGAATTTTTGGTATTATCAAAATCAGGTTTTTGACTTTGCTGGTGGGAAAATGCTTTTACGGGGAACCAATGGTTCAGGTAAATCATTAACGATGCAAAGCTTGTTGCCGGTGCTGCTGGATGGTGTAACAGCAGCTGCCCGTTTAGATTCGTTTGGGAGCCGGTCGCGAAGAATGGAGGATTACCTTTTAGGAGAAAAAGGTGTTTCAGATCGGGATGACGGTATTGGTTATTTGTACCTTGAATTGAAGCGAGCTGATCGGGAAGAGTATTTGACCTGCGGGATTGGGATGTCTGCCAAGCGGGGCGGGAAATTGACGAAATGGTTTTTTATACTGGAGGACAATTCTCGAATTGGCACGGATTTTTTTCTTCATACCGAAATTAGAAAAGAGGAGTGGCAGCCCTTATCCCGACGACGATTAATTCATGCGATTGAAGGTCGGGGCCGTGTGTTGGATCGGCAGGGAGAGTACAAGGAGTATATTAATGACCATGTATTTGGTTTTGAAACACTTGAGCAATTTGATGAGCTGATTGCTTTACTGATTAATTTACGCAGTCCCAAGCTGTCAAAGGAATTTCGCCCGACAGTTATTTATGAAATTTTAAAAAATTCCCTGCCTCAGCTGACAGAAGATGATTTGCTTCCGTTATCTCAGACAATTGAGAGTATTGATTCGAATCGAGAGCGTTTGGAAGAACTGGTTCGTGAACAAAAAGATTTGAGGAGCATTACCTTAAGCTATCAAAAATACCGTGATGAACTAGTGGGACAGATAAGCGGAAAATGGCTATCTCTTTCTTCAAATTATAACAAAGAAACGCAGCTGCTGAAAAAAGACAGAACTGAACTGAAGAAAAAGCAAGCCCGTCAACAGGAAATTGGCACACTCATTCAGGAAAAACGGATATCTCTTGAGGTGGCACAAAGAACGATCCAGGAGTTGAGTCACCATGAAGGCTTTCAATTAGTAGAGCGAGGGCATGAGTTGGCAACAAAGATTGAACAACTTGAAATGGATCATTCACAGCTTCAGGAGCAACTGAAAAAGAAACGGCTGAGAGTAGATCAGCAGCAAAGAAAAGTTGCAGAATATCAGAGCAGACGGGATCAGCTGGAACGAGAAACAGTTGCTTATTTAAGCAGCGGCGAACAATATACGGAACTGCTGAATATGGAACTGCTGCATCAAGAGATGACGAAAAAAATGACAGATGTATTTAGTCAAGCTGATTTCAGCTATTGGCAAAATGAAGTGAAAAAGAAGCGCGAGCACTTTGAAAAGGTACTTGAAACAATGAAGCATACGCAGTTATTAAAAGAACTTTATCAGGAGCGAGATAAAGAATTTGGCGCCTTGCAGCAGCTTATTGATGAACAGCATCGGGATATTCGGCAATGGCAGGATGTACAGGTGCGAGAAATTGAGCGATGGAAGGATTCATTTGATACATGGCGTAAGCAAATTCAGATGGAAATCACTGAAACCAAGTATGGAGAACTGTTATTTAATATTGATCAGTTGGCGGAAGCCCATTCAAAAGAGGAAATAGTTGTTCGCCCGTTATATGAGGAATATCAGCGGAATGTGAAAATTATCGGGCAACAACAGCTTCCTTTAGAGCATAAGCTGAATGAACTTGGAGAAGAAACAGCAGCTGCTGTTTCAGCAATAAAGAGATGGGAAAAAGAAGAAAAGCCATTGCCCGTCAGGTCGGAGGCTAGAAAAATAAATCGAGAAACGCTGAGAGAAAGCAATGCCGTTTGTCTTCCTTTTTTTGAAGCAGTCGATTTCAAAAAGAGTATTTCAGAGCCGCTGAAAAATAAATTAGAAGGGGCATTGGCTTCATCAGGGATTCTGGATTCTCTGATCTCAGCAGATGAATTGATTCTTTCTGATGATTTAAAGCTCACGCCCAATCCTCAATTTTTTCATGCCACATTAGCTGATCATATGGAAGTAATCTCAGATTTGCCAAAGGATATTGAACAATTGACAGCAGATATTTTGCAGACTATTTTAGTGGATGAGGATTTATCGGAAGGAACACCTCAGATATTCACAGATGGGTCCTTTCAAATGACAACCATCAAGGGAGCAGCTGATCCAAACTATCTGGCCTCATTTATTGGTGCTGCCAGCCGTGAACGATACCGACAAGAGCAAATCAAATTGCTTCAGGAGCAAATTGCTGCTGCTGAAGAAAAGAAAGAATTGATTAAAAATCAGCTTCTTCAATTGGAGCAGCAGCGATTGGCGGTTGAAACAGCTTATTTAGAGTATCCTAAAGGGGATGAAGTATATACAGCGTTTGATGAGAAACTTAAGGCTTTGACGAAGCTGGAAACTTATACACATGATGCTGAGTTAAAACAACAGCAGGTCATTCAAGCGAAAAAAGATCTAAGTAAACAGCAGATTTTTGAACAGGAACTAACTTATGGGGATGGGATCAAGCCGACGCTTTCTGCCTATCAGGAGGCATTGAAATATATTGCTGATTATATGGACGATATTGGAGATGCCTATCGTAATTATCAGCAAAAATATGGTATTGAACAGTTTCTTTCTGAGACGCGTCAAAACCTTGCGGACAGCCAAGAGGATGAAAAACATTTGAATCAGGAGTTAATTGATTTATCTAATTCTCTCAGTAAATCAAATGAACTTTTGAAAGCAAACTTAGCACAGCAGAAAATTCAGAATGTCGAAGAATTGCAAAGAGAACTGGAAAAATATAAAAAAGATGAACGTGCACTTTCCAGAACCTTGGAACAGCTGAATCATGAAGACCGGCAGCTGATTGGACTGGTGTCTCAGCTTGCACAGGTTGTATCTGATAAAGAAGGCATAGTAGAAGGATTGAGGATTGAGGAACAAAAATGGCATTCTCTGTTGAAGGCAGAAGCAGGATACAAGAGTGAGGCGCCTGAATTTTTTAAGAAATATGCACAGGAAAAAGCAAGGAAGCTTGATATTGAACAGCTGCGTAAACAGGAGCAGGACTTTGATCGAAATTATACAATTGCAGGAGATCAGTTGAGAGAATACAATCCCAAAATTATTCAGGAACGCTCGATCCCTTTGAATACGGAAGAAGAACACAAGGAATTAGAGACGGACTGGCAAATGTATAACTTTCAAAAAAGACTTGTTTTTGAACTGGAGGAAGAAATACAAACGCCCTTTGAACTGCAGGAAATTTTACTGGAGCAATCTGACAGGCTTCAACTTTATTTGAAAAAAGAAGATGAAGATCTATTTAAGCAAATTATTTTTGATTCAGTAGGGAAGGTGCTGCGAGGATTAATCGAAAATGCATTTAAATGGATTGAAAAAATGAACCGACTGTTATTGGACCAGAAAAATTCCTCTGGATTATCTTTGTCGATTCGCTGGAAAGAGCTTCAGGGAGATTCAGCAGAGGAACTGGATACAAGAGATTTGCTTCAGTTGTTGAGAAAGGATCCTGTAACCCTTTCAGAAGCAGATATAGCATCAATTGTTACCCATTTTCAAGCCAAAATAAGTCTGGCAAAGGATATGTTGGAGCTGGAGGAGGCAACGGATGATTCTTTATATAATGCAGTGAAAAATGTATTGGATTATCGTAATTGGTTTGATTTTGAATTAAAATATAAACGAGCCAATAAAGGGTTTCAGTGGCAGCCGTTAACGGATAACCGCTTCTTTATTTTTAGCGGAGGAGAAAAGGCTGTAGCGATGTATTTGCCTCTGTTTGCCTCAGTATATTCCCGCTACCAGGAAGCTTCAGAAAATGCACCCTATATCATTACCTTAGACGAAGCATTTGCTGGAATTGATGATTTGAATATTTCAGAGCTTTTTAAAGCCTGTGAGGAATTAGGTTTTAATTATGTAATGAATTCTCAGTCACTTTATGGAGAGTACAGCACAGTTTCTCAGTTAATGACGTATGAATTAGTCCGTCCGTTGAATGCCTCCGTCGTTTCTACTGTAAAATACTACTGGAATGGAAATAAAAAGGTTATGATACTGGAGGGAAATGAGTGGAGCAGCGTTTAAAAGAAGCGAAAGCTTATTTTGTAGATGAAGTCTTTCAATTGTTGGCTCAAAAGTTAGAGAAGAATTATTATCAACAAGGGACTTTTGGGAAAACTATTGGCAAAAAAGAATTTTCAACAGTGGATATGTCTCCGCTGATTCGTTTTTTGGGAATTCCTGATCATGAATGGATAAAGAAGAAACGTCTGTCTATTAAAACACTAGAGAACAGCCTGCTAAGCAGCCGCTTTCAGCTTTCAATAGTGGAGTTTGTTACATTGCTTTCTGGAAATGACCTGTTTACAAAAGAAGAGGAACAGGCTCAAAAGGAGTCTGCCTATTTAGAATTCTTAAAAGCGGTCAATCAAATTTCGCCTGTATTTAAAGAATATCTTGATGAGAAGCAATTAAAAAGCTGGCATCAAATGGTTCCCAAAAATAACTTGACAGCTTTTAAAAATGTTAGCCTGGCATTGAATAATATTCCAGCAGTCTTTACGCGGTTGCCGGTATTTGCTTATAAAATGACTGGTGATCCACATGCGTTTGATGAGACGCAGCAATCAGGGCGCCTGTTGTTACAGATGCTGGGGAAAATGTATCCGGAGGCAAGTTGCTTAGCTGAAAAGAGAGAGCTGTCAAAAACGGAACAATTCAATGAATTGTTAACAAAGGTTTTCCTGCTGCGAGATGATATTATGAACTTTGTTGCCGTCAACGGTTTAATAGGGAATGACAGGAAAGGTCAAAATATCATGTGGCTTGAGGCAGTTAAGAGGCACAGCTCGTGGAATGTTCCATTGAAGGAGCTATTGGAAATGCAGCAAATTTTTCCTGCATTTGGCAATTATGTTGTAGTAATTGAAAATTCAGGGGTTTATTCTATTTTGCTTGACCGTTTTCCTGAGCTGCCAATGATCTGTTCAAATGGTCAGTTCCGTTATTCCGTTTGGGTGCTGCTGCGTAAATTAATTGATAGTGGCGTCACTCTATATTATTCAGGGGATATGGATCCGGATGGCTTGTTGATGGCAGACAAGCTTCTTCAGATATTTCCTTCTCAAGTTCAGCTGCTGGCTATGAAAGAATCACTGTTTCATAAAGCAGCAGTAAAACGGTCGTATGATCCTAAAATAGTGAAGAAACTGCGACAATTGAAATCCTCTGAATTAATTCAGCTTAAACCGTTCATTGAATCAGGAAAAATTGCCTATCAGGAAGGGTATATTCAGGAATTGATCGAAGAAATTAACCATTTATACAAGGGAAGCTTTTAAGCACTTGTTTTGAAAAGAAATATAAAAAATATTATTAGGATAGAACCTGTCTGAAACCACTAGTGGTGAATAGTTTCTCTGCTTTTATACAACTTGTTTTGTTTAAAGAAATGATGAACAGATTCACTGACAGAGTTCTCAGACCTATCTTAGTATGTTGAAAGGAAGCTGCTTATATGAAAATTGGATTTATTGGAACAGGAAACATGGCAGGTGCAATCGTACAGGGAATTGTTGCCCAAAATTTTGTAAAAGGAGAAGAGGTTTATCTCTTTGATATTCTGACAGACAAGGTTCAGGAGCTTGGCTGTCAGATTTCCGGAAATGTCTGCTCTTCAGCAGCGGATGTTATCAAGCAGGCAGACGCAATTGTTCTTTCTGTAAAGCCGAATATTATTCAAAAGGTCATGGAAGAGACAAAGACAATTTTGCTGGATAAAAAACCGTTGCTGATTTCAATTGCTGCTGGAACAACTTTAGATAAATTAGCCGGACTTGCCGGAACAAATGATTTGCCGATTGTTCGTGTGATGCCCAATGTCAATGCGATGATCGGAATGGGTGCAGCTGCTGTAACCGGTAATGAGACCGCATCCAAAGAGCAGGTTCAGTATGTTGTGGATTTGTTTAATGCAGTCGGAAAAGCTTGGGAAGTAGACGAAAAAGATTTCTCTGCCTACACTGCGTTGGCAGGAAGCTCTCCGGCCTATGCGTATCTGTTTATTGACAGCTTGGCTCGTGCTGGTGTTAAGCATGGATTGACAAAGGATAAAGCATTGGAATATGCAGCACAGGCTGTATTGGGCAGTGCGCAGATGATTATGGAGTCAAAAGAAAATCCATGGACCCTGATTGATAGAGTTTGTTCTCCTGGCGGTACGACGGTTGCCGGATTGCTGGCTTTGGAAGAAGAAGCATTCATCTCAACCATTGTGAAGGGAATTGATGCAACCGTAGCCAGAGATGAAGAAATGAAAAAAATGTGAATTTCAACAAAACATGATGGGCGAATCTGAAAACAACGGAGGAACTAGGTTTGCTCCCACGCATCACTGAATGCTCAGCCCATGTTAGGGGGACATACAAGACGTGCCAACGCTTTTCTAAATAGACGCGTTTGTAGGAAGAATCGAATAAGGTGAGGCTTGTAGATACAAGGATTTTCTGTAGTAAACATCCATTTAGTATAATTGCCAATCCCACTTTTGTAGGAACATTTAGTGGGATGTATGATTCGTTCCTCATAAGTAAAAAAGGAAAAGTTTCAGATGTATGCTTAGACACTACTTCATATTCAGAGAAAAGTTTTTGAATTTTTTTTCCCGTATCAGCCAAATCAACAACCTGCAGCATTTCGTCAATCATTGAATAATCATGAATCCCTTTCTGGATACAGATGATTTTCATGTTTTCGTAAGCAGACAGCTTTGCGTAGGCAGCGGGTTCTTCAATCACAGCAACAATAGACTGTAGTGCCTGAGAGTAGCCAGCTTTTTTTACTTTTTCCCATTAAGACGATTTTGCCGCCGGATTCTCTGGAAAGACCAGTAATTCGTTTCGTAAGCATTGTTTTTCCTGAATCGTTACATTCAATTTAATCTATAATTATCTCCTTTTTTGACTGTTGATGAGACAGTCCTCAATGCATGCTCTTTTCCTAAGCGTTTCGATTCATTTTTTAATGAGTAAGATAGGCTCATTTATAGTTATTCGCTCTTTCTTGTACTGTATTTTATGAATGTCTACTCTTTTTTTGGAGTTGCTCCGTTTCTTTCAATATCTTTCCTGTACCAGCTGTTTCTTAACCAATTCTTAAATCATCAATAAAATGGGTTCACAGAACATAGGAAGAAAAAATTCAATGTTCATTTTTCGGAAGCGTCCCCAAATAGGAAGAGGTATACTAACTAAGTGTAATAAAGGATTCAGTATTAATTCAGCATCAATCACAAAAGTCAGCTATTCTATTTTTTCGGCAACAGTACAATATAGAAGGAAAAAGCAAAGGCAGAGAAGCTGAATGGAAAAAGGAAGAGGGAATTTAGATGATTACCGAAGAAGCCGTAAGAAAAGAATTTTATCAGGCGCTGCTTGAACGAAAAACAGAATATGATGGGATTTTTTTTGCGGGAATTAAAACGACAGGTGTTTTCTGTCATGCCACTTGTCCAGCACGCAAACCTAAATATGACAACTGTCAGTTTTATGAAACAGCAGAAGAAGCACTTTTGTCAGGCTTCAGACCTTGTAAACGGTGCAGGCCATTATCATTTCCTCGTGAGATCCCTGAAACGGTTCAGAAAATGGTGGATTTGGTAGAAGCCCAGCCGGAAAAGCGTTGGAAGGACAGCGATTTTTCAGCACTTGGGATTCACGCTGCGACAGCCAGAAGACAATTTAAAAAGGTGTATGGAATGACATTTGTACAATATGCCAGAGCAAGAAGGATGGGGATCGCAATGAAAACAATCAAGAATGGCGAAAAAATTATAGATACACAACTGGATATGGGCTATGAGTCCACCAGCGGATTTCATGATGCATTTACAAAAATTATGGGAAGAAAACCTGTTCTTTCGAAGGCAATGAAAGTATTGTATGCAGATTGGGTGGATACTGTTTTAGGTCCGATGATGAGTATAGCGGATGATGAATTTCTTTACTTATTGGAGTTTGTCGATCGCCGCGGCTTGGAACGGGAAATTGAACGGTTGAGAAACCGGCTCAGTGCCCAGATCATTCCAGGAAAAACAGCGGTCTCAGAGCAAATCAAAAGAGAGCTGGATTTGTACTTTAAAGGAGTGCTGACAACATTTAAAACACCCATCACTTTAATGGGATCAGATTTTCAAAAAGATGTCTGGCATCAGTTGCAGTTGATTGAACCAGGGCAAACCTCGACGTATAAGGAGCTGGCAGAAAAAATAGATAACCCTAAAGCTATTCGAGCAGTGGGGACTGCGAATGGAGCGAATCAGCTGGCAATTATCATTCCCTGCCATCGGGTGATTCAAACCGGAGGGGGGCTTGGCGGATATGCTGGTGGGCTGGAAAGAAAACGCTGGCTGTTGAATCATGAAAGGAAGAACAGAATGAAGTAAATTTATGTAGGGATAAGCGGATAAATGAATCTTTCAGAAAACTTTGGAAGGTTCGTTTTATTTTTCTGTTCGTCATATAAAAAATAGCTTAGAAGTTTTTCAAGTTTTCAAGATAATAAGCAATTGTAAGCAGCTTTGTTTATTTCAACGTTTTAATATGTCAAGATACGATGCGTAAAAGCAATTTAAAAGTAAATTTTATACTTTGGCATACAGCTTTTCTTACAGTTGAATTGTTATTTAAATTTTGAGCTTTTTGTTTGGATTCATTCGTATTACATGATATAATTTTTTCGATTAAAGAAAGGGAGAATAGAAATATGTTATCAAAAAAATTAGCATTAGTAGGTTTAGCAGGAGTAGCAACTTTGGTATTGGGAGCATGTGGAGCAGATAATGATACTTCAAGCGACTCAACATCAACTTCAGAAACAACAGAAGTAAGCTCAACAAGCAGCAGTGCAGATGTGGTTTCAACTGCTTCAATCAGTGATGATCCTGCAGTATTGGAAGCAGCATTGTCAGCAGACGGCAACTGGCTTATCGCAGCAACAAGTGATGTAACCTTTGAGTCTGATGTAACAGTTGCCGGAGAATTCCATGATAAAGGGGAAGAAAGCGGCGACATCTACAGAAAACTGGCATTGTATTCTCAAGATGCAGATCGTAATGTGACTGCAGAATACACAATTACAGTTCCAACATTGACTGTAGAATCTGAAAACTTCAATATCGTTCACGGTACAGTGAAAGGTGATATCGTTGTTAAAGCAAATGGCTTTGTTTTAGACGGAGCAACAGTTGAAGGTAACGTTGTGTTTGAAACACAAGAATATCAAGATTCAGCAGACGTAACTAAAAATGATTCATCTGTAACAGGAACAGTGACAGTCAGCGAATAATTTTATTTGAGAGATTGTTAATAGCAGTAATTTAAAAAAGATGGGAGATAACTCTAAGAGTCTTCTCTTATCTTTTTTTGCGTTTAAGCGGAGAGTGTAAAAAAATCGTGTAAGTAACCCCTATCCTGGGAATGAGGTTGCTTTACGATTTTTCTTTTCCTGCAATAAAGGAGAGAGGGGATGAATCCATGGCGAAAAAGAAACAGAATCCTGTCCCCGTAAAGCTGGCTGAATCCATTCTGAATGTTTACAAATCTTACCAACCTGAATCCGTTGAGGATATGCAGGAAACACTAAAAGACACGTTTTGTCCGTTGTTTGAAAAGATACTGCTGGGAGAGCTAACGAATTACTTAGGCTATGACACTCATTTAAAATAAGACAAAGAACACGGAAATCAACGCAATGGTTATGAAAATAAGGTGCTTAAAACTAGTTTTGGTAAAATGTCTGGAATGGCAACCCTTTTCTTTTGCTAAAAAACACCAGTGAAATGAACCTTTTTCAGGTATTTCATTGGTGTTTTTCTATGGACCTATGTCATAGTTCTGTTTTCTATAAAAAATTAACTCTGAAACAGATGATTTAGACAGTTATCTATTTTCTATCCAAACCTGTTTTAAATAATCAAACGTTAATTCTTTTGTAGTGGCAACCAAGGGGATGTCTGTGCCTAAATCTTCTGTTTTTCCAACGCCCACCGGCAAAGCGCCGCTTGTTTTGATTGATGCAATACCGGCCTGTGCATCTTCAATACCAATGCAGTCTTTTGCTTCCAGACCAAGCTGCTGTGCAGCAGCCAGATAAATATCCGGAGCGGGCTTCCCGGCTGCAACGGATGCAGGATCAACAATTGCATCAAAATAGTCTGAAAGCTTCATTTTATCCAAAAGCGTTGGACCATTTTTACTGGCAGAAGCCAAAGCAATTTTGATTCCTGCTTTTTTCAGTTCTTTCAGCAAGTCCAATATTCCGGGATAGACATCAGCGGGGGATACCTGTTGAATCATCGTTACATAGTTGTCATTTTTCTCTTTGGCCAAGGACGCAAATTCTTCTGCCGTATAGCGGTCAGACTGATCTCCATGTGCTAGAATCAGCGCAAGTGAATCTTCTCGGCTGACCCCCTTAAGCTTTTCGTTAAATTTTCTGTCAATGGTAATTCCCAACTGATCAGCCAGTTTTTTCCAGGCACGATAGTGGTATTCGGCTGTATCTGTTATGACGCCGTCTAAATCAAATAGTACGCCTTGAAACATAGGATGATTCCTCCTCTATAATGTGTTTGTTCTATTTCTGTCACTGATGCATTCTGCTGATTACTGGATTTACTTATGGAAACCTGCTTTGCTCATCGTGAGAAATTGCTGCACAGAGCAGTGGCAAGATAGAATCCAACTCCTCTTTAACAGTTTAAGCTGAAAAAAGCATACCTCCTTTTTTGTTAAATTTCCATTATCTCAGTCTCTACTTTAATAATAAGTGCAAACGATTTCGTTGTCAATTTTTAAAAAATAGCCTTCCAATCGTTGATTCCAGTTGTTTTAATGGTTTTTAAAAGAAAAATCGTGTTGTTGTTTACTTTTTATAAAGCAAGATATATAATTAATAACGAAAACGGTTGCGCTGATATCGAATAATTACTGTTCATTTTTAATGTCTTAAGCAATTATCGTGTGTTTATTAAAGAAGAGGTGGGAGAATGTGAAAAAATATTTTAATTTTGAATTTCTGCAAAAATTTGGAAAGGCTTTAATGGTCGTTGTAGCAGTGATGCCGGCTGCCGGACTCATGATCAGTCTGGGAAAATCACTTCCGTTAATTAATCCTGATCTTGGAGCACTGGTCACTACAGGCGGTGTTATCGAAAACATCGGTTGGGCAATTATCGGCAATTTACATATACTTTTTGCATTAGCCATTGGCGGGAGCTGGGCGAAAGAAAAAGCAGGCGGTGCTTTTTCTGCTGGAATTTCATTTATTTTGATTAATCGAATAACAGGTTCTATTTTTGGGGTTACTTCAGATATGCTGAATAATGAAGACGCTTTTACTCACACGTTATTTGGAACAAAAATTATGGTGAAAGGATTCTTTACCAGCGTACTGGAAGCGCCTGCATTGAATATGGGGGTTTTTGTTGGAATTATTGCCGGCTTTGTCGGAGCAGCAGCCTATAATAAATACTACAGTTACCGCAAGCTGCCGGATGCTCTGTCCTTTTTTAATGGTAAACGTTTTGTGCCATTTGTGGTAATTATCTGGTCTGTACTGGTATCACTGCTCTTAGCAGTAATCTGGCCGACTATTCAGGCAGGGATTAATAATTTTGGCTTGTGGATAGCTCAATCACAGGAAACAGCTCCTGTCCTTGCACCGTTTTTATATGGAACGCTGGAACGTTTGCTGCTGCCATTTGGACTCCATCATATGCTGACGATCCCTATTAATTATACGCAGTTGGGCGGCACTTATGAAATCCTCTCGGGAGCGCAGGCGGGAACTCAGGTATTCGGCCAAGATCCGTTGTGGCTGGCATGGGCAACTGATTTAGTTAACTTGAAAGATGCTGGTGATGCCGGTCAGTATGCTTATGTTTTGGAAAATTGGACACCGGCCCGTTTTAAAGTCGGGCAAATGATCGGTTCATCCGGAATTTTGATGGGGATGACATTGGCAATGTATCGAAATGTTGATGCAGAAAAACGCCACAAATACAAATCTATGTTTGTTTCCGCTGCTTTAGCTGTTTTCCTGACCGGTGTAACTGAACCGCTGGAGTTCATGTTTATGTTTGCGGCAGTTCCGTTGTATGTTGTGTATTCTGTGATTCAGGGTGCGGCTTTTGCCATGGCGGATATTGTCTCTCTCCGAGTACATTCATTTGGCAATATTGAGTTACTGACACGGACGCCGATTACAATTAAAGCTGGACTGGGAATGGATTTGGTTAATTTTGTAGTTGTCACAGTGCTGTTTGGTGTGATTACTTATTTTGCAGCGAATTTTATGATTAAAAAATTCAACTTTGCGACACCGGGCAGAAGCGGCAACTATGAAAATGAAGGTACTGAAAGCTCAAATATTGACGGGACAGTAATGAACGCCGATCAGCAAATCATCAATATAGTAAATCTGTTGGGTGGACGTGAAAATATTGCGGATGTTGATGCGTGTATGACAAGATTGAGAGTTTCCGTGAAAGATCAAGAGAAAGTCGGAGATGAGCAGTATTGGAAAAAAGCCGGTGCAATGGGCTTGATTTTGAAAGATAATGGTGTACAGGCAGTTTATGGACCTAAAGCGGATGTGCTGAAGTCGGATATTCAAGATTTATTAGAATCAGGTGTCAAGATTCCTGAGACTGATTTTGAACAGGAGTTTATTAAGGCAGCAACAGGTGTATTTAGCCATACCGAAGAAGCTTCAGGGCTTATAAAAGAATTGAGAGCTGTTGCAGACGGTGAAGTGATTTCAATCGAAGAAGTACCTGATGAAGTATTTTCACAAAAGATGCTGGGCAACGGCTTTGCGGTCGAACCTGTATCAGGAACCGTCTATTCACCAATAGATGGAGAAGTAGTCAGTGTTTTTCCGACAAAACATGCGATCGGACTGAAAACAGAAGAAGGCTTGGAAGTACTGATTCACATGGGTTTGGATACCGTTGAAATGAAAGAACCAGCTTTTGAAATCTTTGTTCAGGTTGGACAGAAGCTGGCAGCAGGAGAAAAAATAGCGCACGCCGACTTGGCAAAAATCAAGGCTGAAGGGAAAGGAATTACGATAATTGTCGTCTTTACCAACAGTGAAAAAGTTCAAAAATTTACACTGGATAAAAAGGGGAGGCAATCAGGAAAAACAGTGATTGGCTCCGTAACAGTATGAATTAGATATAAAATTTAATAGGAACCTGAAAATTAAGAATTATTGATTTTTTGTTATGCATGCTGTGTTTTATTGTAAAACAGTAGAGGCGGCATACTGTGATATTTTTAATAATTCAATGAAAGTCGCAGCAGCTTGGAAAAAAGAAAGGACTGAATTGATGCGGGTAATGACCTTAAATACACACAGCTGGATGGAATCAAAGCCTTTGGAAAAACTCGAAGTACTGACAAAAGTAATCCTTGAAAAAGATTATGACTTGATCGCATTGCAGGAGGTTAATCAGCTGACTTCTTCGGAAACTGTTGAAACAGACGCTTATTTTGATACAGGAGCTCTTGCGGAGTATACGATTCATGAAGACAACTTTGCTTTTCTTCTTGCAGAAAAACTAAAGACGGCGGGCACTTTTTATTACTGGTCATGGATGCCTGTGCATCTGGGGTATGGGCAATATCATGAAGGATTGGCACTGTTTTCTAAAGTACCTGTTAAGGCTCAAGGGGCTATTGTTTCAAAGGAAAAAGAGTTTTCTGATTATCGGACGAGAAAGCTTCTTCTGGGCAGAACTGTTTTAGATGGACAAGAGATTCTAGCAATCTGCTGTCACTATTCCTGGTGGTCAGAAGAAACAGCGAAGGGATTCCAATACGAGTGGGGGCAAACACTTAAATTATTGGATAAAATCAAGTGTCCAAAACTTTTATTGGGTGATTTTAATAATCCAGCTGAGTATCAGCAGGAAGGGTATGAGTTAGTAACTAAAAGCTTTTTAGATAGTTATGCAGCTGCGGATACAACGAATAGTGGATTTACTGTATCTAAAGCAATAGATGGCTGGTCCGGTAATCAGCAGCAGCTGCGAATGGACTACATTTTCAATGATGAAAATTTCTATGCCGAAGCCTGTGAAGTTCTTTTTGATGGACGAGGAACCCCGATAATAAGCGATCACTATGGAGTGGAAGCAGAGCTGTTCTTCTCAGAATTAATAGAAAAAGAAAATAATACGGTCAAAGCAGAAGCGGAAAGTCTCTATTAGTTGAATTTCCATATTTTTCGCTAACAATCTTATTATATTAGTCGTTGTCGAAGCTGTTTTGTAAATAAATGAAACACGCTTCGAAATACCGTTAGTTCAAGAATCTTCTATATTAATTTCAAAAATTGGGGGTAAACTCAAATCTATTAGTATTGACAAAGCAACCGTTTGCATTTATTCTTATTAAGATAATGACAGAATTTTCTATAAATAATGAATGATTCTTTAATAATAATAAAGAGGGAAGAACTATGAGTGTGACAATTAAGGATGTAGCCAGAGAAGTAGGGGTGGCGCCTTCAACTGTTTCGAGAACGCTGCAGGATCATCCAAGTATTTCAAAAGAGACGAAAGAGCGTGTAAGAAAAGCCATGGATAAGCTTGGGTATGTTCCAAATGCCTCAGCGCAAAATCTGGCGAAGAAATTTTCCAATACAATTGGCGTTGTCTTCCCTGTTTTATCTTCTGATGACAGGAAGAGCAATCCTTTCTATCTGGAAGCAATTACGGCTATGAATCAGGAGGCGGGGAAGCAGGATGTGACTATCTCATTTGCTTCGGGTGAGACGCAGGAAGAACTGTTGGAAAATGTTCAGCTGATGTATAAACAAAAACGAGTGGATGGTTTTATTCTGCTGTATGTCAGAAAGAATGATCCGGTCTTACAGTATCTGGTTGAACAGAGCATCCCTTATACGGTGATTGGTCAGCCCTATCAATACAGCAACGGCACCAGTTGTGTGGATAATGACAATCAGCTTCTGGGAAGAACAGCCACGCAATATTTGATTGATAAAGGTCACAAAAGAATTTTATTTGTGACCAATTATGAGAAAGAAAATGTGTTTCAGGAACGCTGCTATGGGTATCAAAAATCAATGGAAGAATCTGGTTTAGAGCCATTTCCTTATGCAGTGTTGAAACAGCCGAGTGATTATATAGAATTTGAAGAAACGTTGAAAAAGTTGGAGCCGACAGCCTGTATGGCTATTGATGATATGTTTGCCTTACGTGTAATTCAGCTGGCTAATTTGTATGGCTATAAGGTGCCGGATAATTTATCGGTGATTAGCTTTAATAACTCAATTTTCACCACACTGATTCATCCCTATATCACCTCTATTGATATTCACACGGAAGAACTTGGAAGGATAGCGGTACAACAGTTTATTCAGCAGCTTAAAGCTCCACAGGCAATGAAGCAGAAAGTCCTGATTCCGCATACATTGATTGAAAGGGAGACGGTGTTGGACAGGGCAAAAGCATAAAAAAATTTAGTTGAAAATCCGTGAGTTCAGAAATTTTATTGTCTGGCTTCATGGATTTTTCAGCTTTAGAAGTGGTTGAAAGGTTCTAAGCAATTATCGTTTCCAGCGCCCAACTAATTGTATCATTAAAGACAGTCTGGTATTCCTTTACTGTTTTTTGTTTGTAATCAAGTGATCGCTGATAATTAGCAGCGATACCACGTTCAATATAATTTTGGAACAATGCAGAATCTATCGGAAATATATCTTATCTTGAAAAAGCTGAAAATAAGTAAAATATAAAGATTTAGCAGGGAATCTGAAAGGTGAACGGAAATAATTTCTCTTCAGGTTTCTTTTTTGAGGATACGGCCAAAAGCTGTGTAGATGATTTAATAAATATTTTTTTGTAAAATTGTGTATAACTGAGCATAGATAGAGTAAGATTGTTTTGTATACATGTTTGTTAGCTGTTGGAGAAAGTTGTTTATGAAAGGACAGAAAAAAATGAAGCTGATTTTAGATAATGTAACTAAAGGATTTGATGGGAAAACCGTATTGGAAAGTACTGGCTTTACTTTTGAAACAGGTAAGATTTATGGATTATTAGGACGTAATGGAGCGGGGAAGACAACGCTGTTTAACTGCATCTCCCGTAATCTTGTTCTTGATGGAGGAACAATTGGTGTCGAACGTGATGGAATGATAGATACTGACTATGAAAATACTGAAATCGGATTTGTTTATACACAACCACATTTGCCGGCTTTTATGACCGCTTATGAGTTTGTAAAATTTTTTATTGAGATAAACAGCGCTCGAATAAAAAAGCCAAAAACACCTGAGGCTTATCTGGATTCAGTGGGAATTCAACAGGAAGATCAGCATCGTCTGCTCAAAGATTTTTCTCATGGGATGCAGAACAAAGTGCAGATGCTGGTGACATTGATGATTCAGCCTCCGGTACTGTTGTTGGATGAACCGCTGACATCTTTTGACGTGGTGGCAGCTCACGAAATGAAGGAACTTATTTTAGAGATGAAAAAAGAGTCCATCATTATTTTTTCCACACATATTTTGCAGCTGGCGCAGGATCTGTGCGATGAAGTGGTACTTTTACATCATAAAAAGCTCAGTCCAGTCGATTCTTTCAGAATTCATGATAAAGATTTTGAAGAGGAAATTGTGGATTTGTTATCAGATAAAGCTGCTGAGCAGCCTGTTGAAGAAAGCGGGGAGTGAAGATGAACAGCTTAAAAGTTTTTCTGGGAAATTACTGGTTCTTTAAACAGACTAAAATTGCATCTAAAGTAAACGGTCTTCTTTATTATTTGAAAAAGCTGCCTTTTTTAGGAAAGCATATTCCTATTGAAATTTATAAAAGCTATGGGATCAAAGAGGGGATTGCAATACTGGTTTTGATTTTTGATTATCTAAACAGCTTCTTAGCCAAATTTGTTTGGCTGGGTATGTATTTGGGCTTTGCTTACTTGGTACGAACATTTATTTTTGGAGAGCCTTCAGCGACTTTCTTTGATGTGCAAACAATGAATTTGGGTCTATTCTTTTGGTTCGTTTTCGTACCGATTTTCCTGGGCTTTTACATAGGCTATTCTTTTACAGCAGAGAAGCCGCTGGTTGATTTTATTGAACAATTTGGCTTAGCCAGAACGACCGTCGTTCGAGGAAATATGCTTTTAAACACAGCTATTCAAATGATTGCTTATATTCCGGCAGCGCTGGTTTACGGGTTTATTCTTGGCAACCCCCTGGCAATACTTTTCTTTATTATACTTTCTTATGCAGGGCTTAACTACGCCTTTAGATACTTGGGCCGTATTATTTTTACTTGGAATCTGTCGAAACGTGTCCGTCTCATTTTAGGAACAATTGCGGCTTTTGTGATTTTAGGATTTACTGTGATATTTGTATGGATAAGGCTTTTTGAGATGCTTATACCATTTCTGACGTCAATGATTGGGAATAGCTTATTTTTAATTTTTCTTATAATCGTCCTGTATCAGTTGCTGTATTTCAAAAAGGAAAATGAGTACCTTTTATACTGGATTAACCAGGCAACGATTAGCCTTGAAAAAATAGCAGAGCAGGCAAGTGACAGAAATTCTTATGTTGGTGAAGGTCTTGCTATGCAGAAAAAACTGACAATGACAGCAACTAGCCAGTTTGAGCATTTGAAGGGCAATGAATATTTGAATGCCTTGCTTTTCAGTCGTTACAGAAGTATTTTGAATAAAGCCCTAAGGTTTCGCTTTTACTTTATTGGAGCTGCCTGGGTTCTTGCAATGATTGCCAGCTTTGCGGGGTTGTTTAAACAAGTAACGGCACATGAAATGACGGCGACATTGCCCATCCTCTTTTTTCTGATGTATCTGATGACTTTTGGGAAAAAAGTAGTCCAAATGGTTTTTGTAAACTGTGATGTATCGATGCTGTATTATCCGTTTTATCGGGAGTCAGGGACAATCTTAAGAGGATTTAATTATCGTTTCAGTCAAACATTCTATTACAATGGTATTTTATCTTTAGGGATCTTCAGTGTCTACCTGCTGCTGAGTGCGATGAATCAGTTTTTCCTGACATGGGAGTTTTTTGGAGTACTTATTCTATTGCTTGTATCACTTTCTTTGTTGTTCTCATTTCACGAGCTGTTTGTGTATTATTTGCTTCAGCCGTTTACAGGAGATATGGCAATTTCGAACCCTCTTTATAAAATAATTGCAGGGATTTTCTATGGAGTTTCTTATATGAATACACAGCTCCAAGTAACCGGATTTTATTATGCGCTGGTTGTTTCAGGACTAAGTTTGCTTTATGTAGGAATCGGATTTATTGTTATTTATAAGAAAGCACCTCAAACCTTTAGAATTAAATCCTAGAGAAAGAGAATTGAAGAATAAATATAGGAGGTCGGGACAAAAGCGATCAGCTCCGAGAATTAAGAAGGAATATCCGAAAATTGTCAAGGAACACTATTCATAAAATGAATAGTTGTGAATTGATACCTCCCTGGAGGTCTTCATATTTTCAGGATAGTTCGGCTTAATTCCGAAGGAGTTGCTCCTGCGGTTACTCGTCGCAAAAAGAATTTTTGCTTTTGTACCGCCGTTTATTCGGGTTTAGATATGAAGAGAGTTTGGAACTTTGATTCTGTCCCAAACTCGTTTTTTTGAAGAAAAAATGAACTGAAGCACAAACAGAATAATTGTAAAAAGCGTCTGCTGCTATAGTTTTACAAACAAAAAAAGCCTAACAACATAAATTGTCAGGCTCGAAATTTAATGGTTTAATTAAGCTTTGTTAACGTTAGTCGCTTGAGGGCCACGTTGACCATCTTCGATATCGAAAGTAACTGCTTGACCTTCTTCTAAAGTTTTGAAGCCGTCACCTTGAATAGCTGAGAAATGAACAAAAACGTCGTTTCCGTTTTCAGCTGTGATAAATCCAAAGCCTTTGTCTGAGTTGAACCATTTTACTGTACCTGTTTCCATAATAAAAATCCTCCTTATGTTTCCATAAATATTTTGCAATTACTTGAAGGGTGAAAATGTGGAGGATGTTTACTTTAAAATGAAACAACTACACATATACTACCGAACAAAAACTACATCTATTACTATAACACAGAAACTTTGATTTGCATAGAGAATAGCTGACTTATTAAATTTTTCATTAGTATAAAAGAAGTTTGTTACTATTGTTATTTTTTCTGTTATAATACAAATATGTTAAGCGATAAATATGAAAGCAAAACAGAAATCACATTGATGAAATCTATTCCGAAGGCGCAGTCTTGGAGCTGCATAGATTTGAAAGCAGGAAGGGTTCAAGTTGTATAGATGAGATTGATTTTTCGTTAGCTAATAGATAGTTTTTACCTGATTTTCTAACTAATACAATATTTGATCTACCTTAATAAGAAATAAGAATACTTAACTAGTACCCGGAATACTGACAAACCAGTATTCCGGGTACGTCTAATTTCAGAGGATAATTTATAAACTTTATTTTATAGAAATGTGTAAATAAGCTGTACTATACAAATGAAGAACTATTTTATAGGAAGGAGATGGGGATGTATGATGAAGAATGAAGAAATTCAATTAGTTAAACCACTGACAAATTCGGGACAGGGCTATAATGATGTGAATCAACATGTTGAAAAGTATCGAAACATAGCAGCTCGGGAATGTAGAAAGTAAAATTTTCAGATTAATTCTCAGGATGAATACAAGCCTGATATATTAAAAGACTTGTTTCATCATTTAGGAGTTGGCTGTTATATTGAATCAAATTTCTTTATGAAATTTAAGAAACTATCTGCATAAGAATACTTGTCTAATGAAAAAGAAAGTGTTGTTCCAAGAGATGGATTTATTTTTTTATTATATTTGTAATTGAGCCCAAAATATGTAAAAGGAACTATTTACTTTAAACTGGTGCGAATCGCTCTTTTGCTTTTATATTCCCCATTTTTTAGTGCTTCAGCAGCCGAAAGTAAAATAAACAGTTTCTTTCATTGACAGCTCTTTTTTAAAATAATAAATGTTAAAAAATTTGCAGTATAAAAAAGCAAGCCGCTGATGAATAACAACGACTTGCTTCACTAAGCCTACTTATTCTAATATCGTAAGATTCCCAACAGTGATTTTTCATCTGGTGAAGATGGCTGGTCAAGGACAAAAACATTTCCACCCGTTTCAATCACTTGATAAGCAGTATTGTTTAAAAGCTTGCGGTAATCGAATTCTTTTGATGTCATTTTATTTGTCTCATTCACAAAATTTGATGTTGAAATAAAGAAATGTGACAGACGACCTTCTGCTGCTGCAGGTACAATGTCTACCATTTGATCCAGAAATTTCTTATCCAAAAGCTGATTGTTATTTTGGGTCTGTTGATTTTCCAGCTCCTGATTAATTTTTTTCGCTCCTGCTTTGATGTCTTTTATGGAAGCTTGAGCAGGTGAGAGTGAAACAGAAGGTGAGGCTTTAAAGTACGGATTTTTTGCTACTTTCTTAAATATTGTTTGGTTCTCAGGCAATGCATATAAATAAATTGGAAGTTTATTAGGGTTATCAAAAGCATCTTTTAAATAGGCATCAATTGCCTGATAGTAATTTGTCCAGTCAATTTCCACCTCTTCGTCTTTTGGGTTTACCCCGTGGTAGATAACGCCTTCTTTTCCTGAATTGGCAGCACTGGCACTTCCTCTACTGGAGTAATTTAAGTTTCCACCGGTTAATTCATCACCTAAAGTGCTTACCATGTCAGTCGGTGCAGTTTTAGGAAGCTCGACTGCTGATACTTCATGATTGTTAACCAGATAAATTGACAAGGAATCTCTGTTTAGTGCAAGAAGATAATAGTTATGAGCAAATTGATTATCTTTGATAATACCAAGCAGATAAGGTTTCTTACCAACATAGTACTGATTGTCTACAGGGACATTTTGTTTATAAATAAATGTTTGATCCTTGGTGAATATAATAGTGAGACTTTTGGTATTATTACGCCAGAATGCTGCATCTGCTTCTAATGTATCGATTTTTTCCTGAAATGGTGCCCAGTCAAAGTCGCTGAAACGTTTTTCAAAGCGGGCTTTTGCAGACTTTCCAAGGTTCTTAAAAGCCAGAATATCTTTATTGACATCCTGGTGGGCGACATGCACATTCAATACAAATGTGACAAAAGGACCTTGAATTTTATCCGAGAACAATTCATTAAAACGAGTTTTTCCATTATCTGACATAATCAATTCCTCCTATAGTGAAATGTTTTCTATCTATATAAAAAGTGTAGCATAGAGGGGCTAAAGTAGAAAATGATATGATTAGACATTGAAGATATATATTCTATTCTTTTCTCATGGAAATTTTAATAAATCCATATGGATTCCTCATGTGATTCTCTATGGTTTATATTAGAATTGAGCTATGCCAATTATCCCGAATTGGTTTTTCATACTTACTCCTACCAAGAGTAAATAACAACCTTCATTTCCACCACATTACCCGATGTGGTGGTTTTTTGCAGCTTTTTTTCAAAAGCTTTCTGTCGATGCTTATTTGTGTTTAAAGATTTTTCGGTTTTAATGTTAGTATATTCAATAAATTCTTATATGAAGTCAATTTGATATGCAGCACTTCAAAGCAAGCAATAATGAGTTCTTGTATTTCCAAGATTTTTTGATGGACAGATAAAACTGCCTCTATAGGGATTCTCTCTAATTAGAATAGAAAGTCATCCGTAATTTTTTCGCAAATCTCCGTTCTTATGTTTTGATTCTTTGAGTATTTGAAGATAGTCTCAGAAGCAGTTCATTCTGCACCTCTCACAGGTAATTTTCTTTATCATAAATTATACTATATTATTATTTAATAAATACGCAGGAATATTACTGCTCAGTTATTTTTGAATCAATGTTTTTTTACTTCAAATCAATCCTGTACTAAAATGTTTTTTTTCTGTTATACTTTTAAATAGAAGATTGAATGAACGAAGAGATCGTTATTTCTAAAGTGAAGAAGGGAGAATTAATAATGAAGTTGATTTTTCATGGACATTCTTGTATAGAAATACAACTGGACGATGGAACCAATATACTGTTGGACCCCTTTATTACCGGGAACCCTGTATCAGATTTAATTGCTGATGAAGTGGAAACAGATGTAATTCTTGTTACACACGGACACGATGATCATATTGGCAACATGATTCCTGTCGGGAAACGAAATAATGCGAAAGTAGTAAGTATAGTGGAGATTGCTGAATTTGCTGCTGAACAAGGACTTTCCAGCCATGGAATGAATCTGGGAGGGAAATATGATTTTCCATTTGGACGAGTGACATTTGTCCCGGCGTTACACAGCTCCTGCTACAAGTTTGAGAATCAGAAGCTGTATATGGGAGAACCTGCTGGAATTATTTTTCAGGCTGAAGGAAAGACAATCTATCATGCGGGAGATACTGCACTTTTTTCAGATATGAAGTTGTTGGGTGAGCTGTATGAGATTGATGTGGCTTTTCTGCCGATTGGCGATAATTTTACAATGGGACCGGAAACAGCTGTGATTGCCGCAGATTATTTAAAAGCAAAAATAGTCGTGCCGATTCATTACAATACGTTTGACTTAATAAAGCAGGATGCGGAAGCCTTTGTTCAGAAGTTGAAAAACAACTCAGGGAAAATATTGGCAGTCGGTGAAATGATTGAACTCTAGGAGGATAATATGGCGACAAAACATGATCAGATTTTACAGCATATTGAAGGTTTACCGATTGGCGATAGAATTTCAGTAAGAAGTATTGCAAAAAATCTTGGTGTCAGTGAAGGAACCGCCTATAGGGCAATCAAAGATGCTGAAAACATAGGGCTTGTTTCAACTATTCAGCGGGTGGGAACAATTCGTATTGAACGTAAGCTGAAAAAGCATATTGAAAAATTAACCTTTGGTGAAGTTGTTCGAATCATTGAAGGCGATGTTCTGGGAGGTTCAGGCGGCTTAGATAAAGTTCTCAACAAGTTCGTTATTGGAGCTATGACCAAGAAGGCGATGCTGCGTTATATCACTCCCGGCTCCCTGATGATTGTAGGAAACCGGGATGAAGTACAGAAATTGGCTTTGGAAAATGGCGCAGCGGTCCTGATTACTGGTGGTTTTGATACAACAAAGGAGATTGAAAAGCTGGCTGATGAATTGGAAATGCCGGTTTTACGGACTACTTATGATACATTTTCAGTAGCAACTATGATCAATCGGGCTTTAAGTGATCAGTTGATTAAAAAGGATATTATGCTGGTCAGTGATATCTATACAACACTTGAAAAAACTAATTATTTAACAGTATCCAACACAGTAGCAGACTACAAGCATTTGTCAGAGGAAACGAAACATTCCCGATTTCCTGTTGTAAATAAGAATATGCGTCTGGTGGGCATCATTACAGCAAAGGATGTAATCGGAAAAAATGATACTATGCTGATGGACAAAGTTATGATAAAGGAACCAATTGTTGTTAAGAAAACAATGAGTGTAGCTAGTGTCAGTCATCAGATGATTTGGGACGGACTGGAGGTCATGCCGGTTGTCAAAGATGATTTTTCCTTGGTGGGTCTGGTTTCCCGTCAAGATGTGATGAAGGCAATGCAGCTGGTACAGCGGCAAACTCAAATCGCAGACACGATTTCTGATCAAATTTCAGGAGAAATTGTGACTGTAGAAGAACAGAGTCCTGAAACCGGGAAGCTTGAAACTCCGTCTTTTAAGTTCCGGGTAACACCGCAAATGGTTAATAGTGTTGGGACGATTTCTTTTGGTGTTTTAAGTGAAATTATTTCAAATGTAACACAGCGGACAATGGTCGTGAACCAGAAAAGAAACGTACTAATTGAACAGATTAACCTTCATTATTTACGTCTGATTCAGCTGGAAAGTGATTTGAATATCCGTCCAAAAATATTGGAATTAGGAAGACGTTCCGCAAAACTGGATGTGGAAATTTATCTGGAAAATGCAATCGTGGCTAAAGCCATTGTTGTCTGTCAGGTTATGGAACGATCGTAGGAGGGGAAGTAGCAGTATGAGTGTGAGAAAGGATATTTTCTCAACAATAAAGAACTATGAAACGATAATTATTCATCGGCATCAGCGGCCGGACCCAGATGCAATCGGCTCTCAGGTTGGATTTGCAGAAATTCTTCGTGCCAGCTATCCAGAAAAACGAGTGTATCAGGTGGGAGGAGCTGTCGAAGGACTTGAATTTTTAGCAGAAATGAATGAAATTGAAGATAGCATTTATAAAGATGCGCTGGTTATTGTTACAGACACAGCAAATTCGCCAAGAATCAGTGATGATCGCTATTCTTTGGGGGATAAATTAATCAAAATAGATCATCATCCGAACGATGAACCTTACGGAAATCTTGTTTGGGTAAATACCGAAGCCAGCAGCTGCAGTGAGATGATTGTTGATTTTTATGATGAGTTTCAAGATGAGCTGGTAATGACAGATAATGCCGCACGATTGTTATATGCGGGAATTGTAGGAGATACAGGACGATTTCTTTATCCGGCAACAACGCCTCACACACTGGAAACAGCAGCTGAGTTGAGAGGCTATTCTTTTGATGCGACCGGTCTTAACCGTAAGCTGGAGGAGATGTCTTTATCTGTTGCCAAGCTTGCCGGATACGTTTATCAAGCGTTGGCTGTTGACGAGCAGGGAGCGGCTCAGGTGATTATTTCCAATGAACTTTTAAATGAAAATGGCATTGTTGATGCACAAACAGCAGCTATCGTAGCTTTGCCTGGTGCTATTGATGAAGTACTTGCATGGGGGATCTTTGTTCAGCAGCCTGAAGGCTATTATCGCGTACGGTTGCGCTCCAAAGGTCCTGTAATAAATGAAATTGCCAAGCGGCATCATGGCGGCGGACATCCGCTGGCAAGCGGCGCAAATGCCAGAGATATGGAAGAAGTCAATGTCATCTATCGGGAAATACAGGCGATCTGTAAGGCATTTCGCAAACAGCAGATAAAATAGGGTTGTTTAAAAATTAGCATTTTTAAAAGAAGAAAATTGATAAGCTTGTGCAATATATACTGAAAAAAGAACATTTTTGGAGTAGTCGATAAATTATTCTCTTAGAGCAGTTTTTATTTTAGTAAAGTAATAAGAAGTGTAATTTATTTCTATCTTTCATTTTTCAGTTAAGTAAGCTAAACTTATACGGGTATTGGTTTAAAGAAGGGTCTTGAACCAAAAAGGATTAGTTATTACAGCGCTAATCTCAATAAATACGAATAGCCCGCTGCATAGAAGCAAGTGGAGACTGACTGAAAGAGGAGATAAAATGGATACTTTGCCAAATTGCCCGGAGTGCGGGTCCGCGTATACTTATGAAGATAGGGGAATGTTGATTTGTCCGGAATGCGGTCATGAATGGACTGTCGGTGAATCAGTGGAGGAAACGGGGCTTGTTGTTAAGGATTCCAATGGGAATGTCCTTGAAGACGGCGACACGGTGACAGTCATTAAAGATTTAAAAGTGAAAGGAGCCAGCGGAGCTATCAAGCAAGGAACAAAAGTCAAAGGGATTCGTCTGGTTGAAAGCAGCGACGGCCACAATATTGACTGTAAAGTAGATGGTTTTGGACCGATGAAGCTGAAGTCTGAATTCGTGAAAAAAGCTTAATAAAAAAATCCTTCCTGCTAAACAGCGTGGAAGGATTTTTTTAACAAGTTAATCATAGAATTGTTTAGAAGCAAAAAAAATGGTAATTTAATTGTCAGTCAATTCTATTTCATAACAGCTCTACTTTTGCTCAGGATGTCCATGTTTTCTCGATTGTTGGAATAGATAAATCCGTTTAATTCCCCGCCCGCTGTTAAGTATGACTAAAAGAATACCAATAATTAAAGGCAGCCATAAAATTTCGGGAGGATAACCATAAAGTTTATAGGTATCTATGTTGGAAGTCCAAAGGGTTTGCTGCACCTGAAAGCTGAACAGGGTCATAAATGTAGAAATCAGTAAAAGAATGAATCCTATATAGTAATGAATGCTTGTTTTTATTCTGACTAATTCGAAAAAAAGATATAAAATCATTAAAAATATCGGTACACCAAATGCAAAATAGCTGTTTAGCATAATCTATCCCTCCCTTTTCTCTATAATAACTTTAACCAGTATATTTTTCAAAAATTACTTTCTTTCAACAATCATCAGAAATGACAAAAGTACATTTATTCTATAGACTGTAGAGGAGAAAGTGGGGAAGATACAATGTATATTTACGCAGGACCAATTAGGACAGCACTGATTATTTTTCCTTTTTTGGCATTTGCGATATCCTTTATTTTTATTATCTATGAATATCGAAAGTATGGTACGTTTCTTTTTTGGAGGGCACTTATTTTATATTCATTCGTATTCTATGTGCTGTGTGCTTATTTTCTGGTGATTCTGCCATTACCGCCTAGGGAAGAAGTGGCACATTATACCAGTCAGATCATTGAACTGCGTCCGTTTTATACCGTTGTTCGTTTTTTTACTGAAACAACCTTGGTTTTAGGCGATCCAAATACTTATATACCTGCTATGAAACAGGGGGTAGTTCTTGAACCGCTTTTCAACATCGTACTTTTAGTACCATTAGGTATTTATCTACGCTATTATTTTAAATTTTCATTTAAAAAAGTCGTTCTGACAGGTTTTCTTCTGTCATTGTTTTTTGAGCTGACACAGCTTAGTGGACTGTATTTTATATATCCTCGTTCTTATAGGCTGGCAGACGTAAATGATCTGATCAATAACACATTGGGAAGTATGATTGGATATGCCATTACTCCTTTGTTTACTTTTTTGCTGCCAAGCAGAGAAGAGATTGATGAAGAAGCATATAGAAAAGGAGCACAGGTGACGGTTTTCAGGCGGCTGTCTGCTTTCGCTATTGACTGGTTTCTAATAGGTATTGTTCAAGCCATTATTACGACAGTCCCTCGCTTTAGCAGTCAATATCGGATGTGGGACGATCAGGTACATCTTTCTGACAATCGAATTTGGTTTTTTCCAATTGTCTTAATTGTCTTTATGCTAATTCCGACATTCACGAATGGTCAGACTATGGGAAAAAAGATTGTAAAAATCAGGATTGTGGAAGAAGGGAAAGCTAAAATCAGTTTTCAGGCGCTGTTTTTACGCTATGGTTATCTGTATTATATTTTTCAGTTGAGCAGTATCTATGCTTCTTATGCTGATGTATGGTTAAATTCAGCGAATCCAATACTTCAAGCCGTGAGCTTGATTCTGTTTATTTTCAGTCTGATTATTATTCTAATGTTCATATTCAGTATTGGTTATTCAATTTTGAAAAAGCAACGGCAGTTTTTTTATGAACGGGCCAGCCACACGTATACAGTCAGTACAATTACACCAAATAAAAAGTTTGAAAAAAGCACAGAGGAAGTATAGATTTTGTGTTATAATGCTTGAGGGCTAACGTAGAAAAAAGAAAAGAGGTGGGGAAAATGAGTTCATTCGAACAATTTCAATTTCAACCATTTATCATGAAAGCTTTAGAAGAAAAAGGCTTTAAAGAGCCGACAGAAGTACAGGAAAAACTAATTCCTGTAATCAACAAAGGAAAAAGTGTGGTAGGTCAATCACAAACCGGCAGCGGCAAGACACATACCTTTTTACTGCCGTTAATGGATAAAATCGATCCGACTCTTGATGAGGTTAGTGTAGTCATTACAGCACCCAGTAGAGAGCTGGCTGGTCAAATCTATCGTGAAGCGGTGCAAATCGCTCAGTTTAGTCAACCGGAAATACGTGTAACAAATTTTGTCGGCGGTACAGATAAGCAGCGTCAATTGGCTAAGCTTGGAAATCAGCAGCCTCATGTGGTCATTGGTACGCCGGGACGTATTTTAGATATGATTAATGAACAAGCGTTAAAAGTGCATACTGCATCTGCTTTTGTTGTCGATGAAGCAGATATGACGCTGGATATGGGCTTTCTTGAAGAGGTGGATCAAATCGCAGGAAGACTGCCTGCTCATCTGCAAATGATGGTTTTTTCAGCGACTATTCCAGAAAAATTGCGTCCATTCCTTAAAAAATACATGGAGAACCCAGTCGTTGAACATATTAAACCAAAAGCCGTTATTTCTGAGACGATTGATAATTGGCTGATTTCGACAAAAGGAAAAGACAAAAATCGCCTGATTTATCAGCTGCTAACAATAGGTCATCCCTACTTGGCAATTGTTTTTGCCAATACAAAACAGCGTGTGGATGAAATCACTGAGTTTTTAAAAGGACAGGGATTGAAAGTAGCAAAGATTCATGGAGATATTACGCCCAGAGAGCGGAAACGTGTGATGCGTCAGGTTCAGAATCTGGAATTCCAGTATGTTGTGGCAACAGATTTGGCTGCCAGAGGAATTGATATTGAAGGTGTATCACATGTAATTAATGCAGAAATTCCTGTAGAATTGGATTTTTTCATTCATCGGGTAGGGCGGACTGGAAGAAACGGCTTGGAAGGTACAGCGATTACGTTGTACGAGCCATCTGATGATTATATGATTACTCAGATTGAACAGTTGGGAATAAGCTTCCATCCTAAAGAAATTAAAAATGGCGAGATTGTAGAAACTTATGATCGTAACCGTCGTACAAAACGAGTGAAATCAAAAGATGAGCTTGATCCAACATTGATTGGCTTGGTGAAAAAGAAGAAGAAGAAAATCAAACCAGGCTACAAAAAGAAGATTGATCGTGCGATTTCGGCCAGCAATAAACAGAAACGTAAAGTTGAACGCCGACAGCAAACGCGTACAGCGAGAAAATCAAAAAAGAATTCAAATCAGTAAACTATTACAAACCTGAAGAGTCTGCGGCACTAGATGTCTGAGGCTCTTCATTTATTGTGGAAGAATGTTCGTTTTAGCAATTATTCAAAAGAGAGGCATGTTGAATTTTTTTGGGGGGATGAGCTTTGCGACAGAAAGCTTTTTATAGATTTTCAACAATGTTTTCTTCAAGTGTTCTATGCTATAATAACCAAGTTAGCATGTAAATGGAGGAAAAAATAAAATGGATGGAATCTTGCCCTTGTGGAAAGAAAAAGGAATGACCAGTCATGACTGTGTCTTCAAACTGCGAAAAATTTTACATACAAAAAAAATTGGACATGGCGGTACATTAGACCCTGATGTTTCAGGGGTTTTGCCGATTTGTATTGGTAAAGGAACCAAAGTCATTGAATATATGGTAGATTCCGGTAAAACCTATGAGGGAGAGATTACACTGGGCTTTTCTACAACAACGGAAGATGCCGGAGGAGAAGTGGTTGAACAGGAAATTATTGCAAAGCCATTTTCGCTGGAGGAGATTGATCAAGCGATGAAGCAGCTTACAGGTGAAATCACGCAGATTCCACCAATGTTTTCTGCTGTAAAAGTAAATGGAAAACGACTATATGAGTATGCTAGAAATGGTGAAGAGGTAGAGCGTCCGGAAAGAAAAGCGATGATTCATTCCTTCAAACGGACAAGCGTACCGATGTTTAATAAAGAAGAGGGAACACAGTCATGGACCTTTGAAGTTGTTTGCGGCAAAGGGACTTATGTCCGAACGCTTTCGGTGGATACCGGGAAAGTTTTGGGAGTTCCAGCACATATGTCTGAACTGGTTCGAACAGCCAGCGGCGGTTTGAAAGCAGAGCAATGCGTAACGTTGGCAGAAACTGCTGAAAAAAAAGAGCTGGGAAAAATTGATGACATCCTATTGCCCATAGAGATAGCAGTTGCTGAATTTCCAAGAGTCGATTTGACGGATAAGCTCTATGCCAAAGTGAAAAATGGTGTGTTTTTATCGCTTCAGGAATTGAAGCTTAATAAAATGCCTGAGGACTTAATTGCGCTGTATTATCAAGATTTGGTAGTCAGTTTATATAAACAGCATCCAGAAAAAAAAGAGTTGTTAAAGCCAAGTAAAGTACTTAGAAATAATTAAATAGAAGGAAGATTTGTCTTATGAAAATTGTTTCCATTCGTCACCCCTATGATCCGGCACAGATACCTGCTGATAATGTGGTAATGGTATTAGGCTTTTTTGATGGCGTTCATCAGGGACATCAAAAGGTAATTGAAACAGGCCGAAAAATTGCAGATGAAAGAGGTTTGAAGCTGGCAGTCATGACATTTAATCAGCATCCCTCCATTGTATTTCAAAAAGTAAAGCCAAATGAAATGAAATATTTGACTAGTCTTAAACAAAAAGAAGAACGAATGGCTGCTTTGGGGACTGATATCCTTTATGTTATTGAATTTACTTCTGATTTTGCGCATCTCAAACCACAGGATTTTGTAGATCAGTATATTGTTGATTTGCATGCTAAAGTAGCTGTTTCAGGGTTTGATTATACGTATGGACCAAGAGAAATCGCTGATGTGATGCATTTTCCGATATATGCCAAAGAACGTTTTGATATCATAACTGTTCAGCGTGAAGAGATGGACGGAGAAAAAATCAGCTCTACCAGAATTCGGGAAATGATGGATTTTGGGGATATGGAAGAAGTTGCTGATTTATTGGGCTATGTGTATGAAATTGAAGGTACAGTTGTTCATGGAGATGCTAGAGGGCGGCTGCTTGGATTTCCTACTGCGAATATTCGTGTGAAAAGCACTGTTCGACTGCCTCGTATCGGGGTATATGCCACACAGATTAAAATCGGTGAACATTGGTATGTTGGAATGGGATCAATCGGTCATAATGATACATTTGGTGACGGGCGCGAGCTGACTGTGGAAGTTTATATTTTGGATTTCCACAAGGACATCTATGGGGAGCAGGTTGTTGTTCGTTGGAATCATTACCTGCGTGACCAGGTAAAATTTGATGGAGCTGAACAGCTGATTGAACAGCTGAAGCAGGATGAGCAGGATACAGCTGACTATTTTAAAAACAGACATAGTAATTCATAATTAAACGAAGTATATTCAATCAGTTTAATTCAAAAATAAAATCGAAAAAGCAAACAGGCTGACTCGTTGAATTGGTATGCTCCCAACATAGTAGACACTAGAAAAAACAAAATTTCTAATCTACTATGATGGGAGTTTTTGTATGCGCCGATAGTAAAATTTAGTGTAGAAGAAAAATTATTTTCCGTTCATCAGGTCCTTCAGTCAAGGATCTCTACCAATGCAGAGGCTAAAAGAATTGATGTGGCAAATGAGACCTTGAAAGACTGGATTCGTAAATATGAAGCAGGCGGAGTTGAACGAGGTTGTGACAGAAGTGTTCTGTCTCAAGAACCAGGTAGGTATCATGCATCATCTACTCTGACGAGTCAATCGTAGTGATTTATTTCCAGAACTGCTGTCTCTACGAGTCTAACGATTCTCGAGACAAAACATTACGCTGCAGCCATTTTTCTGCGTCTACGGTTCTCACTACACTACACTACACTTCGTTTCGATCTCATCAATTTCTAAACGGCAGAGCCATTAAGAATTGAAGGACTTCGTTCCGATCCTCGAAGCATGTATGAACTTGCTCCTACGGTTTCTTCGAATGCTCGTCGCATGTCTAGGGGGCATGTAGGAACTTGCTCCTACGCTTCTTCGAATGCTCGTCGTATGTCTGGGGGGCATGTATGAACTTGCTCCTACGCTTCTTCGAATGCTCGTCGCATGTCTGGGGGGCATGTATGAACTTGCTCCTACGCTTCTTCGAATGCTCGTCGCATGTCTGGGGGGGCATGTATGAACTTGCTTCTACGCTTCTTCGAATGCTCGAATCATACAAAGACTGGAACACCGTTTATTCGGTTTTAGGGATCTCAGACATACTTATGTCAAAGTCCCTTGGACAAGTTATCCAGAGGAACTCAAAATTAGCGCAGTCAAAGCAGTTGTAGATAATGCGAAATCACTCAACGAGGTGATTGAAACATTCTCAATTTCTTCCCACAGTGTTTTAAGACAGTGGATTTCAAAGTATACTAGTAGGGAAGATATCAAATCTACTAGTAAAAGTTAGATAAAGTCAAAATTGGTTATGCAAGAGTTTCCAGCCAAGAGGATTGGAATAGAGGTTCAAAAATCTGCTTTAAGTGATTGCGACATTCTCTTCGCAGAGAAAGAAAGTAGCGGAAAAGATCATTGTCTAGAGTTAACCGATGTCCTTCATCTAGCGAAAGAATTATCAGATAAAAATAATGGGGTATGCATGTGGTACAAATAAAAAATCCAAGCGGTCAAACACTCCAAGGCAAAGGCTAGGGAGCGAATAACCACTAATGTCATTTTTCTATCAGAGCTTTGCATACCATCTCACTAGATGTTCCTGCACCAGTGGGACTGGCAACAATCTCTTTGAGATGGATATAAATGTCTGCCCATTTATTTTATCAGAGTATTGTATACCATCCTGCTAGCTTGATACTGGGTAAGCAGGACTGGCAATAAGTGAGGATTTGTGATGATGAAATCTATGGAAATTACGAAAATGCTCGCCACTAGAGTTTTCAGACAGTTCCTAAAGTTGTGCAATTTTATTTTTCTGTTCTTCAGTCAGTTCAAAATCAAACAAGTCAAGATTTTGTTTTTGCCGTTCTTCATTATGAGATTTGGGAATAACGACTACTCCGCGATCCAGCTGGTATCGTAAAATAATCTGAGCCCATGTTTTGCCGTATTCTTCACCAATTGAAGTCAGTATTTTTTTGGCTTCAGGACTGACTCTGGTTAAAGGCCCCCACGCTTCGGGAACAATGTTGTTTTCTAAAGAATAAGCGATAATGTCATCATTCCAGAGACCTGGATGCGATTCGATCTGATTAACAGCAGGCTTAATGCGAGAATGATCAAGTAGATGTTTCAGCTGTTCTTCGTTAAAATTGGAAACTCCAATGGCTTTCAATACACCCTTATCAGTATACTTCTCCAGTACTTTCCATACCAAAGTAATTTCTTCCAGATTATTCCAAGGATGATGAATCAGAAACAAATCAATATAATCTGTTTTCAGCGTACGTAGGCTTTCTTCAACACCTTTTTGAACAGCAGCTTCATTCGATGTATATTCTGGCTTTCCCGGCAGCTTTGAAGTGATAAAAAATTTTGACCGGGGAATACCGCTTTTAGCAATTCCAGAGGCAACCACAGATTCATTTCGATAGCTGATTGCCGTGTCAAAATGACGATAGCCTGCAGTAATCGCTGTCTCGATTTCAGTGGTATCTCCGTTTATTTTACCCATATAGTCACGATTTTCCTTACCAAAAGTATTTGTCCCGCTGCCGATAATCGGCAGTTCAATGCCTGTGTTTAACCTTATTGTTTCCATACAGCACCCATTCCTTTCTTTTGGAGCTTTTTTCTTATCTTAACAAAAATGAAGAGAGGAGACAAAGAATGCTGCTCTTTTTTGATAGGTTTATCATAGATAAGAAAATAGCAGATTCTTTAGTCAAAGCATATTTTGGCAATGCTGACCATATCCGAAAGGCATTACTAATATTCAAGTTCAACCTGTATAATAGAAGTAACGGATTTTATAGAAAATGCTTATTTTTAACAAAAACATCATAAAAGGAAAGTGAATGCCTTTTTTAATGAATGATGAACCAAAACAATTTGATTGCCAAATAAAAGAATGAGTAATTGTGATTTTAGGAAATATTTTGTTCACTATCATTATGAAGCGAACAAAGGGAAGAATATATCATTATTGTTAATTAAATGGAGAAAGGGAGGCAAGTATGGAAAAGCAGGAAATTGTTAAGCATTATTTTGAATGTTGGATCAGTCGAGATTTTTCAAAAATAGAAGAGTATTTTAATCAAGATATTACTTATAGAGAGTGTTACGGGCCAGTGTATAAAGGAATCGGTGAGATTTATCAGTGGCTGGAACATATGCTGGAAAAGCAAATAGTTTTGGAGTGGTCTATTTATAGAATTTTGGAAGTTTCAGAAGATATTCTAGTTGTTGAATGGTACTTTAATGCGAAAGAAAAAGAAGAATATGCGTTTGATGGAGTTTCTGTGATTGAATTTTCAAAAGGAAAGATTCAAAGTATCTGTGAATATGAGTGTAAACATGTGACTTATCGTCCTTTTCTCAGAAAGTAAAGTGACGGTTTATCCTTTCAAAATCAGAATTAAATAGAACAGATTCAAGACTTCCTCAGGTAATTAAAGTGATGAATCGTCGCGTTTTCGGAATATTCTCTAAGAAGATATTGAAGATATTCTCTGATCAGTTGTCCTTATTTGGTGAAGCTTCTCCTTTTAATGATCTAGAACCCGCCCGCCCCAGGAATAGTCTGATGTAGGTCAAATTTTTCCAGAGGTTGAGCAGCGTTCGTCAATAGAGGTTCTCCTGATAAAGTACCTTGCAGCTTTCTTCTTTTGATACATCAAAAGTTAAAATAAATGATATTGTTTTATTCCTTCTCTTATACTGAAAGACCTTCACTGAATCATTTCGATCCAGCTTCCCTTTACATGGGTTCGAAGTCCCTGCCTGCTTAAACCAGATTCTAAAATGTTAGTGTTTGATACGAATTCTAAATTTATGAGGTTATACTTAAGCTTCCTTTCACCTTTACTATATCCTGTAAATAGAAAATAGTGGGGACTGTGACATAAGTATGTTTGAGTCCCAAAAGCCGAATAAACGGTGTTCCAGTCTTTGTATGATCCCGAGCGTTCGTAAGAATCGTAGGAGCATAAAGAGATATGCTCCTGCGATTACTTGTTGCATGGAGAAGTTTTGTCACAACTTCACTAATCTTAGTATGTTTCTTTGTTCATCTTATTGATTAGAAATACGATAATAATTGTTTAAGCTGCCAAATTTTGAGAGCAGCATTTCATTGCTGGTTGTGAGTGTTCCCATGTTATTTCCGTTTAGGATATTAGTTAACTGCATACTATCAATGTCAGTCCATTTTTTACTTGCTTCACCAGCAGTATCAGCTGTTTCCCAAACTTTTAATTCTTTACCATGGTAGGTAAACGAGCTTGCCCGGTAAGCGTACATAAATGAAAAACGTTTTGTATTCAAGCTTTCAATTGAGAAATATGCTGGGTTATTAAAGACGTAATCGATCCCATGTGAGAAAGAGAAGCCTTCTGCAGCCAAGCTGGTGGAAACGTCGAATACTGCATCCTGTAGGACCTCCACTTTTGCATTTCCAGCTGTATACTCAGTACGAAGCATAGGTCCGTTTCCTTTAGCTGTAAAGCTCGCATTTTCCTGAACTTGCAAGAATGAGAAGCCGTAAACGGCATTTTGTCCATAGCCGGTACCGCTGTAGCCGGGGTATAATTCAACAATCGCATTTTCTTCAACAATGAATTCTTTTTGTGTATTGCTGTTACCCATTGAAATAACAGTTGAGCCGCTGTCATTGCTGGAACCGCCGCCTTCAGTTGTACCTTTATAAGTTGATCCGGTTTTAAAGGTAACATTTTGAGCGTAGACATTGCTGCCTTTAGTTGAACGAATTTCGTTATCACCTTCGAAGGAAACAACTGCACCTGTAACATTTTGACGAATGAACAATGTGCCGTCAAATTGGATATCCTGTACATTAACATTCATGCCATAAGACTGATTGGCAGAATCGCCGGAATAGATGCTTCCATAATTATTTTGACCTAAGACATGTCCATTTTTAATCGTCAAATTAATACGTTTACCAAGTAATTCGTTTTTTGTCAGGTAGTAGCTGGCGGTATTTAGTGTATAGCCATTCAAATCAATAACAGTATCATCCTGTAATTGAATGTTTGCAGTTAATTGCAGATCAGTCATCAGTTGTAAGTTTGTCAGATTACTGTTGATAGCGGTCTGAAGTTCTGTGAAAGACCGGATCTCAGTTGGGCTGTTTTGGTCATAGGTGAAATTGATGCTGCCAAGATAAGCCAGTTCAGTAGTCTCGCTGGTTGAGGGTCTGCTTACTGTTACATATATATCATGTATTCCGTTTGTTTTAGCTAAATCAATTGTATGATATACCCAAGTGTTTACATTACCTGTACGAGTCAGTACTTTTTCTCCGATAATCGGTCCATCCGCTGAATCAACTCGAACAGTCATTGTTGTATTGTCATATGGCACTGCGGCATTTAATTGAATACTGCCTAAATTCCCATCTAAATCAATATTTTTATAAATAAAGGTATTGTTTGGGCTGATCGATGATTTTGTATTCTGACTGTTTTCAAAAGTGACAACAGTTTCTTTGCTCAAACCTCTGTTTAACAACTGTCCCTCAAAAGAAATAGAAGAGAAGAGAAGATTCATACCGTAATTGGCATTAGTAGAGTCTACACTGTAGAAGCTTCCGTATGGATTTTGCCCTTGAATGATTCCGTTGCGTACATCAACTGAAATCTTTCTGCCCAAAGCTTCGTCTTTGTAGAAATAATAATTGGCAGTATTTAGAGTAAAATCATTTAAATCCAGTTTCGTGTTATCTTTCAGCTGCAGGTTTGTAGTGAATTGAATATTCGTCATCAATTTTAAATTAGTTAGATTGCTGCTGATAGCAGTTTGAAGCTCTGTAAATGAACGGATTTCAGTCGGTTCGTTTTCATCGTAAGCAAAATTGAGAAAACCAAGGCGAGCCAATTCAACTGTCTCTCCAGTTAAGGGTCTGTTAACTGTCACATAAATGTCGTGGATTCCTTCGGTTTCTTTTAAATCGATGGTGTGATATAACCAGGTATTTATATTTCCAGAATGAGTCAGTATTTTTTGACCGATAATCGGACCATCTGTTGAATCAGTCCGAAGAGTAACCGTCGTGTTGTCGTAAGGTACAGAAGCATATAGTTGAATACTTCCAAGATTTTTTCCAAGATCAACTTCTTTATAAACAAATGTATTATTTGAACTGATTGAAGATATAGAACTTTGAACATTTTTAAATTCTACAACTGTTTCTTTGCTTAATCCTCTATTTAAAAGTGTTCCTTCAAAAGCAATAGAAGAGAAAGATAAATTCATACCGTAATTGGCATTAGTAGAGTCTGCACTATAGAAGCTTCCGTATGGATTTTGCCCTTGAATGATTCCGTTACGTACATCAACTGAAATCTTTCTGCCCAAAGCTTCGTCTTTGTAGAAATAATAATTGGCAGTATTTAGAGTAAAATCATTTAAATCCAGTTTCGTGTTATCTTTCAGCTGCAGGTTTGTAGTGAACGAAATATCGGCCATGAGTTTTAAATTGGTAATATTACTATTGATTGCAGTCTGTAATTCAGAAAATGAATGAATTTCAAGAGGTTTCTTCTCGTCAAAACCAAAGTTAATGGCTCCTAAGTTCGCAATTTCAGTAATGGTACTTGTAGAAGGGCGTGAGAATGAAACATATATATCAGCAATTCCTGTATTTTCAGTAAGCTCTACTGTATGATATAGCCAAGTATTCAAACTACCTGAGCGAGTCAGCTTTTTTTCACCTATAATTTCTCCGTCCACAGCACCTTTTCGTATTGTGACTGTTGTATTGTCATAGGGGATGGAGGAGAATAGCTGAATGCTGCCTTTATGAACAGATAGATCAACGTTTTTATAGGAAATCCATGCATCCGGGACAATTCCGCCAATGTAGAATGAATTATTTTGATACGTATTAAGTGATCCGAAAGCAGTATAATAGTCATTTGCTTCAGCAATTCCAGAAATAACTTCAGATTTTCCTTTAAGTCTGGCATAAACATTATTTGCTAACAGTGCAGCTCCGCGTGCGTTTGGATGGACACCATCCGGAATCAGAATGTCTGCGTCTTGAGTTATGGAGTTGTTATCTATGACTGAAACATCAACATCGGCTTTTTTGGCGGACTCAAGAATTTTTGGCAAAATCAGTTTCAGATTTTCATTACTGATATCATAGTTTGTATGAACAACTTTTGGCGGCAGACAAACATAAACGACAGGTTTTGTTTCCATTGCTTTATAAGCGTTAATCAAATTCACATAGTCATTAATATAGTTATCAATTTTTGTGAAATTATATGGTTTCGTATCATTGGTACCTAACTGGATAATTACGATATTTTGGTTAACAGCCAAGCTGTTTTTATATTCAGATGTACGAATGTACGGATCATTTCCGTTATTTAGCAGGGTCTTACCGGAGTTTCCGTAGTTTACAACATCATAATTGCTGCCTAAACGGTAACCTAACTGTCTCGGATAAGAGTTTATTAGGGCATTCTCTACATTCATTCCATAGGTAATACTGTCTCCGATAGCTGCTACTTTAACTTTTTGATCTGATGGAAAAATAGTAATAATTCCTTTTACTTTTGCATTTGTTTTTTTAGCAATTCCTTGAATCTCATAAGTGCCAGCTTTCGAAAATATGGATTCATCTATGGAATCCCAGGAAACGTTATCTTGTGAGATCTTTTGATCTTCAGATAAATAAGTAATGCTTTCTGGTAATGCTGATTTTTCATTTTCAACAGTTACTATGTTTACGGGGGGATAGAAATCTTTTGATTCGGCATAGGCGGCTGTATTATTTTCCAAAAATGCTAAAGCAAACACCATAAAAGTGAAAACTAATACGAAAAATTTTGATTTTTTTTTCATGAATATTACTCCTTTGTGTAATTGTTTATCAGTAAAGGATTTTTCAATAAATAATTGGCAAATAAACAGTGATTAAACACTATATTTTTTTACTGTTATTTCCTTTTTAAAAATATCCCGCTAACAGTCTAGCACAAAAGAAAATTGTTTATTTATCTATTTTTTCATTATATTCTCTAAAATGTGAAATTCATAAATAAAATCATGATAAAGTGAATAAAAAACGAAAAATATAAATATTATTCGATATATTTATTTGGTGTATGCTGTTTTGGATTTTTTTATGATTAATTTCAATTGCTGAAACGAACAAAGATGAACTAAAAGTACTGATTAATATTGTTTGTTATTTAGGTTATAATATTAAGAAACATATACCTCTTAAGAAGATGAATGTTTCACATTCAAAGCCTGTCGCCTGCATACAGCTGTCTCTTTGTATATAGAATAAATTTATCCTCAGCAAGAGCATTGCATACCATTCTGCTAATGCTCATAGATGAGCTAGCCTCTATTCAAGGAATACTTATCGAGACCACATATATCATTTCACTAGATATTCCTACACAAGTGAAACTGACAAAGCAGGATTAGCAACTCCCTACTTGCTTTTGAAGCTGCTTACTCCTGTCATTGAAGCATACAAGTAAAAATTTTTTACCATTGAAGATCATTTATAGACTATCTTTTAATGTAATTTATAAGTTGGTTAGAGCGTTGCTTGAGAATCATTTTATGTTCTATAATAAAGCGTTGCTCAGAAAACTTAAATCAAACTGTAACGACATTGACAGAAACATGTGATAAGATGGGTCTGTGACATTAGTATATCCAGAACCCTTAAAAACAAATAAATGGTGTTCCAGTCTTTGTATGATCCGAGCATTCGTAAGAAGCGTAAGAGCGAAGCCTCCATACTTCGAGGATCGGAACGAAGTCCTTCAATTCTTAGTGGCTTTGCCATTTAGAAATTGATGAGATCGAAACGAAGTGTAGTATAGTGAGAACCGTGGACGTAGAAAAACGGATATAGTGTACTGTTTTGTCTCGAGAATCGTTAGACTCATAGAGACAGCAGCTCTTCTACGCTCTTCTACGCATACAGCTCTACTACATCAAGTGAGCTAGTTTCATTCAAGGAATATTTATCAAAACTACGCATACCATTCTGCTAAAGTACGAATATAAGCAGAAGCGGCAAAGTAGAACTAGCACTTGTCGGTCCTAATCTGTGCCGAGTAATCGCAAGCAACATCTCGGAAATAAGCCGAATACTCTCAAAAATATGGGAAGCTCCAAGTAGATATCAATCCACAGCTATTCATTTCATGACTAGTGTTCCTTGACAATTTTCGTATATTCCGACGTATTGTCATAAATCACTACGATTGACTTGTCAGAGTAGATGTGCATGATACCTACCTGGTTCTTGAGACAGAACACTTCTGTCACAACTTCTTTTTTATTTGAGAGAGTTTTGCAATGATTCATTGTGGAATAGACACTACGATTTTTGACCTCGGAGGATTCAGTAAATGACAGCAGAACCAAATACTATGAGTACTAGCAGAGTCTCAGCTTACATTCACATTCCCTTTTGTGAACATATTTGCTACTATTGTGATTTTATTGCTTAGAGAAATCAAATTAACGTATACATTTTAAAAAACAACAGACAAAATTAGGAGAATCGTTGATTTAAAGCGATTCTCTTTTTATTTTCCAAAAGAAAAAATAAGAGATATATGAACCACTAAAAATGCTGATTAGTATAAAAATGTACATGCTTTTATGAAAGTGGTACGGATTTTTTTTAGAAGTGAATTTTAGTTAGAATAGTGAATGGAAATGGAAAGTTCAAAAATTATCTTAATAAAATAACAGGATCATACTTTTGTAAATGTGAAAAAAATCCTGAAATTTTTACTAGTGATAATTGATTATACACTGATTTCAATATTTCTTAACAGAAGAAGTAATCAAGTCTTACAAAGTTAAACTAAACATTAAGTTTGTTATAAAATAATTCTAGAGCTTTTTTTCTAAAACAGTTATAATTAATTGTAAGTTATGATAGAATAAGAACGTATGTTCGGGAAGAGGATGGATATGGAGAAGGATGTTATTCAAAAAGTTAAATTCTCTGATTTAGATGTCAATGATCAATTTTTTGATTCTTTAAAAAAAGACTATGACTTTGAAAGATGGTTTCTAGGTAAAAGTAGTGAGGATGCATATATTTTTAGAGATAATGGCATTTTAAATGGATTTCTGTATTTGAAAGATGAATACGAGGAGGATCAAACTATCTCTCCTGAATTCGTTAAAAAGAGACGCTTAAAGATAGGGACATTCAAAATTAATGCACATGGAACTATTTTAGGACAACGTTTTTTGAGTATTGCTTTACAAAAGATGATTGAAACCAATCAAGATTTTATTTATGTTACAGTTTTTGAAAAGCAAGAGGGCCTAATTCTGCTCTTAGAAAAATTTGGGTTTCAAGTTTGGGGAACTAAAGCAAATGGAGAGTTAGTCTATTACAAAGATCAAACTATTTTTGAGAATATTTATAAAGACTATCCTAAAGTTAATTTAGAAAGTAATAAGTATCTATTATCTATAAAACCTGAATTTCATACTAAGATGTTTCCTGACTCTAAATTGCGTACTGAAAAAAATCATGTAGTTGAAGATTTATCTTTCACCAATACAACTGAGAAAATATATATTACTAATATGTCTGGTGTTAAAGCAATGAACATAGGAGACTTGATAGTGATATATCGGATGAAGGAGTATAACGCCCGTTCAGCTGAATACAATTCAGTAGCGACTACTTTATGTACGGTAGCAAGCGTAAAACAAATGAATGATTTTAAAGATGTCGATGAGTATCTTAGGTATTGTGGAAAAGGTTCTATCTTTAGTGAACAAGAGCTTAGAGGTTACTACCAATCAAAAAAATATCCATATATTATTAAAATGCTGTACAACTTGGCACTACCTAAACGAATTATTAGACAAGATTTGATAAACAAAGTAGGATTGAACAGGGGAGCATATTTTGGTGTCCTGAATTTGACAAACAATCAATTTGAAAAAATATTAGAAATAGGTGAAGTATATGAAGGTTTTATTATCAATTAAACCTGAATTCGTAGAAGAAATTATGGAAGGTAGAAAAAAATTTGAGTATAGAAAAAATATATTCAAGCGAGATGATATTTCGTCTATTGTAGTTTATGCCACGAAGCCGTATGGAAAAGTGGTTGGTGAATTTGAAATTGAGAGTATCATTAAAGATTGTCCATCTAACATTTGGAAAGAAACGAAACAATATTCTGGAATTTCAAGGAAGTTTTTTAATGAATATTTTGATGGACGTGATACAGGATTCGCTATTCAAATCAAAGAATTTATTAAGTATGATGTACCAATGGATTTGAATTATTTCGATAAAAAGATAAAAGCGGCACCTCAGTCTTTTTGTTATATTGAAGGGTAACTAAAATAAATGAAATATATTTTACTAGCGGGAATTCATGGTGTTGGAAAATCTACCTTATTGGATCAGATTGACAAAGTATATCCAATTGAGGCTTATACTATCAGTTCTTTAATAAAGAAAGCTGATCAACAAATAGATACTATAAATAAGCAAACAAAAGAAATTGCAGAAAATCAAAATCTATGGAAAAAGGAACTTAAAAAGATTGATTCATTATCAACAAAAATAATCCTAGATGGGCATTTTACACTATTAAACAATACTGGAGAAATAGTTCCTCTACCATTTGAAACTTTTGAAAATGTTGATATTGTTGGCGTCATTCTAAAAAAAGAAATTCCAGAAGTGATTCAGTCTCGGCTATTTAATAGAGATAACCATACTTGGGTGCTTGAAAGAATTCAAAAATTTCAAAAAGTTGAAGAAGATACTGCGAGAAGCTATTCTTTGAATGCAAAAATACCTCTTTTTGTATATGACAATATTAATCAATTTGACAATCTAATCAATTTTATTGATGAGAGGTGATAAGTTTGGAGCACGAGCTGAAGATTGATACAGAGTATTTTGAAGCTGTGTTAAACGAAAAAAAGAATTTTGAGATACGATTTAATGACCGAAATTTTCAAATTGGAGATACTATAATCCTACAAGAAATAACTAAAGATAGAGAGTTTACTGGTAGAGAGCTGACTGCCACAATATCTTATATAACAGACTTCGAACAAAAAGAAGGATTTGTAGTATTTAGTTTCAATAGGTTAAAATAATTTTTTAAAACCACAGAACTTGGGAAAAAGTCTGTGGTTTTCTTGTATCTTAGAGACTTTAAAACCAATTGATAGGATATAGATAAGGTTATCAATGGAATTAGCTTTCTATGTTTGAAGGGTATATCATAAAATGTAAAATACGAGCACGACCAATAATAAGAACACTTTCATATTAAACTAAAGAGAAAAAACAAATTAATAAGAAAAAAAGTTAAGCGATCTCGCTGTTGAGTGTACTCACAATGATGATCGCTTTTTTGTATTTTTGTAAAAGGAGAATGTGCGTGATAAGAAAAAGAGCACCACCATTTAACATTTCAATTTTTATTAGAAATTATTTAAGGAGGCTAATTATGAAACGATTTAACGTGAAAAAAGGCATTAAAAGAACTCTTGCAGGAATTGCACTTGTAAGAGTAGGGGGCATTGCTTCTGCTATTCCAGTTTCAGTGAATGCAGAGACAACGTTTCCCCAGAACGTAACGATTGAATATTCAAACAATCAATTATATCGAATGCAGGGAAAGTTTGAAAATGAGGAACAGTATGATAGGCTAGATGCCCCTTTGTTTGCTGTTTATAACGGAATGAGGCAGCCAGTCTTTTGTTATGAACCTACAGTAAATATTGTAAACGAAGTAACTCCAAACTATACGTCTAATCCATTACCAGATATCGCAATAAACAACGTGCCAAATATATTTCAACATTATGGTCAAAAGCTGGCACAGATGCTGATACGCAAGTAGTCGCACAAACCATGTTTTGGAAAGAAGCAAATGGACTAAATGTCAACTCTATTTTAAGAATGGATGGGACACCTCTTTCAAATTATCAAGCAATAAAAGATAAGATTAATCAAGTTATTGCGGATTATGAGAAGAAACCCAGCTTCACAAATCAAACAATCAAAGTTGTTCTCGGTCAATCTGTGACAGTAACAGATACGAACAATACCAATCTAAACTCTTTTAAAGAGACAAATAATTCTACAAATAGTGAATATAAAATTAATGGTAACAACCTAACCTTCACACCAAATGTTGATTCTACAAGTGGTTCTTTAAAATTTAGAAAGTCTGTAGGATTTGGTACACCTGTTGCCTATAAATTAGCAGGTCAACAATCTGTTGTTGCAGGAGCGATTGATATTCCAAATGAATTCACTATCAATTTAGAGGTCATAAAAAATGGGAATCTGAAAATTGTTAAAAAAGATAAAGAGTCAGGAAAGCTAGTTCCAGATACAGTTTTCCATGTAACATTTGATAATAATAAATTTCCCGCAAGAGACGTTAAAACAGGAGAAGATGGCACTATAACCATTACTGAGATTCTTCATGGAACGAAAGTCACCATTACAGAAAAGGAGGTGCCAAAATCTTACACCATTGACACAACACCAATGGTTACAACTATTAAAGCAAGTGAAGCCGTTGAAGTCATTTCAACTAATTATCGTGAAAAAGGACAGATTCAATTGAATAAGGAAGGTGTTGAAACAGGAATCACACAATGGAACGAACACTATTCATTGGCTGGAAACACTTTTGATATTCGTAAAGATGATCCGAATGGTACGATTGTTCAAACCATTATCACTAATGAAAAAGGATATGCTGAAACAGCTTAAAAAGTCACAGAAGTATTAGAATTAGGTACCTATTATGTAACTGAAAATAAGGCTAGTGTAGGGTTTGTTAACTCATTTAAACCGATAAAAGTAGAATTAAACTATGCGAATCAAACAGTTCCTGTTGTGATTGTTAAGGCAAAAGGAACGAATCAAGGAAATTACTGGACAATCTTCTTTAACGAAAGTAGACAAAGACACTGGTACAAAAGAGACACAGGGAAAAGCATTGCTTAAAGAAGCGGAATACACGCTTTATTATAAAAAAGATAGCTCAACTCATAAGGCAGGCGATCCAGTAAAATGGGCAGATAATTTTAAGCCAGAATTAGTAAAGGGTATTAAAAAGTTAGGCAAAAATATTACGCTTGAGATCGGTGAGGAAAATCAGGTAGCTGTTAAGCACCTTGCTATTAACGACTATTATTGGCAGGAAACAAAAAGTCCAGAAGGCTATTTGATTGATCAAACGAGATATGATGTTTCTATAAAAAAAGTAGATGATTCAAAAGAAAATGCTGTCATTACAAAAAATGTGGTAGCGAAGGAACAAGTGATTCGATTCAATTTTGATTTCTTTAAATTCACTCAATCTGCTACAGGATCAGCAAGTACAGGATTCAATGATTTAACCTTCAAAGTAACGCCATTGGACTCAACAAAACCAATCACAGGGGCCAAAGATACCGCAACAACAGAATATGATCCTAAACTTGGCTTTGATGGTTATGGAAAATTTGAACAGTTGCCTTACGGCGATTATAAACTTAAAGAAGTAGAAGCACCAGCAGGATTTCAAAAAATTACTCCTTTATTGATTCACTCCACTTTTAAAGAAGATAAACAAGATTATTCTAAGAGTGAATACGTCTTTACAATAACAGAGAAAGGGCAAAAAGAACCAATTAAAACAGTAAAGGTTCCTTATGAAAAAATGACAAACACTCATTTTTCTGTCCAGTTAAATCGGCTTCTTCTTTATGATTTTCCAGAAGAAGAAAATGCACTAACTTCTTTAGCAACATGGAAAAATAATGAGAAAGAATTAACTTCTTTGGACAATACAGAACTCATTGACCAGCTTAGCTACAAACTAAACAAAACACAAAAATGGTTTGTTGTTTCTAAAGCAATTGATGTAGAAGCAACAAAAGCAGCACAGAAAAAGGATAAAGAAGCTGAACCAGTAGTCATTGAAGAAACAAGCAAGAGTCTATCTAATTCAGAGAAAACAGGTACTTGGACGATTACTCATAAACTAACAACTACTCAAGCGCTGACTAAACAGATCGTTTTGTTCAATTACATTTATGAAAGTGAAGAAGCTTATAAAAAAGGGGGAGGAACCTGTAGCTGTTGATAAAAATTTAGAGAATCAATCTCAAACAGTCAAAAGTATGGTGAAAAAAGCCGTCTCTATTCAAACAAAGGCACATTTGAAAGATTCTTCTCAGACCTTTACTCATGGGGAGGTAGTAGATACGTATGATGATGTAGCGATTACTCATGATTTACTGGACGGCTCAAAAGAAGCTTTTGAAACGATTTTAGTAGTCATTGATCCAAATGGTACAACAAAAGAAATTTGGCATTCTAGAAAAATTGATTATGTAGTGAATGATCGAGAGTTTACTAAAAGTAGTACTGGTTCAGATGAAGAACAGAATCTTCCAGAAGCAGTGCTACGATGGAAAGACAAGGTCACAAAGGAAGCCACAAAAAATGATATTCCAGAAGCTGTTCCCTATTTATTAGGGCTTATTATGGCAGAAACAGGGGGGAACTCAGAAAAATATCCAGATATAATGCAGTGTTCAGAAAGTCAAGGAAGGGCACCAAACGCTATCCAAGACCCGAACGAATCGATTGAGGTTGGCGTTAAATACTTTGCGGATATGTGGAAAGGGCACCGAGTTTACGATGTTTTAAATGTTGTACAGGCCTATAATTTCGGTGGTGGCTTTTTAAGTCATTCTGGCAAAGCATATTCTTTAGAGAGTGCCATTCAATTTTCCAAGAATCAGGCGAACGGTAAGACGGTCAACTATACAAACCCTGTGGCTGTAGGTTTGGGTTATGATTATCGTTATGCTTATGGCAACATGTTTTATGCTCAAATTGTGAAACAATACATTTCTTCAACTTCTAGCAGCAGTAATAGTGGCAGCAGTGGAAACTCAGCGATTGCCAAAGCAGCGTTAAGTGAATTATCTGAAGGGATTCATGAAGGTGGAGAAAAATACTGGAGTTGGTATGGCTTTACTGGTCGTGTGGAATGGTGTGCAACGTTTGTCTCTTATGTCGCAGAAAAAGCGCATGTGAAAATGGAACGATTTGCTTATTGTCCAACTGAAATTAACAATTTCAAAGCAAAAAGTCAGTGGCAAAATGGGGGGATAGAGCCAAAAAGTGGAGCAATTATCTTCTTTGATTGGGATGGAGATGGTATTAGTGATCATGTGGGGATTGTGGAAAAATTTGAGAATAATACGGTTCACACAATTGAAGGAAATTCTGGTGATAGGATTGCCAAGAGGACGTATGAGAAGAATAGTTCCTACATTTTAGGATACGGGAATCCGTAATTTATAGTGTGAATCTAAATATTCAGTAAAGAAATTAAATAAAGCATCTAGCAGTTTGATATAAGTAACCGTTAACTGATCCAAAAAGAGAGATGAGTTAAAAATTATGCAACGTGTTTTGACCCATCTCTCCTTGAGTATTCAATTATTCATTTTTATAGTAGGTAATAATGTTCATTCTTCATATTGGCGAAGAAGATGGCTTTTATTTGAATTTAGTTGATTATGGATTTTAATTAGGATATCCAGATTAGAAGAATCCATTTCAATCCCTAAGTTAACTTCATTTCCAATGATTCTCTCGATTTCAATAGTATTCAGCACATAATTTTGTTCAATATATTGTAATCTCTTGCCCATCGAAAAGTTTTTACTAGAATAGGATAAAAACGGATATTTTCGGTAGTTATTTCTTTCATCAAAAAGATGAGTTCGTGGAATACAGACACCTAAAGATGCTAATTGTTCTTGAATCCGATATTGGTAGAGCCACTGAAAAAAGAGCGTACATTCAATTAATTTCTTTGATCCTTTTGTAATTCCTAATACACCGCCACCAAAAGCAGGTGCTTGACCTGGAACAGGACAATAGTCGTAATCATTACCGATTATTTGATTTAAATGGTTCGTATAGCAAATAATGATTGACGTTTTACGATTGTTAAAATTTTCAATTTCAGTATCCCACCATGCTTCATTCTGAATCTTTGCGTTTTGTCGAATTCTTTTATAAGCATCTAAGGTTTGGACAAATGCCTCTGACGTCACTTCAAAGACACCATCTACAAGTTTAATTTCTCCTCCTAAAGAATAGAAGTAGGGAAGAAATTCAGATGCTAAAAGGATGCCATCCCCTTTATTGATTGATAGTGGGTACGGAATACTTTTTTCTGGAATATTCACAGATTGATAAAATTCAGAGTAGTCTGCAAGTTCACTATAGGATGTCGGTGGGAGCAACATCTGATTGTATATTTCAGAGTAAGCTTTTTGAATTATTGGGTTTTCGAAAACATCTTTCCGATAAAGCATCATTTGTATAGATGGGTCAGCAGGGAGACTTAGAAGCTGCTGATCAACGTAACAATAATTTCTCCAATTTTTCATATTATCAGCTAATTCTTTAATTTCAGGAATATTGGCTAAATCTAAAAATAAGTTTGGACCTAGCCAAGGGAAATAGCTGACATCTAGTTTGATCATATCGTAGTCTTCAACTTTTTTTTCAATAATTAGCTCATTAAGCTTTGTAAAGGGCAAGTCAGTAATTTCAATCTCAATATTTGTTTCCTTAGTAAACTTAGTTGCTAACTGTTTTAAAGCTTTTGAAAAAGGATTCTTTAAAAGCAACAACCTAATCTTTCTTTTTTTCTCTAGTTTACCAAATTCATGAGTAGCGGTTGGGTAGATGTTAATGCGTTCTTTTTGTATTTTAAATTTTTTAGGATTTGTTGGTAATGCCTGAATTAGTTTAATAATTTTTAAAGCCAGTTCATTACTTGAAAAGTAGTATTTGGTAATTTTCAGGAAATCATAAAAATGATATCCCGTGTTGCATGAAATGAGAATAAACTGGGGAATCTCACCAGTATAGCCTTCATAGAATGTTAACAATTTTTCAATTATATCTTTAGAAAAAACGATAAATTTTCTATGCTTTAAAGAAGCAAAACTTTCTGGAATATCTTTTTCTTCAAGATTTACTACATTTAACTGTTCTTGCTTTTTCGCCATAACTATTTCATAAATAGAGAAATCATTTTTATCAGAGATAATAGTGTACTCTTTTATATTACTTGTTATTTTAAAAAAGCTATCCATATTCATTTCTATAGTATTTTTTTCGTTATCGGGGCTACCGATAGTAATTAATTTAGTTACTGGGATAGCATTAATTAGCGACTTGTCTTTTATTGAAGCTAGACAGACAGCAGCTTTATATTGCCCTTGCTTTAACAAGTTTAGTAAGTCTTGTATGTCACTGTAACTTTCAACTTCTATGATTTTTAGTTCCATACCATTAAATTTTAAGTCATGTAATAAATCAATAATTAATGGGCCCAATGCACTATTCAATAATGGGACTATTAACAAAATAGTGTTCGATATTTTCTTTTTCATGACCTGTGCATTTTCATTCCTTACATAGCCAAGCAATTTAGCAGCTTCCTCAACTTTTCGTATAGTCTCGATTTTTACATTTCCTTTTTTACTCAGCACATTGGAGACTGTTCCAATACTCACCTTTGCTGCAGCAGCAATATCAGAAATTGTTATATTTTCCATTTACATACACCTCACTCTTATTCTACAGTAAAACAGAAAAAATTGAAACGTTTAAATTTTATGTTGACGCTTTCTTAAAATGTTGTATAATTATCTCAGGATTAAAATTAAAACGTTTCAATTGATCTTTTAGTAAAAATTAAAACGATATAAGGAGAGTGCGGAATGAAAGTAAATTTGAAACTAGCTGCAATTGCTGCAGCGGCAATGATGTTATTAGTTGGGTGTGGAAATTCAGATAATAAAAGTAGTAATGGAAACGATAGTAAAAATGAAAAAATTATTGTTTATTCAAATTCAGTTAGTGATGGTCGGGGAGAGTTTCTAACGGAAAAAGCAAAAGAAAAAGGATTTGATATAGAAATAGTGGATATAGGCGGTGGTGAATTGTTGAACCGAATTATTGCAGAAAAAGATTCGCCGATTGCAGATGTTGCTTTTGGTATGAATCAAATGATGTTTAACAAAATTGAGGAAGAAGATATTTTGGAATCTTATAAACCATCTTGGCTAGACAAAGTTGATTCATCATTAGTTGATAAAAATAATATGTTTTCCCCGTTACAAGAACAACGTGTCTTTATGATATATGATGCTGATAAAATAAGTAAGAAAGAGGTTGTCAAAGATTGGCAACAACTTTCAAGTGAAGAGAAGGATAACTATATTATTCCAACAGGATTAGGTGGGGCTACGGCAAACGCAATTGTCTATAATATTCTGATGAATTATCAAGATAAGTCAGGGGAAATGGGGATTTCTAAGGATGGTTGGAAAGAAGTTGAGAAGTATTTAAAAAATGGGATAGTGCCTGAAGAAGGTCAGTCTGAAATTGCTGAACTTGCAAATGGAAATGCTGCATATTCTTTTACTTGGTTAAGTAATGTTCCCATTGTTGAAGAGAGTCTTGGAATTAAGCTAGGAGTTGTAAATCCATCTTATGGAGTTCCTCAAACTGTCGAGCAGGTTGGAATTATTAAAAAGGATAAGATGAAAGGTAATATTAAAGAATTTGTCGATTTTTTGGGAAGTGCTGATATTCAAGCAGAGTGGGCAGAAAAGTTCGGTTCTGCACCAGTAAATGAAGATGCTAAATCTTCAATAAATCCTCGGATTCTCGAGATTTTAGAGTCAACTACGCCACAAGATAATGACTATGATTTTATTAACAAGCATTTGGATACGTGGGTAGAATACATTGAATTAAATTATCTAGGAAATTAGTTAGGGGACGGTAAAGAATGATAACATTTAAGAATATAGAGATTAGGTATGGCGACTTTGTTGCTGTACCTGATCTGAATTTTGAAGTAAAAGAAGGAGAATTTTTTACATTACTTGGTCCATCAGGATGCGGAAAAACAACTACTCTTAGATCTCTTGCAGGCTTCTTAAAACCAAGCAAAGGCAGCATTGAAGTGGATGGATCAGATATTACCAAGGTTCCTATTGATGAACGCCAAGTTGGAATGGTTTTTCAAAGTTACGCTCTTTTTCCAACCATGTCTGCATATGACAATATTGCCTTTGGTTTGAAAATTGAGAAAAAATCAAAAGATTATATTGAAAAGCGTGTGTTAGAACTTGCTAAAATGGTAGATTTAACACCTGAGCAATTACAAAAAAATGTTTCAAATATGTCGGGTGGACAGCAACAAAGAGTTGCGATTGCACGAGCTTTAGCAAAAAAACCAAAAATTTTAGTGATGGATGAGCCACTATCAAATTTAGATGCAAAATTAAGGAAATCCTTACGAAAGGACATTAAAAACTTTCAACAAACTTTTGGGATTACAACTGTTTATGTTACTCATGACCAAGAAGAAGCACTAATGCTATCCGATAGAATTGCGGTTTTCAACAATGGAAAGATTGAACAAATAGGGAACCCAGAACAAATTTATAATGAGTCAGCTACTGAATTTGTTTGTAAATTTATTGGTGAGGCTAACCATTTGCTAGCGAAAGATTTGAAAATACTCGGATTAGATCCAACTAGTTTTCAAGCGGATAACACATTTTATATTCGTCCAGAAAAAGTTTCGTTTTCAAGAACAGAAAGTAATCATAATGGAATTGCTGGCGAAATTGTTAGCAAAGAATTCTATGGTATGTATGGATATTACCAAATTGATGTTTCTGGAACTAGATTAGTCTCATTTCAGCGTGAATCAAAAGCGGAGCAACACCAAATTGGTGAAACAGTCTATGTTTCTATCGAAAAAGAAAATATTTTGAGTTATCTAACTGAAGGGTAGGAGGTGAAGGCATGGAGTTACAACGTAAGAAAAAAAACGTTCATTTTCCTAAAAAGATTAATATTGGCTTAATAGGGTATTTAATCATATTAGGTTGGTTTATTGTTGCATTTATGATTATTCCAAATTATGAAATACTGAAAACAGTTTTTATCTCCGATGATGGATTTTCAAGCGAAGTGATTCAAAAGATATTGTCATCAGGTCGAGCTACTCAAGGTATTAAAAATTCGTTTATTCTGGCTGTTTCATTGACAATAACAACTACAATTGTAGGGATTTTGGAAGTTTTATTTTTGGATTATTTTAAAATTAAAGGAAAACGATTTTTGATTATTTGTTATATGATTCCTTTAGTTTTTGGCGGTATCATGCTTGCCAACGGCTATCTATTTACTTATGGGTCTAGAGGGTTTATAACGAGGCTGATTACGAGTGTATTCCCTGCGGTTCCTTTAGACTGGTTTGGAGGCTACGGTGCAGTATTGTTTTTAATGACATTTGCATGTACGACAAATTATATGATTTTCTTTAGAAATTCATTTAAAAGTATTGATTTTCAAACAGTTGAAGCAGCAAAAGGACTAGGTGCTTCAAATTTCACTATTTTAACAAAAGTTATTTTACCAGCCCTTAAACCAGTGTTATTAACATGCATCATACTCTTGTTTCAGACAGGGTTAATGGCTATGTCAGCTCCATTAATGGTTGGGGGACGTAAATTCGAAACAATCGGACCTTTAATTTTAACATTTACGCAAAGACCAACATCGAGATCATTAGCCGCAGTCCTTTCATTATTTCTTGGAGTTTTTCAGTTAATACTACTTTACATCATTCAGCGGAATGAAAAGAAAGGCAATTACCTCTCTATCTCTAAGGTGAAGACAAAAATTGAACCGACACAAATTAGAAGTAAGTTGGGAAACACTATAGCACATATCGGCGCTTATTTATTTGCATTCATCAATCTATTACCTCTTGTAGTAGTAGTTCTTTTCTCATTTACAAATTTCCAAACGATCTCCTCAAGAGAGCTGAAGTTTAACAGTTTCAGTTTGCAGAATTATAAAAATATTTTAACGGATAGTTCGTCATACCGTCCATTTATTACCAGTGTGGTATATTCTGCAATTGCTGCTTTAGTTGCTGTTTTGCTAATGGTAATAGCAGCAAGAATCGTTTTTAAATATCAAAATAGGTTCACTGTATTATTAGAAGTTTTACTTCATATACCATGGGTACTTCCCGGATTAATGTTTGCTTTGGGGCTAATCCTATCCTATTCAAAGCCAAAACTTATTATGTTTAACCAATCATTGACAGGCACATTAGTTATTATGTTAGTTGCCTATATAGTGGTCATGTTGCCAAATACTTTTCGATTTATAAAAGCTTCCTATTTTTCTGTTGACCAAAATTTGGAAGACGCAGCAAAAATTTTAGGTGCAAAGTCAATCTATTCCTTTATTAAGATTGTTTTACCAATTATCTTACCAACTGTGTTGGCAATGATTGCGATTAATTTCAACGGAAAGTTAGGAGATTATGATCTATCTGTATTTTTATATAATCCTGCAGCAAAGCCTGTTGGAGTTGTGATTCGTAGTAACTCAAGTGCAGAAGCTGGAGTAGAAGGGTTGGCAATTAACTTTGTCTATTCCGTCATTCTAATGATTATTAATTCGCTTGTCTTTTTCTTTGTATATGCAGATGGAAAAGATAAAATTAAACATTTATTCAATGGAAAGAAGAGGCAATCAGTATGAACAACCTAAGCAGAAAGTTTGAAAATCTATTAGCAAGTAAAAAATTTTTAATTATGCTTCATAGAGGCGCGCACGGAGGAAATATCGTAGAAAATACAGCTGATGCCGTAAACATAGCAAGGAAACAAGGTTCAGATATTGTTGAGATTGACATTTCAATGTCTACTGATGGGGATTTCTTTGTTTTTCATGATGGTGGAGAGCCTAGATTATTAAATGATAATCGAAACATAAATACTATGAGTACAAAAGAAATTAGGAGTAAATATTATTACAACGAATTAGGGCAAGTTTTGCATAAAAAGGTTCAAAAGTTTGAAGAATTACTTTCTGGTGTCTCTAAAGATGTTTTTTTTAACATTGATCGTTCATGGGATCATTGGAGCACCTTTCTACCTTATCTAGATCAATTCAAAGAAAGGTATGAATACTTCATTTTAAAATCACCAGTAGAAAAAGAGTTACTGGAACTTTTGGATAATCATCAAGTAAATTACATGTATTTCCCGATTATTAATAACGAAGAAGAATTAGATTTATTGGAACAATATAAAAATATCAATGTGATAGGCTTTGAGGTTATTGAAAGAGACGATATGTTTACGTTTATTAATTCTAATCGCTTTGATAAATACAAATCTAATGGTTATCTATTTATTGTAAATGCTATTAACTTAGATGATGATACTAAGTTATTTGGTTCATTAAGTGATGAAGTGTCTATTACAGTAAATCCTGATTTAGGTTGGGGAAAAATCTTAGAGATGGGTGTCAATGGTATTCAAACGGACTGGATTGATTTACTTTATAATTATCGAGAAAATAAGTTTACTAAAAACTGATTATTGAATATAACTGGAGGCGAGACAAGAGTTCTCCCTCCTTTTTATTTAATAGAGAAAGGAGTATTTCATGTTAAACCTCAGTATTTTCGAAGTATTTACTAGACTCCTAATTTCTATGATAGTTGGCGGAATTGTTGGTTACGAACGTGAACAAAAAAATCGACCTGCTGGAATGCGAACGCATATATTAGTATGTATAGGTGCAACGATTATTGCTTTAATTCAGCAAGCTGTTTCTGAAGAAGCCTTTATGATTGCAACCAATTATCCCGATTTAAAGGACTTAGTGAAATTTGACCAAGCTCGATTAATTGCACAAGTAGTAAGTGGTGTCGGGTTTTTGGGTGCAGGAACGATCATAATTACCAAGCAGCGTGTGCTCGGGCTGACAACAGCAGCATCGTTGTGGGTAAGTGCTGCTGTAGGCATCGGTGTAGGTATGGGGTATCTTAAAGTAGCAATTCCAGGTTTTATTTCTATCATGATTTCTTTATCTGTCATCAAAAAAATTATTAAAGTTCCTAAAGTACGAAACTTAGAAATTCAATATCTTCATCGAGTTGAGACGAAAGAATTTATCAATAATTATTTCGAAAAGCATAATATTGAGATTGAAGAGGTTACTTTTGAAGTACAGGTAATTAACGGAGAGAAGATATACAAAAATACCTTTAATATCGATCTTCCAAGACTTCTTTCATACGCGGATATTATTGAAGAACTATCAATGTATTCAAATATTCAACAAATCCGTCTAATTTCAGTGAATGATTAAGACAGGTTAGACAAGGATGTAAAATGTTAATACGCACTTGTTAATATTAACCTGTTATCTGCTTAGTCTTTTTTGATTTACTAAACAATTACTCTCATTATTGAATGACTTATAGATTGTCTTTTTTCTAAAATTTGCATTTATTTAATTGCATAATTTTTTATCGAAACCTGTTTTTTAGTGAAAATATCTGAGTTCAGTCAAGCTAAAAAATAAAATGGTGGTGAAAAAAATGGTAAAGATAAAACAAGTCCAATATTTAAACCAACCACTCTTAGTATCTACTATTTTTCCTCATCCAAACTTACTCTTGATTATTCAACCAACTAAGTCGGAAAATGATAGACCAAAAATGTCATTTATTTTGAGTGCTAACAGAAGCAAGGTTGAGAAATCGCAAATAGAAGGAAACGGTGAGTATATAGAAATTTTGTTTGATGTAGAAAAAAATATGAACTTAGTGAAAACATGTATATTCCCTTAAATGTTACCGAGGAAATGCAACAGCTAGCTTATTTGTTGTTTACCTACTATTATTCGATTCACATTGAATATTCAATCAACTATGTATTACAACTACTTGTCTATGACACGATAAGAGCAAACTCAAAAACGTTATTGGTCAACCAGACATTTATTTCTTTAGTTGTATTCATTACAAAAAATATTCATTTTTCTTTGACTATTGAAGATTTATGTCAATTTCTACATGTTAGTTCGTCAGCCTTAACTCGTTTATGTAAAAAGAATTCTGGACTGAGTCCTAAAAAACTCTATAGAAAAATTCAATGTTACGAAGCTAAGAGACTGCTGCTTAATACAGATATGACAATTCAAGAAGTATCAAAAGAGTTAGGATTTAAAAATTCTTTTCATTTCTCTAAAATTTTTAAACTCATTGAAAACATTTCACCAGCTGATTTTAGACGAGAAGCGATTGAGAGTAGTAGATAGTTAAATAGATAGGAACTTTCCATTCAAATATAAAAAGCGTACAAACAAGTCACCTGTTTGTACGCTTTTTACATTTATCACTAACCAGCAAATAAATTTTAGAATATCTTTAGAAAGCATTTCTGTTTGCTTCAAGAGTATTTGTATAATCGTCAGATTCATTCAATGCTCTATTCTTCACCAGTTGGGCGTGATAAAACTAGGTTACAGACATTTAGGAGGTGAAAGAATTGGTCGTAGTAAAAAAAGTTCATTATATCGAATCGCAAGCTACAGCCATTCCTAAACTTCCAACGTCTAAGTTGTCGTTACTGATTCAACAAGAAAATCGAACTGAATGTGAACCGCAGCTTTCTTTCATTTTAGCGACCTCGCTTGAGAGAATGAAAGTAGCAAAACTGCAAAAAGAGAATCAGTTACTAGCAATAGATATTGAATGTGACTATGAAGTGAAAAACTCGTTGTTCCTTCCATTAGATGCTACACAAGAAATAAAGCAACTTACTTCACTACTGTTTACTTATTATGCTTCTAAGCAGGCAAACTACCCAATTGATCAGGTTGTGGATTTGTTAATCAATAAACTTGTGAATGTAAATTCGGAACTAGTAGCCAATGAACAATCTTTTCTGTCTTTGCTTGTTTTTATGACTAAAAATGTTAATCGTTCACTATCAAATGATGATTTTTCTAGGGAATTGCATATCAGCTATTCAACGCTTCTTAGAATGTGTAAGAAATTTGCAGGGCTAAGTCCCAAGCAGCTTTTTAACCAAATTAGACATTATGAAGCAAGGCGGTTACTATTCACCACTTTACTGACAAACTATGAGATTGCAGAGCAGTTGGGTTTTAAAAATGCGTCCCATTTCTCAACTGCTTTCAAAAAAATGGAGGGAATTTCTCCACATGAACTTCGTAAACAACAGCTATCAAAGAAAGAAGGGAATAATTATGAATGAAAAGGAAAAAGCAGCCGTTTATCAGCAAACGAATTTACTCCTTCAAAAAATCAGCAGCTTGATGAAAAATTATGAAGACTGGAAAAGTTACCTATTGGGAAATAATGAGCGTGAAGTTCGTCCAAAAAAGTCAGGCAGCTCCTTAAAAAAAGCAGCCGAATATCAGCAATATATGACCGAAAAATCGACAGAGCAACCGACAAATTCCTATCAGATTGTTGCGACTAAAATTGCCTCATTACTGAAAAAAAGCGACGTACCATTATCAACTCAACAGATTTTCAACAAATTAACTGAGGATTACAAGCTCTCAATAACGTACTCAATCTGTCGCATAACATTTTAAGAAGCATGCATAACGATTCCAGCATTAACGTTGAACGAGCGCACAGAGGCTATTGGCAGTACCGATTAAAAAGACTTTGAAATCAATGATTCATTGATTTCTTAAAGCCCCTTTTAAAGAGGTTTTAAGAAGTGAATGAACCATGATCACTTCAATTTTGTTCTTTGACAACTGAATAATTAATTGTTGAATATATTCCTTTACAGTAGAGCTGAAATTCCTATGAATTTGTCGGTAGACAAATACTCAACAAAAAGATACAAAAAACTTGGATAGTATTTTTGTACTAGCAAACGCCTTAGTTAATATACTATTCAATGAAATACAAAATTAAATAAGCTTTATATAGATTAAAATATTAATTTTTGTGAATTACCAAAAGGAAGTGATAGAAATGGTTCAATCTTTTCCACCTAAATTAACTACAACAGAAGACCATTCAGAAGCAGAGTGGGTTAATAAAAATGGACTTATTTTACGTTTTGAAGGCTTGAATCGGAATACGTTAAATGTGTGGTTGATGGAGATGAGGGACACTAAAGAATTTGAATCCTTTGTTGTTAATCCGACCCATAAATTGGTTTGGATAAATGTAGAAGGATTTTTAAAATTTTTAAGATGGAAAGCACACGAAAGAGGGTATTAATAATGAAAGAACATTGGGGAAAGAATTTTATTACTACTCATTATATGTTAAAATGGTAGATGGGCATATTGATGAAACCCGCATGGGACAACCTTTTGTCTGTTGTTTTATTTACCACTCATTAACTATACTTTCTTATATGTTCAATAGATTATTAGACAAGGAGTTAAGTAAGTTATGAGGTATAGAGAAGACTATTTAAAAGGGTCTTTTACAGTAGTTGATGAAGATGGTTATAAGCGAACATTTCAGAGATATCGTGATCCGATGACAGAAAAGCTGAAAAAGAAATCTGTAAGCTGGAAGCGCCATAAACTAAAAAGTGAACGACAGGCGCTTAAATTTCTTAAAGGACAGATAGAGAAAGAATTGTTTGAGCAGCCATTATCAGACTCTATTGAGATTGAAACATTTGGTGAACTTGTTGATCTTTGGTATCGTGTGTGGAAGCCGACTGTGAGAGAAACGACAGCTGAAAGCCAAATGAAGCTATTAGAACGATTCATTTTATCATTCTATCCTAGAGATATGTCTTTGACAGTTCTAAATCCGTTATTTATTGAAAGTATTTGGGGAGAGATATTGAACCTCAAAGGAGAACGAAGTAAAAAGCCTTTAGAAAAAGCGACTTTAGAAAAAATTAGATCGCTATTCAAACAAATAATGTATTACGGATATAGAAATGAATTAGTTTCTTTTGATCCACAAAAGGCGGAAATGAAGATTCCAAGAGATCGTGGAATAAAAGCTATAGAACGAAGAAAAAAGAAATTTTTGGATCACAGTGAAGTGAAGATGTTACTTGAATGTATTGAAGAAAAATATGATAGGAACAAAGCCGTCAATAAGATGGGCCATCTGTATTCTGATTTAGTTGAATTTATGATCCGAAATGGGTTGCGTATTAATGAAGTAGGAGCATTGACGATTGATAAAGTAGACTTCGGATCGAATCAATTAATTATTAGTGAGGGACTTGTTTCAGCAGGACGAGCAGTTAAGGATTATAAGCTTAACGCCACAAAGACAGCTGCCTCTACACGAGAAATTGATTTAGATGATCGTTCAATGGAGATTATTCACAATCGAATTGAAGCAAACCAAGCACGGCAAGAAGAAATGAGAAAAAGGCGATCTGGAGATTTAATCAGAAGCTATATTCGGAGTGATAATGGAAAAACTTATGAGCAAACTGTTCATGCTTCTAAGTCATTTTGTGAGACGGACTATTTATTTCAGACACAAAATGGCAATCCAGGTGTTTATCATTCATTTAACGAATTTATGAATGGGCATGGGAATAATTCAACGCCAGTAAAATGTGTAAATGATATTTTAAAAGAAAAATATCTGTTATTTAAAAAGCATATTACGACCCATACATTTCGCTATACGCATATCTCTTTGCTAGCAGAATCTGGTTTGCCTATCAAAGCGATCATGGAAAGAGTGGGTCATTCAGACATAAAAACAACGCTTCAAATTTATAATCAAGTAACAAAGACTTCTCATGAACAAGTCCTAAAAGAGATATCAACTTGGCAATTTGTGTAAGGAAAAAAATGAAAATATGTGTACATGCGTTTCTATAGTTATAAGAAAAGCGGTACGGATTTTGATTTTGGAGGATACATAAGCAATGATAAAAAATGACAAACCCAGTAACAGTAAGGTCTCAGCTTACATTCACATTCCCTTTTGTGAACATATTTGCTACTATTGTGACTTTAATAAAGTTTTTCTTGAAGGACAGCCGGTAGATGAGTATATAGACGCATTGCTAAAAGAAATTAGGCTGACCACTATTAAAAATTCTGGGAGACCAGTTGAAACTATTTACATAGGCGGGGGTACACCAACCTCTTTATCAGCGGGGCAATTGGATCGACTGCTTTCAGGAATAAGAGAACTTTTACCGTTTAATGATAAAAAAGAATTTACAGTAGAAGCGAACCCAGGTGATATAACGGTTGAAAAGCTGCGTGTAATGAAGAATTATGGAGTAAACAGATTATCAATGGGGGTGCAAACATTTGATAATCAGCTGCTGAAGAAAATTGGGAGAAAGCACACAGCAGAAGATGTATACAAAACGATGGCATTTTTGGAGAAAGAAAATTTTGAAAATGTTAGTATTGATTTGATTTATGCACTGCCAGGACAAACAATTAGAGGGTTTCAAGATACGCTTCAAAAAGCAATTGAACTGGATTTACCGCATTACTCCTTGTACTCACTTATCTTGGAGAACAAGACAATGTTTATGAATTGGGTCAGACAAGGGCGGTTAACCTTACCAGATGAAGATGCAGAAGCAGGAATGTTTGAAGAAACAATTGCGATGATGGCAAAGTCCGGACGTCATCAATACGAGGTTAGTAATTTTGCGTTGAAAGGAAAGGAGAGCCAGCATAATCTTGTTTATTGGAATAATGAGCATTATTATGGATTCGGTGCAGGAGCAAGCGGCTATCTGGGCGATGTTCGCTACAGGAATTTTGGTCCCATTCAACATTATTTGGAGCCTTTACGAAAGGACAATCTTCCTGTTTTAGAAAGGGAAGAACTCACCTTAAATAATCAAATTGAAGAAGAAATGTTTTTAGGGCTGAGAAAGCTTGCAGGTGTGAGCAAGAAACGTTTTGAAGAAAAATTCAATACTTCAATAGAAAAAATCTATGGTTCGGTTGTTCAAGAGCTGGTTCAGGCTGGACTGGTGATTGAAAATCCAGATTCCCTTCAGCTGACAGCTAAAGGCTTATATATTGGTAACGAAGCCTTTGAAGCTTTTCTTCTTGATTGAAAATTTTCAGTTTTTATAAGAGAAATAACTGACCGCAGAGAAAGTTAGCACTCGATCGACAAGAGTGCTAACTTTCTCTGTTTTTTTCTTGACAATTCTTAGAGAACTTGCTATATTAGTATTTGTATTAGCACTCGTTAAATAGGAGTGCTAATGAAGGGTGGTATATATGCTTACAGAAAGACAAAAAGATATATTAAGGCTTATCATCCAACACTATACAACTACAGGTCATCCTGTGGGGTCTAAGAAATTGTTGGAGGATGGGATCAAATCCAGTTCTGCTACAATTCGTAATGACATGAAAGCATTGGAAGAACATGGTCTTCTACTAAAGACGCATTCCTCTTCTGGGAGAGTCCCTTCGCTGATGGGATATCGCTACTATGTGGACCATTTGCTTCAACCGACTAAAATGGCGCCAGATGAGTTAAGCCAAATTCGTCAGTCGTTTGGTTCGGAAGTTAGAGAAATTAATGATATTATTGAACAAGCAGCCAGTATTTTATCAGAATTGACCAGCTATACCGCTTTCTCCCTCGGACCGGAAGTGAAAGAAAAGAAACTGACCGGGTTCAGAATGGTTCCTTTGAATGAGCGACAAATTGTTGCAATCATTGTTACGGATAAGGGAAATGCGGAGAGTAAAGTATTTTCGATTCCTGCTTCAGTTTCAAGTGAAGATTTAGAGAAAATGACAAATATTATCAATGAAAAACTCGTGGGACAACCGTTGTTGGTTGTTTATCATCGTTTGAGAACAGAAATCCCTATGATTCTGCATAGATATTTCCAGACGCCGGATGGGATGATGAATCTGTTTGATTCGATGCTCGGGCATGTGTTTGAAGAGAAAGTATTTGTAAGTGGAAGGCTTAATCTTCTTGATTTTGGTATCAGCATGAATAATGATCAGTTGAAATCTGTCTATTCATTTATGAAAAATACAGAAGAACTGACCACTTTACTGGATACTTCTGAAGGAGTAAATGTGCCGATTTCTGTTAGAATTGGTTCTGAAATTGGAAATAACTTACTAGATGATCTGAGCATGATCACTGCAACGTATGAAGTTACAGGACACGGGAAGGGAACGATTGCTTTATTGGGTCCGACCAGTATGCCTTATTCAAGAATGTTCAGTTTGATTGATGCTTTTAGAGGCGAGCTTGCTTCACAATTAGGTTCTTACTATCGATTTCTTGATGGGTAAGATGAAAATGCTGTTCTTAAAAATAAAAATAAGTCTGCGAAATGAGAAGGGAAGTTGCTAGATTGAGCAAAAAAGAAGAAACGCAGGATGAGGTTCAAAATCCGGCGGAAGAAACTGAAACAGTTGCTGAAACAGTGGAAAGCACAGAAACAGAACTGACGGAAACAGAAAGACTGACCGCTGAACTCAGCGAAATGGAAGATAAGTTTCTGCGTGCCAGAGCAGAAATTGCGAACATGAACAGTCGTTTTAAAAACGAACGCGAGCTTTTGGTTCGTTACAGATCTCAGGATCTGGGCAAGGCAATCCTGCCTGCTATGGATAATCTGGAGCGGGCAATGGCAATAGAAGTTGAGGATGAACAAGGAGCCAGCCTAAAAAAAGGAATTTTTATGGTTCTTGAAAACCTTACTCATGCACTGAAAGAAGAAGGGATTGAAGAAATTCCTGCAATGGGAGAATCATTTGACCCAAATCTTCATCAGGCAGTACAGACAGTTCCGGCTGAAGGCGATGTTCAGGCGGATACGATTGTCGAAGTGCTGCAAAAGGGCTATAAGCTGCATGATCGTGTACTTCGTGCAAGCATGGTAGTTGTGGCTCAATAATCAACGATTAATCGAAAACTAAAAAAAGTAAACAAGACTAAAAACAAAAGACAGGAGACATGCAACATGAGTAAAATAATCGGTATTGACTTAGGTACAACAAATTCAGCAGTAGCAGTATTGGAAGGCGGAGAAGCAAAAATTATTGCCAATCCTGAAGGAAATCGTACAACACCTTCAGTTGTGTCATTTAAAAATGGTGAAATTCAAGTTGGTGAAGTAGCGAAACGTCAGGCAGTGACAAACCCTCACACTATATCATCTATCAAACGTCACATGGGTGAAGCAGGCTATAAAGTAGAAGCAGAAGGCAAGTCTTACACACCACAAGAAATTTCTGCAATGATTCTACAGTATTTAAAGGGTTTTGCTGAAGAATATCTTGGTGAAAAAGTAGAAAAAGCAGTTATTACAGTTCCTGCATACTTTAATGATGCACAACGTCAAGCGACTAAAGATGCTGGTAAAATTGCCGGTCTGGAAGTTGAACGTATTGTAAATGAACCTACTGCAGCTGCATTGGCATATGGTTTGGATAAAACAGACAAAGAAGAAAAAATCCTGGTATTTGACTTGGGCGGCGGTACATTTGACGTGTCTATCCTTGAACTGGGAGACGGCGTATTCGATGTATTGTCAACTTCAGGTGATAACAACCTTGGTGGAGATGACTTTGACAACAAGATCATTGACTACATGGTTGCAGAATTCAAAAAAGAAAATGGTATTGACTTAGGCAAAGATAAAATGGCGTTACAACGTTTGAAAGACGCTGCTGAAAAAGCGAAGAAAGATCTTTCAGGTGTAACAAGTACACAAATCAGTCTGCCGTTTATTACTGCAGGGGATGCAGGTCCATTGCACTTGGAAATGAATTTAACACGTGCGAAATTTGATGAATTGACAGCTGATTTAGTAGAACGCACAAAAGTTCCTGTACGTCAGGCATTAAAGGATGCTTCACTGTCAGCTTCAGACATTGATGAAGTAATCTTGGTTGGTGGTTCTACTCGTATTCCAGCAGTAGTGGAAGCAGTACGTAAAGAAACAAACAAAGAACCAAACAAATCAGTGAACCCGGATGAAGTTGTGGCAATGGGGGCTGCTATTCAAGGCGGAGTAATCACTGGTGACGTGAAAGATGTCGTTTTACTTGATGTTACTCCGTTATCATTGGGGATTGAAACAATGGGCGGTGTGTTTACTAAGCTGATTGACCGTAATACAACAATTCCAACAAGTAAATCTCAAGTGTTCTCAACAGCTGCTGATAATCAGCCTGCGGTAGATATTCACGTTCTTCAAGGTGAACGCCCGATGGCTGCTGATAATAAAACGCTGGGAAGATTCCAATTAACAGATATTCCTGCTGCACCACGTGGTGTTCCTCAAATCGAAGTAAGCTTTGATATCGACAAAAATGGTATTGTAAATGTACGTGCGAAAGATTTGGGTACACAAAAAGAACAAACTATTACTATCAAATCTTCTTCAGGTTTATCAGATGAAGAAATCGAACGCATGGTTAAGGATGCAGAAGCAAATGCTGACGCGGACAAACTGCGTAAAGAAGAAGTTGATTTGCGTAACGATGTAGATGCGTTGCTGTTCACTGTTGATAAAACATTGAAAGAACTTGAAGGTAAAGTAGATGCAGATGAAGTGAAGAAAGCAGAAGAAGCTCGTGATGAACTGAAAGCTACTGTAGAAGCGAATGATATCGAACTAATGAAAGAAAAACGTGATTCACTAAACGAAATCGTTCAAAATCTGACTGTGAAGCTTTATGAACAGGCTGCTCAGCAACAAGCACAGGAAAACCCTGAAGAAGCACAAAGCGGAGCAGATGATGTGGTGGATGCAGACTTTGAAGAAGTAGAAAAAGACGAAGACTAATTATTGAATGGACAATAGAATGTAAAGAGGTCGGGAAAGAGGTTGGGACAGAAGTGAATAGCAGCTTCTGTCCCGATGTTCGTTCTGAACAACATTTTTCATGAATCTTTTCGTTCAATTGAATAAGCGGCAGTCTCCTTATTTTACATAAATGTATTTAGGTTTTATCTGAATTATGTTATGATAACAACGGTACTTTAGTTGTTAAGAGGCTGTATTGAATTGAAAAGAATAGCTATTTTTCAACAGCAGCTGTTCAGATTTAAACAGATGTGCAGTCTGAATATAAGACTGTGAAGGAATTACTAGTTGGAGGGAAGCCAATGGCTACGAAACGAGATTACTATGAAGTATTGGGATTGTCCAAGGGTGCTTCAGATGATGAAATAAAAAAGGCTTATCGAAAGCTTTCCAAAAAATACCATCCGGATATCAATCAGGAAGCAGATGCTGAGGAAAAGTTTAAAGAAATTTCGGAAGCGTATGAAGTATTAAGCGATGCGCAGAAGAAAGCGGCCTATGATCAATATGGTCATGCAGGAACCGATCCAAACTTTGGCGGCGGAGCTGGCGGATTCGGTGGATTTGGAGGCGGCGGATTCAGCAGTACTGGAGGATTCGGTGGTTTCGAAGATATTTTTGATTCATTCTTTGGAGGCGGTGGCGGTCGTTCTGTTGATCCTGCTGCTCCCAGACAGGGATCAGATCTTCAATATACGATTCAATTGAAATTTGAAGAAGCAATTTTTGGTGTTGAAAAAGAGATAAAGTATAAGCGAGAAGATGTCTGCGGAACTTGTCACGGAAATGGAGCAAAGCCGGGGACGCAACCTGAGACTTGTCATAAGTGTCATGGTTCAGGAAGTATCAATGTAGAACGTCAAACGCCGCTTGGTCGTGTAATGAGCCGTCAGACTTGTGATGTCTGCCGCGGAACAGGGAAAGAAATTAAAGAGCCGTGTCCAACCTGTCATGGCTCAGGTCATGAGAAAAAGGCGCATCGTGTAAAAGTCACAGTGCCGGCTGGTGTGGAAGATGGTCAGCAAATGCGTTTGGCTAATCAGGGAGAAGCCGGAATGAACGGCGGACCTTACGGTGATCTGTATGTTGTGTTCCATGTAGAGGAAAGCAATATTTTTGATCGTGATGGGGCTGAAATCTATTATGAACTACCGTTAAGCTTTGTACAGGCTGCACTGGGAGATGAAGTTCAGGTTCCAACCGTGCATGGAGATGTGAAGCTGAAAATTCCAGCAGGTACACAGACAGGTACAAACTTCCGATTACGTGGAAAAGGTGCACCACGTTTACGCGGAGGCAGCAGCGGCGACCAGCATGTGAAAGTTAAACTAATTACTCCTAAGAATCTGAGTGAAGAGCAAAGAGACGCATTGCGTGCTTTTGCGAAGGCTGGCGGTCAGGAAATCAGTGAACAGCAGGAAGAAGGCTTTTTCGATAAGATGAAAGATGCTTTTGGCAGCAAGAAAAAGAAATAATCGATTGATGAACAATCTGTTAATTGATGTAAAATAGAAAAGGTCAAATCAGGATATACATATTCTGATTCGGCCTTTTTCTGTTTTGGATTATAAAAAACTCGTCATACTAAATTGCCGTGAAGGAAGGGGCATTTTCAGCAGTTTCTTGAGAGAGAAATTTTGCAGAATAGATTTTTTATTTTTATCATAATTGGAGAACAAATGTATATTTTTTCATAGCGTATAGATAACAACTGTAAATTCTTATTCATAGAATGCCAACATCTCTTTCATCCGGCTGACAAGTTCTTTTTGAACAAATTCAGGTTTCAGGCATTTACATTTTGTTCCAAAGCCCAAGAGCATGTGATAGCCGTAATCATCTGTCATAAAATACGGAAATTCTACAAGAAACCGATCAGAGTCCTTTTGAGAGACAAATTGAAGGTCGTTAAAACGTTCTGCCAGTTTGTCTTTGATTGAATAATCGACTTCAAGCAGCAGAGGTACAAACTTCTTTTCGTTTATAACACGTTTCCCCAAAGCTGCTGGGGGAGGGGTTCGTTTTTTGAATATTTTATCGACAATTGATATTTTTTTTATTCTGGACAATTTAAAAATTCGGAATTCTTCTTTTTGCAGACAGTAGGCCTGGACATACCAGCTTGATTCTTTTAGGATTAATCGATAAGGTTCAATCAATCTGCTGGAATGATTGCCAGATCGATTTTCGTAATCAATGGATAGAATCTGATCCTTTTCCAGTGCCTGTTGGATGATTTCTATTGATGCAGCAGACAGCTCGCTCCTAATCCATGGTGTCACATCAATGACCAGTTGATCAGACTTCATTTCGATTTCATTTTTTACTGCTTTTGGTATCAATGATTTCAATTTTTCTATTGTATAAGGGGAATGCTTCAGATTAAGATGTTTATTCAGGTTGTTCAGACCGTTTAGGAGTGAGACTAAATCAGAGGTAGTAAAAAAATGCTGGTCAAATTTATAATTCTCCATAATACGAATCCCGCCATTGCTTCCGGGAAGAGCAGCAACTGGAATTCCAGCCTGACTAAGTGAGTCTATATCTCGATAAATTGTTCGAACAGAAACTTCAAATATTTCTGCCAGTTTTGGCGCAGTGATTTGTTCCTGTTCCAATAAAAGCATTGTGATGGCAAGCAGGCGTTCACTTTTCATTTTAACCTCCTATTTCAAATGAGAATGTGGATATTCTTTAAATAAAGAATAAAACCCTGACAAATAGATGTCAAGGTTCCTTTGATAAGATTGCTTTGTATCAAACGAAATGAGAGTAAAAATTGGAGGAATGAACAATGGATTTCAAGAAAATATTTGAAGAAGTGATGGCAGAGCAACAGGAAATTGCACTGGCAACCAGTGTAGCAGAGCAGCCGAATGTGAGGATTGTTAATTTTCTTTACTCACCGGAAAGAAAAGTAGTTTATTTCTCAACCTTTGAAGGAAATGACAAGGTGAACGAAATGAGTGTGAACTCTAAAATTTCTTTTACAACAATAGTAGGTGAAGGAGATGACGCGCATGTTCGGGTACTTGAAGGAAGAGCGAAACGAAGTGAGCGTTCATTAAAGGACATAGCAGATCCGTTGATCAAAAAATTTCCATTTTATGCGGAGATAATTGATAATTCTGCTGAGCATATTGTTGTTTTTGAACTCAGTTTTAATAAAGCAGTAGTTATTTCCGGGATGGAAATAAGAGAAGAAATCGTTATTTAAGGAGCACTTAATGTGAGCTATTGGATAGGTGTGGTATCAAAGGAATATGTGGAATTGGGAATGGCAGGGGGCTTTTGCCAGTTATGTAGGGTAAATAGGCACCACTTGAGCGGATGAAAGAAGGGGGAGCGCTGATTTATTATACGCCAAAGGTAAGTTTGAAGACGAGGAGCCTCATCAAAAATTCATGGGAATTGGATAAGGTGTTGCAGGCAGTGCCTATTTGTTTCAATTGGCATCTGATTTTATTTCCTATCGAAAAGGTAGTAGATATTTATCGGTAAGACAATCATTGCCGTCAAATGCAGTCATTCTTTCTCAATTTTAGCAGAGAAATTGTTTAAAGCTTCGATTTGAGCATTTTGAAATTCCAAAAGCATTATTTGACTATATCATATCGGGGATAGTTGAGGTATTTCATCTATTCAGTCAGTCCCAACAGTTAGATCAAAAATTCTAACTGTTGGGACTGGCTCTTTTAAATTACTGCTTTTTTATGGGAAATCAGGATTGAAACGATTATATTTAAATAGAGCATGCGGTATACTGATAGTATTAATGACAAACCGTATAAGCAGAGGAGGAGCGATGATGAAAAAGTATGTCTACGCAATCAGTGATATTCATGGACAGTATGACTTATTTCAAAAGCTGATTAACTTTTATGATGAAGAAAAACACCAGCTGGTATTAATAGGAGATTTGAATGATCGTGGATCAAAAAGCAAGGAGTGTTTTTTACTTGGCAAAAAATTAGTGGAAGAACATGATGCTGTTTACCTGATGGGTAATCATGAAGAAAATTTTCTTAATTTTTTATTGCAGCCTGAAGATTGGTATACTGGTTATGTCCGGTATGGCGGAAAAGAAACGATTGAAAGTCTGCTTCATAAAGGAGCAACAGAAGAATATTCACCAACCGAAATTGCACTGATGATCCGAAGCCGCTATAAAGAGCTGATTAAATTCTTGAAGGAACGTCCTGTCTATTTTGAGTGGAGAGATTATGTTTTCGTTCACGCAGGAGTAGATTTAACGAAGAATGACTGGCGTAAGACAAGCCCGCATGACTTTGTTTGGATTCGGGAAGCCTTCCATCAGGGGAAGAATAATACGGGGAAAACAATTGTATTTGGGCACACGATTACACCTATGCTTCATGGCGATATGCAGACAACTGATTTATGGATTTCTGACGGGAAAATTGGAATTGACGGCGGCGGAGTGTTTGGGGGTTCCGTACATGGTGTAATCTTTGATGAAAAGGGGATTGTGCAGGATATTGAGTATCAAAATATGAACGGACCTTGGCAGCCAAGCTTATAAAATAATTTTAGAAAACTGATGTCTTATATAAAGCCTGTGTCATCATTTACTTATGACAGATATAGGTAGTTACGATGCATGAACTTGGACAACATTTTCAATAGTACGTAAAAAAGAAGCAGTGAATGATAAGAATGCAGAGTGAGCTGCTCTGGATAAGGCGATGCAAAGAATAGAAAAGACACATTTAGCAACGGGTTTGAAATATTTCTGAAGTTAAGAGAAGGAGTATTGGAGAAGTATTCTCTCTTAGAATCAAAGAGTAAAAAGAGGCCGGTTTTATGGTTGGGAATTCAATCGAAAGACAAGCAAAATCAGGAGTTTAAGCAGCAGAATCCCTGCTGTCTTTTTACGGTTTCATTTGATTGAGGAAATCAGTTGAGATTTTTTCGTACGTTAAAATTTATAAGCTCGTATACTCATTTTCCCTTTTTGATACAGGAGTTTCCTACTAAAAAAGTCTTGATTATGCTAAAATAGACAGGTATGTATGCTAAAGAAAGAGGTTGAATAAATGGCAGATAGTTACAATCAGGAAGTAGTAGACCTGCTTCAAAAGGAATTGACAGGATTCCGGCCTAATCAAATTACCACTGTGCTGACGCTGTTGGGCGAAGGAAATACAGTGCCTTTTATTGCCCGGTACCGTAAAGAAATGACCGGCAGTTTAGATGAAGTCCAAATTAGAGAAATTGAAGAACGTTACACGTATCTTGAAAACCTGGAGAAGAGAAAAGAGGAAGTCCTGCGACTAATCGAAGAGCAGGGAAAACTTTCTGAAGAGCTGAAAAAAGATATTTTGTCTTCAACAAAGATGCAGCAGGTAGAAGATCTGTATCGACCTTATAAGCAAAAGCGTCGGACAAAAGCAACAATTGCAAAAGAAAAAGGGCTGGAGCCTCTAGCAGACTGGCTAGCAGAGTTGCCGCAAACAGGTGACGTGTCTGCTGAGGCAGCCGGCTATGTCAATGAAGAAAAGGAAGTCGGCAGTTCAGAAGAAGCATTGCAAGGGGCGCATGAAATTCTGGCTGAGCGAGTCAGTGATGAAGCGAAATTCCGTAAATGGATTCGGGATTTTACCTTTAACAAAGGTCAGTATGTCAGTGTGGTTAAAAATGCTGAAAAAGATGAAAAAGAAGTTTATGAAATGTATTATGATTTTTCCGAGCCTATTAATAAGATGGTTTCCCATCGTGTTCTGGCAACAAATCGGGGAGAGAAAGAAGAAATTCTGAAAGTTTCTTTGCTGGTGGATGAAAGTAAAATCCATGACTACTTGAAACGTCAGCTGATTGGTAAAAATGAACAATCAGTGACTGCCTGCTATGTTGAAGCGGCTTATCAGGACAGCTATAAACGTTTTATTGGTCCAGCGATTGAACGCGAAATTCGTAATGAGCTGACTGAAAAAGCAGATGAACAGGCAATTAAAATATTTGGAGAAAATTTGCGTAATTTATTATTGCAGCCTCCATTGAAAGGGAAAGTTGTTCTGGGCTTTGACCCGGCTTATCGTACTGGATGCAAGCTGGCTATTGTCGATCCAACTGGAAAGGTGTTGGCTATTGATGTCATTTATCCGCATAAACCAGCTTCCGGAGACAAGAGGGCAGCAGCAGGTCCGGCATTTAATAAGCTGGTTGAGAAGCATGGAGTGGAGATGGTTGCAATTGGTAACGGAACTGCGAGTCGTGAATCAGAGCAATTTGTTGCTGAACAGCTGAAACAACTTCCAAGAGATATCTTTTATGTAATTGTCAATGAAGCAGGTGCTTCTGTATATTCAGCAAGTGAAGTTGCCCGGACAGAGTTCCCGGATCTTCAAGTTGAACAGAGGAGTGCAGTCAGTATTGCGCGTCGATTGCAGGACCCTCTGGCAGAGCTGGTAAAAATTGATCCTAAGGCAGTTGGTGTCGGTCAGTATCAGCATGATGTTTCTCAGAAGAGATTGGCTGAACAGCTGACATTTGTTGTAGAAACAGTAGTGAACCAGGTAGGAGTTGATGTTAATACAGCAAGTCCGCAATTACTGCAATACATTTCAGGCTTAAATAAGACGATTGCTCAAAATCTTGTGACTTACCGAGATGAGAACGGAGCGTTTACTGCTCGTAATCAAATCAAGAAAGTTCCTCGCTTAGGACCTAAAGCATATGAACAGGCAATTGGATTTTTAAGAATTCCAAATGGCAAAAATGTGCTGGATAATACTGGGATTCATCCGGAAAGTTATGATACAGCGAAAACCGTACTGGAAAAAGCTGGAGTTGATTTGAAAGATCTTGGCTCTTCCGAAACGACTGAAAAGATTAAAGCGTTGAAATTGCAGGAGCTGAAACAGGAACTGGATGCCGGCTCTGAAACGCTGAAGGATATCTTGTCTTCTCTGGCTCAGCCTGGAAGAGATATGCGTGATGAGATGTCTGCGCCGCTTTTAAGAAAAGATGTTCTGTCTATGGAAGATCTGAAGTCGGGAATGGAGCTGCAGGGGACGGTTCGGAATGTTATTGACTTTGGTGCTTTTGTTGACATAGGTGTGAAACAGGACGGTTTAGTCCATATTTCCAAGTTAAGCAATAGATTTGTTAAGCATCCTACTGATGTTGTAGCAGTTGGCGATGTTGTTACAGTATGGGTAGAGGAGATTGATGTGAAAAAAGGTCGAATCAGCCTGACCATGCTGCCAAAAGCAAAGGGGTAGTTTCTCCGATGGAAAAAGTGAGAATTAGTAAAATGATTGAAACAGACGAACAGCTGCAGGAAGCAGTTGAGCAATTATCTTGGTCCTGCTTTAATAAGCCGTTTATTCATAAAGCATACTTCAACAGCAGACTGAGAACATCTGGAGGCAGATATCATTTATCCACACACAATATTGATTTTAACCCGAGAGTGGCAGCAAAATATGGAGCAGAAGAATTGATTGGCGTGATTAAGCATGAGCTGTGTCACTATCATCTGCATTTAGCTGGAAAAGGCTATCAGCATAAAGACCGTGATTTTAAAGACCACCTGAAGCTGATTGGCGGAAGTCGTTATGTTCGTCCGCTGACAGATGAAGTTTCTGCGATATATGAGTATCAGTGCAGTGACTGTCAAACAAAAATAAGCCGAAAACGACGAGTCAATATTAACCGCTATGTTTGCGGCAAATGTCATGGCAAATTGAAGCTGATTGAGAGATAGAAGTAAAGTCCGCCGGATTCAACGGTCGTTGAATCCGGTGGACTTTTTTATAATACAGTTATTTGTTGTCTGCGATGTTGAATTAATTCAGAGTCATACTCAATCTCTTCATAGATCTGAGTATTGTCTTCGTAAAATCGTTGAGCCCATTGTCTGTCACTGAAAAAGTCAAGGAAAGTTTCTGTTGATTCCTGCTCCTGATAAGGTGAGTTTAGAAAATCAGGAAGATCATCAAAGTCGTCTTTACCGATAATAAAAATGTTTTCCGGATTGTAAAAATGATAGTAGCGGATTTTTGAATTGGTCGTAACTAATTTCTTTTTAAAGAATAAGGATTCCAGCGTTCTGAGTGTTAAGCCGGTTTGACCGGAACGCATAATCTCCAGAATACCCTTGCTCTGTGCTACTAAGCTTAAATAATCATTGTAGGGGAGATAGCCTTCTTGATCATTCCCCTTCCCTTTTAAAATAAAGTAGTGACTGTCTATGTGAAGGGTGTTCAGAATTGCCAGAACAGTTTTTGCGACATCCATTCGTCCATTGTTTGAAGCGCCGAAGAACAAGTCGTGCTTCAACTCCCTATCTGGAAGAGTAAGTTGCTTTGAATAAAAGCTTGAGTTATGTTTCAAACTAAATTCTTGTGCTTCTATAGGATCAAAGCTGTAAATATCATCAATATTTTGTTCGGCCTGTGTTTGACGAAGCAATAGAATCTTTTCCTCCGTCATGTGATTCCAAAAAAACAAAATCAGTTTTGCCTGTGTTAAAGGTCTTACAATTTCAGCCATTATTGGCTCAAAACCATAATCCAAAAAAACAATCTGGTAGTAACGGGACAGCTTGTTTTTCCAGTATTCTGAATCAAAAGGAACGCGAAGCAGCTGATTACCGGCGATTACGTCAATACCAGATAAATTACCAAAGAAGTATAAATGTTTATCTTTTGCAACAAGTAATGTCGTTCTGTCTTGCATACTACTCTCCCCGCTTTCCAAAAATAGTGATATTTTTTCATTATATTATCACGTTCTTTTAATTTATGAACCTATTTTGCTTGAAATGATAAGAGAAGGCTGCTGATAGATAAGAAAAAAACTGGTTCTGTGACTGCTAGAACTGGTTTTTAAAACTTTTGTTGATACAGGGAAAATTTTTGCTGAGAGATGACAGAGTTCTTTGTCTGAGTATAAGGAAAATCTGAATAAGCAGTAAAAATTTGTTTTCTTTTTTTGATGTTCAATTCGCTAAAAATATTGTAAGTATGCATTTTAACTGTACCAATAGAAAGATATATTTCGTCAGAAATTTCCTGCTTTTGTTTGTGGCAGGAAGCAGAGTCAGATTTCTTTTTGAGAGAAGCCATAATACTGACAGAGATGTTCAAATTACATAGTTCCATCGGAGTTTTTCTCTTACCTGCTGTTTTTGTACTATCAGGATGTCATGGGTAAAATAGTTCATTAGAAATAGACAGACTAAAATAAAATAGATACCTTCGTACTTATCACAGCTATTCATTTTTAAAGATAAAGGAATGTATTGGTCAATATTAAATATGTATAGATATCTTCCAGTAAAATTAGAAGACCAAAAATCAAAGAGAGAAGAACTGCCTATTTATATATATTGCAGAATTTAAAGACAGTTTATCAATGTATTTTTTCCACTTCAGACAGCTGAAAGGATCAAGATAAATCATCAGCAGTTGATTTTGAAGATAATAAAGCCAGATTTTTAATGCTGAATTTGGAAGCAGAGGAACATTTAGCAGTTATACAGATAAGATAATTAAAAGAATATAGTTATGAGGATAAAAATCCAAATGTGATTTTTGAAGGTCCGGCGAAACTGCATCTGTGGAATGCGTTCGAGGATATATTATCTGCTTTATTTCACTGGCTGGAGTGTCTGACGGATATTAGAAGAGCAGCAAGTGGCGGAGAATGGTATGTTCATCGGGATGATACAGGTGCATAGTGGAATAAAAAGACATGCTGGCAAATGCCGATATGATGAATTGAATAAAAGCGTTTAGAGAAAAGAATCAAAGCCAAGATTGTTTACAGGATTGACAATTTCAGCCAACTGTTTTACTATTACAGAGGTGTATTTTTGTTAAGATAAATTCTTTAGTGACATATTTCGAAGGATTCTCTTACTATTGCGGTCATGGCGGAATGGCAGAAAGGGCACAGAAGATATCAAAAGACGCGGACGTGATGGAATGGCAGACATGCAAGATTGAGGGTCTTGTGGGCGTATGCTCGTGTGGGTTCAAATCCCATCGTCCGCATTAAATTAAATTAATTTTTATTTGGCGTTCTTTATCGAACTTTATTTGTTTGATAAGTGAGCGCCAAAATTGTTGTCTTTCGGAAATCGAAAGAAATCTGTTCTTTGTATGATTCGAGCATTCGAAGAAGCGGAGAAGTAAAGTCCCTCCATGCTTCGAGGATCGAAACGAAGTCCTTCAATTCTTAATGGCTCTGCCGTTTAGAAATTGATGAGATCGAAACGAAGTGTAGTGTAGTAGTGAGAACCGTAGACGTAGAAAAACGGATACAGTGTACTGTTTTGTCTCGAGAATCGTTAGATTCGCAGAGACAGCAGTTCTTCTATGCTACGCATATAGTTCTACTACATCAAGTGAGCTGGTTTCATTCAAGGAATACTTATCGAAACTACGCATACCATTCTGCTAAAGTAAGAATATAAGCAGAAGCGGCAAAGTAGAACTAGCACTTGTCGGTCCTAATCTGTGCCGAGTAATCGCAGGCAACATCTCGGAAATAAGGCGAACTATACTGAAACTATGAGCAGCTCCAGGGAGGTATCAATTCACAGCTATTCATTTTATGAATAGTGTTCCTTGACCATTTTCGTATAGTTCGCCTTATTGACATAAATCACTACGATTGACTTGTCAGAGTAGATGATGCATGTTACCTACCTGGTGTCATAAATCACTACGATTAACTTGTCAGAGTAGATGATGCATGATCCCTACGTGGTTCTTGAGGCAGAACACTTCTACTCCTTCGGTTACTCATCGCATGGAGACGCTTTGTCACAACCTCTAAAGATTGATAGTTAGTAATGTGAGAAGTCATATTTTCCTTTCTACAAAAAAATACGTGTGATGCGAATTAAAACTATGTGCACTAACTATCAATAACTTTCAATGTGTAAGACAAGCTGTTAAGAAAATTACTTCCCCAAGTTATTCTCTTGATAAAAGTATAGCCGTTAAATAATAAGTAAATTTGAAAAAAATATGCAAATTTGCATATTTTTGCGAATCAATAATGACTGTTATTCAAGATTTTACTAAGAATTAAGAACTCTGTATCTAGATATAATGGAGTTTTGGATTCTGCAAGTTAACAGAATTGTAAAACCGATTAATTTATATTTATTCTCATGAACAGACTTCTCTTTGAAATGAAGCAATTAGGCACCTCTGTCAGTTAAAAAAGGAGTATAATTTGGTCAGAGCATTGGAATTGGCAGCGATAAAAAGGAGTGTCGGTAATAAACGCTGGTCAGTTGGAAAAAGTGACATTGACAGAGATAATCGATGTATCAATCGCAGTTCGCATCTAGAAGTATATATGTTATCCGATAATAAAAAAACAGGGGATTTTACAAAAAAATGTGTTTAGAAAAATGTTCACTATTTTTTGTGATCTTTTTTTGTTATGGATTTTTTTCAGTTGGAAAATTGCTGCCGATTTCTATTTATGACACCTTTGGATTTCTGAGTATTTCTTTAATTTTAAACTGAGCAGTCTATTGATTCTGGCTGCACGAAATTGGTAGTTGAAACACTGATTTTTAAAGATTTTGTTTTGCTGTTGTAAGAACAAATAAATTCTGTTAAAGAAATACAAAAACTGTCTGCCTGATACAGCGAACAGCTTTTGTATTATCTGTCTGTTGAACTTTTTTTAAACTACACTGAACGATTAAAGCTTGGTTATTCCCCCGAGAAGATTGCGGGTTGCTTCTTCAATCAAACAGGTAGTTGAGTTTTTTTATTTACAGTCTTTTGAAGAAAAATGGGGAATAGAAAATACAGGATTTACTAGCAGCTGGTTTAGCTGTATGCAGATTCAGCATTTTTCATTTTCTGATTTATTTAATGATTCTATTGAAGAGAAGCTGTGTACACGACGAATAGTTCATCGATATAGGTGCTATTTGCTTCACCTATTGCTGCTCGATATGCATCAAGTTTGTCCTGATAATTGCTGAACACCTCAAATGGGATGAAATATTCCAGTAAACAGCTCTTGTCATAATCACCTTGTTTTAAAAGCTGCTTGAATTCTTCCAAAGTCATTCCCAATTCAGACAAGTCTGTTCCAGCAGCAGCAAGTGAAGCTTCTGCATCAGAATCAGACAGCTCTTCATTTTTTAAATAAAGTAGAACAGCGGTGATATATTGCAGCAATCGCGCTTTTTGAAGAATCATTTTGTTGCACAGATAAACAGCCAGTTCTTGTTCTGAAAACTCATGACCTTCAGTTTCTAAGCTGGAAACTATAAACTGGAGATCATTTACTAAAGTATCTGCAGCTGCAGATAAGCGATGATTGTCCATATCCTCTGTAAAGTTGGCATTGGGATACTGGTTCTTTAATTCTTCCCAAAGCATGGTATATTCAGATAACTGAAATAATTCTGAAATGATCGTTTGTGCGTACATCTTTTTGCTCCTTACTCTTGATAAGAGTTATTTTTTGTAACAGAGAATAGATAGTGAGGCATCTCTAGTTCCCTGTAAGTTTTAATAAAATATTTTTGAGGCAGCATGCCGTTCCGGATTGCTACCTTCATGGAGGCTAGATTAGTATCTCTGATAATAGATACAACTGTCTCAGCTTTTAATTCGTTAAAGGCATATTGCTTGCAGCGTTGGGCAGCTTCTATAGCGTAGCCTTTATGCCAGTATTCTTTTGCCAGATGATAGCCGATCTCAAGAAATGTTTCTCCTTCAATTTTCTGATTTGTTAATCCACATTCTCCAATAATCATACCGGAGGATTTTTTCCGAAGCCCCCATAGACCATAGCCATTTTCAGTGTAACTTTTCAGATTCCATTTCAGCCAGTTTTCTACTTCGTCATCTGAGAAACCATGTTCATAAGCATACATCACTTCAGGATTCTGTAAAAATGACTTTAGTCCGGTAACTGTTTCCTGTGACCACTCAAATAATTCCAATCGTTCTGTTTCCAACTGAATGGACATATTTGGCTCCTCCTTTGTAAAATGATAACTCTAACAGTTTAACATGGTTTCACACAAAGATAAAAGTACATTTGGGAGTGATTGCTAAATTGGAAGAAATAGTTTGGATACGCTGCAAACCTTTAAATTATTATAATTGTGGATAAATCCTAACCTATGCTGATTCTGATAGGATGTGTTTATTGTTGTTTAAATTTATTTAAATTATTATTTTGTAATTATTTTTTGGTAATCTGACTTACCAGATCTGAGTGTTATTCAAATTCATACAAGCGGTTATCTTTTGCCAGTCGCACTTTGTCAGGGCTGCAGAAAATAGGAAGTACTTACTTGATCCTATTATGCTTAGCAGTCAGTTTAATGGGACAACAATTGAATACTCTTCTGGGGAACAATTTTACCAAGGATAATAGGTTGTTAAAGTGGACTGCGATTCCATTTGATACAGAGGTACTAACACCAGATTAGTCTGTCATAAAAGATGATTCTGAATATCATGGCTATACTGAAATACCAATTGTCTGGAAATAATTTGAATTAGAAGACAAGGGGAAAGGCTGGTTGTAAACGTTGAACGACAGCTTAGCGTGCTTTTTTCATGAAAACAGAAGGAAAAGTAGCTATAATCAGCAGTCTGACAGCATCTCAGAAAACTGCTTGACAACTATTACCGCATATTGTACTATAGGCTAGCGTGGTAAAAACAGTTTGAGCTGTATTTTAATTACTGTGAAAGCCTGATATAGCTGTAAATTTACTGGAGAAATTTAGTAATAACGCAGGAAATGCTGTAAATTGAGTTGCGGTCATGGCGGAATTGGCAGACGCGCTAGCTTCAGGCGCTAGTGGTAGAAATACCGTGGAAGTTCGAGTCTTCTTGACCGCATAAAAGCCCTTATTCTTTTAGGAGAATAAGGGTTTTTTGTACGAAACGTCTGAACCGAAAACAGACATATGATTGTTTCGATTTAGAAATAGGCTAGACCGGGCTTCAAAAGACGAAAAAATAGCGAATTCAATAAAATAATTAAATTTTCAGATACTATTTTTGACAGGATGGAAGACTGTTCAAAAAAGTTTAAAGATTCAGTCAATTTTTTATTGCATTTTTTTCTATACTGGCGTAACTTAGACAGTATAAATTTTAAAAATGAGGGATTCAGTATGAGAAATTTTGAAAAGTCAAAAAAACTTGAAAATGTAAGTTATGATGTTCGTGGTCCTGTTTTAGAAGAAGCAGACAGAATGCAGGAGGAAGGCATCAATATCTTGAAATTAAATACTGGGAATCCCGCCCCATTTGGATTTGATGCCCCAAATGAAGTGGTTCGAGATATGATTATGAATGTACGCAACTCTGAAGGATATTCTGATTCGAAGGGAATTTTTTCAGCGAGAAAAGCCATTGAACAATATTGTCAGTTAAAGAAATTTCCTAATGTGACGATTAATGATATTTATACCGGGAATGGGGTCAGCGAGCTGATTACCATGTGTATGCAGGGCTTACTTGATAACGGAGATGAAGTATTGGTGCCAATGCCGGACTATCCTTTATGGACAGCATCTGTTTCCCTGGCAGGAGGAAACCCCGTTCATTACATTTGTGATGAGCAGGCAGAATGGTATCCTGATATTGATGATATCAAGTCAAAGATTACATCCAACACAAAAGCGATTGTAATTATTAATCCTAACAATCCGACAGGTGCTTTATATCCCAAAGAATTGTTATTGGAAATCGTGGAGATCGCCAGACAGAACGATTTGATTATTTATTCAGATGAAATTTATGATCGTCTGGTAATGGACGGCTTAACTCATGTTCCGATTGCAACATTGGCTCCTGATTTATTTGTTGTGACGTTAAATGGATTGTCAAAATCTCACCGTGTGGCTGGCTTTAGATGCGGCTGGATGGTTCTAAGCGGAGATAAAACAAGAGTGCAAGGATATATTGAAGGATTAAATATGCTTTCTTCTATGCGATTGTGCTCTAATGTACTGTCTCAGCAAATTATCCAAACAGCATTGGGCGGTTATCAGAGTGTAGATGAGCTTCTGCTTCCAGGCGGACGAATTTACGAACAGCGTGAATTTATTTATAATGCAATCAAGGATATTCCCGGGTTATCAGTTGTTAAGCCGAAAGCAGCCTTCTATATTTTCCCTAAAATAGATGTTGCCAAGTTTAATATTTATGATGATGAAAAATTTGTTCTGGACTTTCTTCATGAACATCATATTTTATTAGTTCATGGCGGCGGGTTTAACTGGAATCAGCCGGATCATTTTCGAATTGTTTATCTCCCTAAAATGGAGGATCTGAAATATACAACCGAAAAGATGACAGAGTTTTTGAGTACGTATAGACAAAAATAGCAGTCAAAGACTGGGGCCTCCTAAAGGTTTCCAGTTTTTTCATTTTATTAAGAATTGAAGATAAACTGTTCGAGTATACAGAGTGATTACTGCATAGAGAACAATAGAATATTTATTTAAATGTTACAGGAACTATCTGTTTGAAAATTATTTATTTTATTGCTTAGTCATAATGTTTCGCACAGCTTGAATTTGGTAATGGAAATCGTATAAAATAAAGACCGCTTAAAAAGTATTTAAGCAGTCGTCATTTCTTCTCTTTTTGCAATTTTAGCTTACTTAGTAGTCATTTTTAGTCAATCATTGTACATTCTTTTTTGCTGATGACCATTCGATTTGTATATTTTTCTTTCATATCAGAGCTGGGATCATTAACCACAACTAAATATGAATTCTCATACTCTTTTTCTACATAGCCAACATGATTGTCTTTTTCCCAAGTAAAGCTGACTTTTTGTTCTTGTGCGATAAATAACACTCCTTAGTCTTAAAAAATAAAGTGATGTTGACAGTTGGTGAAGTGAATGAAGTTTCTTGCAGTTTATTATGCAATAAAGTACAATAAATTCAAAATGCGAATTCGCATATTTTTAATTAATTAAATGTTTTTGATAATCATTTTTTATAAAATGTTTTATTAGGAGTGAGAGTATGAATTCTTTTGGAAGTGTTATCAAAGAGATACGGAAAAAAAGAAAACTGACTCAAAAGATGCTGTCGGAAGATATTTGTTCGCAAAGCGTTTTAAGTCGGATTGAAAATAATGAAGAGCTTCCGAATGTGGTCGTGATGCAGCAAATCTGTCAGCGACTCGGTGTGACGATGGATCAAATCATGCAGTTTCAATCGAAAGAAGTTCAGGTAGTGACACAGATGTTTGAAAAATTTGGCAACTATTTCCGCCACAAGGAATATGATAAGCTGATTCAATCCATAAAAGAAACTGGTTTGGAAGAACGTATTTATCTGGATACGGACTGGCAGCGCTACTATTATTATTTGGGAAGTTGTGAATTTTATTTATACCATAATTATGAACGGGCTGTTTTTTCCTTAAGAAAAGGGCTGTCGTATACCTATCAGACAAATAAGAGTAATCTTTCCGATCTTGAAATTCAGTTAATCAGCTGTTTGGGCAGTGTCTATGGCTTGATGGGGAAAAATGATGCAGCTGAGAAATATTTGAAGCTAAGTATTTATTATTTTCATGAATTGCCAAATGAAAGAATCAATGCGGAACTTACAAAGATCTTTTTTAACTATGCCTCATTTCTTCTTCAGGAAAACAGACCGAATGAAGCGCAGGTTCTCATTGATCAGGGTATTGTTTGGGCACGAAAAAAGAACAGCTACTACTACTTAGAAGAATTATTTGACCTGAAAAGCAAATTGTTGACAATGACCGGTAATGATAAGGATGCAGAAGTCTACAGTAAATTAACTGAACAGATAGGCCAAATAGCAACGATGAAATTATAGAAGGAATGGTCTACACCATTCTTGACTTATAGGCTGAGAAAGAGTAACTTAAACAGTGAGATAATTAAAGAAAGAAGGATGGTTATGAAAACATTTGTCTTTGCAGAAAAGTTCTTTTTGAAAAGTGATGTAAAAGGGCCGGGTTATCTGGAAATAACCGATGGAATATTTGGAGATTTTTACAAAGAACTGCCTGAGGGTGAAGTTCAGGTTATTAAAGAAGAAGGAAAGTGGATTGCCCCGGGACTGGTAGACACGCATATTCATGGATTTATGAATCATGATGTAATGGATAATGATGCAGAAGGGATAAAAGTTATGTCGGAAGGACTTCTTTCCTGTGGAGTGACTTCTTTTCTGCCGACAACATTGACGTCCAGCAAAGAAAGATTGAAGGCTGTTGCTGAAACAATCGGAAAGGTTTATCAGGAAGTTCCTGGAGCTAAGATTCAGGGAATTTACTTTGAAGGACCATTTTTTACTGAGGAACATAAAGGGGCGCAAAATCCTAGTTATTTTGGAGATCCTGATTTGGCTGCTTTCCATGACTGGCAGGAAGCTTCCGGCGGTTTGATCAAGAAAATTGCATTGGCCCCTGAACGTAAAGGTGTTAAAGAATTTGTCAAAACGGTGACTGACGAAGGCGTAGTTGTTTCCTTGGGACACAGCGATGCAACACTGGAGCAGGCTGCTGAAGCAGTAGAAGCCGGAGCAAGTGTATTTGTTCATGCTTACAACGGAATGAGAGCATTGAATCATCGCGAACCCGGTATGGTGGGGGCGCTGATGTCATTAAAACATGTTTTTTCAGAGTTAATCTGTGATGGTCATCATGTTCATCCCAATGCGGCGGATATACTGATGGAAAAAGCCGGACATGACCATGTTGCGTTAATTACAGATTGTATGATGGCCGGCGGTATGCCCGATGGCGATTATAATCTGGGCGAATTTCCGGTAGTTGTCAAAGATGGAACAGCCCGTCTTGAATCCGGGAATCTTGCAGGGAGTATTCTTAAGTTAAAAGAAGCAATCAAAAATGTAGTGGACTGGGAAATTGCGACCCCTGAACAGGCAATTATGATGGCAAGTCTGGTACCGGCAGTCAGCTGTAAAATTGAAGATAAATGCGGAATGATCGCAAGCGGTAGGGATGCAGATTTTATTGTTCTAAACCCGTCAATGGAGCTGGAAGCAACCTATCTTGATGGAGTAGAACGATACCGAACAGAAAAATAAAACATAAAAAACTCTCGGGCTTACATCAAGCCCAAGAGTTTTTATTGTTCATACAGGGGGTAATGTAGGCGATTCGATAGTTCCATCCTCATAGGCAATAAAGAAATCACTTAAAAAATAAGGATAAATCTCAATGTCGGTCTTATAAAGTGATTGAGGAATAACAAAGGTCTCCGCCTTGTTCCCACCGATGAAATCTCCATCAATTGTTTGACACACAACAAGAAAGTCAGCTTCTTTCCAGTCATTCACTTCTTCCATGGACAGTGTCTCTTCAGAGCTCAGAAAATTTATGCTGGTTTCAAAGATTTCTTCAATATTCATTTGAAAGACGAAAAAAGGATCATCGTCGGACTGCTCCTGTTCAGCTGAGGCTAAAGCTAAGAAGCTGTGAGGGTCTTTTTCAGTAAGTTCTTCTTTCAGTTTGTGAAAATCCATTTTATTCACCTACTTTTCGTTTTTAATACGCACCAGAAAATTAACAGTTGTATTTCTGGATAGACCTTTTGCTTCCAATTCAATTTCTTTACATAACAAGTCAGAACCTTCGTAAATGGGGGTAACTCGGTAACGGATTGTTTCCCCGTCATCCATAGCTTTTCGCACCTGATTCTCATATTTTGTCATGTAGGGAGTATTTACAGGTGTTTGATAAAGGGTTGTCAGATTTCTTGCATCATCTCCAGTGCCGCCCATTTGTCTGCCGATAAGATGTCCGCGAGAATGATTATAGGGTTCTTTTCCGGAAATAAAGCCGGGAGGACGAATCTCCTGCTTTGCAGAAGTACCAGTATTGACCATTTCTGGTTTAAGTAAGGCCTCAGCCCCTGTTGCTCTGCCCAGAGAATCCAGCTCGTGATAGGTGATCCATCCCTTTTTACTGTCTTTTAGTTCACTGTCAGTGAATGTTGCAGTTCCCAGTTCTTCCGGTCCTGGGTTTGTTGACTCCCCATTTGAAGGAGGGCTAGGAATGCTTTGTTCTACAGGTGCAGGCTCCATTCCAAAAAGCTCCTGAATCTGATCGGGTACCTGTATACCTAAAACACTTAATACTAAAATAATCAGCACGCCTGCCAATAGCAGCATGGGGTGATGTTTAAGAGAATCATTTTTCTTTGCCATACGTTTACTCCTTCATTTTACACTCATTCAAATATTATACGAAAAAAACGGACAAAGGAAAAGGCATTTAAAGATTTTCTAATGGAAGAATATCGGGGCAATTAACTGCTAACTGTGATAAAATTTTTAATGAGAGGATAGATGCAGATGAGTTATATTGATGTAATAAATGAATACAAAAGATATCACATGGGAAATACAGTGATCACGGCCAATGACGGGATTACCTTTTCTGTAGAAAAGGGTGAAGTAGCAGTTATTTTGGGTCCCAGTGGAGCCGGGAAATCGACAGTTTTAAATATTTTAGGCGGTATGGATTCTTGTGATGAAGGACAAATTATTATAGATACGACAGATATCGCCAAATTCAACAGCAAGGAACTGACCACCTATCGCAGAAATGATGTCGGTTTTGTTTTTCAATTCTATAATCTGGTTCCCAATTTAACAGCAAAAGAAAATGTGGAGCTGGCTTCACAAATTGTTTCAGATGCATTGGAGCCTGTCGAAGTATTAAAATCTGTTGGTTTGGGTGACCGTTTGGATAATTTTCCGGCACAGCTTTCTGGAGGAGAGCAGCAGCGTGTAACAATTGCCAGAGCGATTGCAAAAAAACCAAAGCTTTTACTTTGTGATGAACCAACTGGGGCATTGGACTACGAAACCGGGAAACAAATTTTGAGCATTCTTCAGGATACAGCCAGAAACACTGGTACAACAGTAATTATTATCACGCATAACTCGGCTTTGGCTCCGATGGCTGATCGGGTTATTCGAATCAATGATGCAAAAGTGCGGAGTATGACTACAAATGAGCATCCTGTTCCGGTTGCCGATATAGAATGGTAGGTTTTATGGAATGAAAAAAACGGCACTGTTAAAAACAAGTTTACGTGAAATCAGACAAACAAAGACACGTTTCCTGTCAATTACGGGGATTATCTTTTTAGGAGTAATGCTCTTTGTCGGCTTGAAGGCGACAGGTCCTGACATGATTGATACGGCTGACCGCTATTTTTCCAAACAAAAACTTGCAGATGGCCGAATCGTTTCTACGTTGGGACTAACAGAAAAAGATCTTGAAGCAGTAAAAAAATCTGAGGATGTTTCTGAGGTTTTACCTCGATATACAGCAGATGTGATGATTTCAAGTGAGAATGTTGCGATAAAATTTATTGGGAAAGATTTGTCTGCAAAGGATCAGCTGGTGGATTATGTAGTTACTGATGGCAGAATGCCTGAAAAAAGCGGAGAAATTGCATTAGACAGTTTGGCTGCTTTAACGAATAGTTACAAATTAAATGATACAATAGAGCTTTCGGACTCAGATGATCCGGACAATCAATTGAAGGTCCATGAGTTTAAAATTGTTGGCTTTGTTCAGTCACCTGAATATATCGAGGATATATCAAGAGGAAATACTACGGTTGGCAAAGGTACATTGGATTACTTTGCAGTCGTATCAGAAAATGATCTGGATCTTTCGGCATATACTGAAATTCTGTTTTCTTTTAAAGGTTTAGAGGGTAAAGGAACATACAGTTCTTCGTATGAAGCAGCGAGAGACAACGGAATTGCTGAACTGGAAAAGCAAACTGCCGCACGCCCAGAAGAAAGGGTGGAAGAAATTCGTTCAGAAGCTGCAGAGGAGCTGGCAGCTGCAGAGAAGCAGATTCTTGATGGTGAAAATGCTTTAAAAGAAGCAGAACAAAAATTGAAGGAAAGCAAGACCGACTTGGATGAAGGATGGTCTGCTTTGGAAGAAGCTGAGGCAGCTTTTGCTTCGCAGATATCAGCAGGTGAAAATGAACTGGCAGAAAATCAGGCAACGATCGATGCTTCTGAAGCAGAGCTGGTTAGTCAAAGAGCTCTGTTGGAACAAAAGAAGGCAGAGCTGGAGGCCGCAGCCGGGCAAGTAATAGAGGGGCAGAATGCTTTAAATCAACTTCAGTCAAGTCGGGCTGAACTGGTATCAAACTGGAACCTTCTGCAGCAGAAATTTGAAGACTACCAGGGTCTGACGGCCTCTATTACTGCTTTGCAGATGATTGAAGACGACTATTTTGCGAGCGCAGTTGCACAGCAGTCAGCTGAATGGATTGGGATTTTACAGCAGAACCAGGCATCAGCAGAGATTATGGCAGCAGTTCAACAATTGATCAATCAGCCTGTAAAAGAAAATATTGCTGTTTATGTAAATACAGTTAATCCAGTATTGCTTGAAATTCAAAACCAGCAGAATCAGCTAAATGAAGGAATTCAAACAATCGATGCTCAAGCTACCCAAATTCAACAACAGATTGCTGAGTATAATGCCGGTCAACAGCAGATTATTTCTGCCGAAAGTCAATTACAGCAGGGGGCGGCTCAACTGGCAGACAGCAAGTCACAGCTGGCTGCAGGTTGGGCACAGCTGGAGCAATCTCGTGCAGAAGGACAGGCACAGCTGAATGCTTCCAGACAACAGCTTACTGAAGCTGAAGCTGCCTATAATGAAGGACAGGCAGAATTTGAAAAACAGAAGAAAGAAAAAGAACCTGAACTGGCAGCTGCCAAAAAGGAACTGAATGAAAAGAAGCAGGAACTGGCGGATTTAAAAGAACCGACCTATTATTATTTCACCAGAGACGACAATCCCGGGTACAAAGAATATAAAGAAAATGCTAATCGAATTTCTTCGCTGGCCGTTGTTTTCCCGATCTTTTTCTTTTTGATTGCAGCTCTTGTAAGCCTGACAACTATGACAAGAATGGTGGAAGAGAAGCGAACAGAAATTGGAAGCTTGAAAGCAATCGGTTATAAAAATTCAGAGATTGCGTTTAAATTTCTTCTCTATGGTATTACTGCAAGTCTTTGCGGCACAGTTCTTGGTTTAGCCGTCGGTTACTATCTGTTCCCGGTAATTATTTTTAATGCCTATGGTCAGTTATACAATATTCCGAACTTTATTACACCATGGTACCTTGACTATAGTCTGATTGCTGTAGTGGTTGCTGTTTTATGTACAGTGGGGGCTTCACTGGTTGTGCTTCGGATTGATTTATTTAGTACACCAGCTGTTTTGCTTCGCCCTAAATCGCCGAAAGCCGGAAAAAGAATATTATTGGAACGTCTGACACCAGTCTGGAAACGGATGAGTTTCATTGGAAAAGTCACGGCTAGAAATTTATTTCGCTATAAGCAGAGAATGCTGATGACGGTTTTAGGGATTGCCGGCTGTATGTCGCTGATTATCACTGGATTTGGACTGAGAGATTCCATTTCAGAGATTGTAGTGATCCAGTTTAATAAAATCTGGCATTATCAGGCAGTGGTTACGGCTTCTGATAATGAAACGGATGATGAATATAAGGAATATCAGGCTGAGCTGGATCGGATAGATGGGCTGAAAAGCGTCATGTCTCTCCATGCGGAAATATTTGAAACGACAGATGAAGCAAAAGCGGTGCAGAATGTTTCAGTTTATGTCCCGGAAAAGCCAGATGAAATCTCTTCATTTATTACGTTTATCAATCGCCGGACTAGTGAAGAATACAAATTGGCAGACGATGGTGTAATTATTAATGAGAAGTTGTCTAAGTTGTTCGGGTATAAAGTAAATGATGAACTTGTTTTAAAAGATTCTGATAATCAGGAATATACTTTTAAAATTAAAGGAATTGCAGAGAATTATACAGGACACTTTGTTTATATGACACCGGATTATTATAAGAAAGTTATTGGGGAAGCCCCGGTTTACAGAACAGATTTTCTTCTGTTTGATAAGAAACCGACAACGAAGGTTGAAACAGATACAGCTGAAATACTGATGGAAAATCCGGGTATTCTCAATATCTCATTTCTTTCCAGCTCCAGTGATAGTTTGAGTGACACGATCAGCAGTCTTAACGTAGTTGTCTGGGTTCTGATTGTGGTATCAGGCTTGCTGGCATTTATCGTTTTATACAATCTGACGAATATCAATGTATCTGAGCGAATTAGGGAATTGTCAACAATCAAAGTACTCGGCTTCTACGACAATGAAGTGACGATGTATGTTTACCGTGAGAATATTATTCTAACGATCATTGGGATTTTATTTGGTACGGCTCTGGGCAAGATTGTTCATAGATATGTGTTGGAGACAGTGGAAGTGGATATGCTGATGTTTTTTCCAACCATACATTGGATTAGCTATGTGTATTCTGCATTAATTACCTTATTCTTTACTTTTTTTGTAATGATTCTAATGCATAGAAAGTTGGAAAAGGTCGATATGATTGATGCGCTGAAATTAAATGAATAGATTTCTAAAAGATAAGACTAAAGCGTTTATTTAGAAAGATATTGTTTTATTGGACAGTATAGTGTCTTTCTCTTTATCGAGAGGCTGTTAAAAAAATCAATATTTTAACTGTATTACTCAACTTTCGAATTTTAAAATCTAAGCTTATCCATTGTTATTATTGAATCCAAGAAGATTTTAAAAGAACCCTTGAGTTATAAATTAACTTCTGCGAGCTTTTTTTAAAATTGGAAGGCAACGAATACGGAAGCGGTCGTAGTTACAGTTACTTGACTAATTCAATACGAAGTCATGCTGCAAATTTCCAAATAAAATTAATACAATAAATTAAGTTATGTTTTTCTCTTTCGGCACCAAAGCTTCGTTGTACTTTTCCAGGTTCGAAAGCTGATTCTGTTTTTTGAATCTAGAAAGATAGTAAGAAAATCTGTGTTATAAAATGAGATTTGAAGGTTAGTCAAGCTATATACCTTTTTCTAATAAAATAAACTATTATTTTGCTTCTGATTATTGTTTTTCCGATATTCCCTGTTATTTATGTGTAAATATTGGTAAACTATAAATAGCGTCAAACAAGAAAGGAAGTGAGAAGGTGATACAGGGAATACCGATTCAGACGATCTACTTGTATATCCTGATTATCTGTGCAGGGATTGCAGTACTTCTTTTGCTGATAGGTGATATTTTTGATTTTGACGGTCCCATTGATCCAATGCTGCTTATACCATGGATTGCCTTTACGTCACTCTTTGGCTATCTGGGAGAATACATAACGGACTGGAATCATTGGCTCATTTTACTGGCTGGCGGAGCCATTTCAACCATCATTGTCTTCGTATTGAATTTCTATTTGTTCAGCCCTATGAGAAATGCAGAATCTACGATATCTATCTCAGAAAGAGACATGGAAGGAAGTACCGCAACAGTGATTACTCCGATTCCGGTTAACGGCATGGGAGAAATCCAATTCAAAAGTGTGACTGGATCGCTCAGCAGACCTGCAGCTTTCTATACTCCTCAGGAAAAGGAAGTGGAAAGAGGTCAGGAAGTATTGATTATTGAGGTGCGTGATCGAGTTTGTTATGTTGTACCCTATGAAAATACACTTAAGTTATAAGGGGATATGAGAAATTAAAAGGGAAGTAATGAAGCAGCTGTAATCTCTTGAAGAAATAGTTATAAGCTGCAAAGTTGTTTTAGGATTGGGAATGTATGTCTCTTAAGAAGACAGTCCATCTTCAAGGCGTGGGCTGCCTTAATGCCAAAAAGAAAAAGGAGTTTGATAGTATGGATTTATTTATTTTTGCCCCAATTGCATTGGCTGTATTTGTTTTATTAATGATGTTGATTATTTTTGTTTCCAAGTACCAGACAGCAAAACCGGATGAAGCGTTAATCATCAGCGGAAGCTATCTAGGCTCAAAAAATGTGCATAAAGACGATCGTGGAAATAAAATTAAAATTGTGCGTGGTGGAGGAGCCTTTGTTCTTCCAGTTTTCCAACGTTCAAACCGGATCAGTCTGTTATCAAGTAAACTGGATGTTTCTACTCCTGAAGTTTATACTGAGCAAGGGGTTCCGGTAATGTGTGATGGAACATCGATTATCAAAATCGGTTCATCTGTAGAAGAAATAGCTACAGCTGCAGAGCAATTTTTAGGAAAAACTCGGGAAGAACTGGAAAATGAAGCGAGAGAAGTACTGGAAGGTCATTTGCGTTCTATTCTGGGTTCGATGACAGTGGAAGAAATTTATCAAAATAGAGATAAATTCAGCCAGAGTGTTCAGGAAGTAGCCAGTGTTGACTTGGCAAAAATGGGGCTGATTATTGTCTCGTTCACGATTAAAGAGGTACGCGATAAAAATGGTTACTTGGATTCATTGGGTAAGCCTAGAATTGCTCAGGTAAAACGAGATGCGAATATTGCCGAAGCAGAAGCACTGAAGGAGACAAGAATTAAAAAAGCAGAAGCTGAAAAAGATTCACAACAGGCAGAACTGCAAAGACAAACAGAAATTGCTGAAGCATCGAAGGAAAAAGAATTGAAGCTTGCAATCTATAAAGAAGAACAGGATATTGCCAAAGCGAAAGCCGATCAGGCCTATAATCTGGAAAGTGCCCGAGCACAGCAGGAAGTTATTGCTCAGGAAATGGAAATCAAAGTTATTGAACGCCAAAAGCAAATTGAGTTGGAAGAAAAAGAAATTACGCGTCGTGAGAAACAATATGATTCTGAAGTGAAGAAAAAAGCTGATGCTGACCGTTACGCGAAAGAGCAAGAAGCACTTGCACAAAAAGCGCGTGAAGTCGCAGAAGCGGAAGCAGAACGCTTTAGAGTGGAAAGCTTGGCTGAAGCGGAAGCAAACCAAACACGCTTAGCCGGTCAGGCTCAGGCGGAAGCTATTCTGGCTCGAGGAAAGGCCGAAGCAGAAGCAAAACAAAAAATCGCCGATGCTTTCAAACAATATGGTGAAGCTGCAGTACTAAGCATGGTTCTGGAAATGCTGCCTGAATTAATGAAAGAAGCAGCACAGCCTTTGGGTAATATTGATAGAATTTCTGTTGTAGATACTGGTTCCGGCGGAGAAAATTCCGGAGCAAACCGTATTACCAACTACGCAACCAACCTGCTTGCAGGAACTCAGGAAACCCTGAAAGAAACAACTGGTTTGGATGTAAAGGAACTCATCGAAAACTTTACAAAAAGAGGAACCAGCAGTAGTGTAAATTACTACGAAAACGGTGACTCAGCCGATTCAAAAGAATAGGATAATAAGAAGATTAATCGATCAATTAATGAGACTGGGACATAACTCAAAAAGTTATATTCCAGTCTCTTAAAATCCAGATAAACGGTGGGAGCAGAAGCAACTCCTTGGGAAATAAGCTGAAATTCTCTAAAATTTATGGAGCAATTTTCGTGAATTCCTTCTTATTTCTCGGAGTTAAACATTTGTCCCAACCTCATTATACTGAAAAGTACCTGTCCAGTTTTTTTGCAGTTTGGATAACTAAATGTAAAAAAGTTGAACTGCTGTACTAAAGATTTAAGTATGTGTCGTAATTAAAAACAGAGTTAAGGTCAGAGCATTAGCTGTTTCTAGAATTTTTACAGCTAATTTGAATCCAGTTAGGGATGAAGTCAATGTTCTTTGCTGAGCTGCTCCTGTGTTGGCTCCGCATTTTTTGGATTAGAAGCCTAACTTAGTCTTAGGTTGATCGATACGCTAGAGAGAATGTCGGTGAAGAAGAATAATTAGATGCAAAAAATGGTAGAATCAAAAGTATCAGCTCTTATTTTTCATAAGAAGAATAAATTTTCAGAGATAAAATTTATTTATATAAAAGTTATATTAGTTTAAAAATAAATGAAAAAGATGAAGAAGGTTGTTTTTTCATTTCGAGAAAAATGATTGAAATAGAAAATAAACTATATAATAGTACATAAAATCTAATTCCAGCTGTTGTAAAAATATTCAGAACCAGAAAAAATCTTAGGACACAGCTGTTGCTTCCTGACACATAAAAGGATACATATTAGCATTTTTGAGAACTAATTCAATTTTTGAAAATCGCTATATAAATTTAAAGTTTTTTAATAACTTTTGGAGTAAAGAGTGTAATTTCAGACGTCATTTTGGTTTGCAGAAGAGTTTTTTTGAAGTATCATAGATGTGTCAGGATATAATCAGTATTGCAATTTTCCTTTTTTTATCATCAGATGAAATCAGTGCAAATCAGTGTGAATACTCATCTTTATCCGTAAATCAATAGTAAAGGTTGTTGTTATGTGGGAGGTTGTTTTTTTTGTTGTTATCATATTCCACACTATTTCCAATAGTTTGAATTGGAAATTTCAAATGAAAAGAGTAAATAATAAATATTTTAAACAGATGTATTTGATAGAAAAAATGCATCTATATAGAAAATAGAATACCTATTCAGTCTCTTTCTTCTCGTCAATTCTTTTGTTTATTTTCTTTCGCAGCTTCTCCAGTTCTTTCTCTTTTTTTTCCAGTTCCAACAAATCTTCGTCGATTTGGCGTTGTTTTTCAATTGGCTTGGAACGTATAAGAAAATTTATCGAGATTGCCACAAATGTTCCAATAAATGTGTCAAGAACCCGTTCAAATGCATAATAGACAGATTCACCCTGCGGCACACTTAATGCAATCATCAGCAATGTCGCGATTGCAGAGATAATTCCGGGGTTGTTGCCGATGCCGTCTGATAAAACAATAACAATGATAACCAGAAAAGGCAGGAAAAAGAGTTCAACCATAAAATCATTGGAGAAATATTTCAAGACAAAGAAGTATAATAGAGCAAGCATACCGCCAATCGAATTTCCGATTACCCGTGATTTGCCAAAAGCTAGGCTGGAAGTTAGATCCTGACGCAGGGAAAAAACGGCTGAAAGTGCTGCAATCATGGGACCTCCCCGATCAAAAATCTTGAATAATAAAATACATATCATAACTGCCAGAGCACTTTTCATTGTCCGCATGCCCAAACGGAATGGACCGATTACCATAATTTTCTCTCCTAAAAAAATATTTATTATTCCATGATAACCGAAATAGAGGTAAAATTACTAGTGATGAATTTTAGAATCAATAAATTTTTACGAGGAGATGTATAAATGAAAATAGGATTACGAACCGTTAAAACAGCTTTCAGCGCAGCTGTTTCAATTGTTTTAGCCTCCGGATTGGGTTTGCTGAATCCTGCTTCAGCTGGAATCATCTCCGTTTTAAGTGTGACAGCAACAAAGAGATCCTCGTTTTTAACAGGAATTTATCGGCTGCTTTCTTTGGCACTTGCTACAGGTATTGCTTTTTTATGTTTCTATATTTTGGGATTCACGCCTTGGGCATTTGGCATCTATCTGTTATTGTTCATTCCGGCGGCAGTTTCTTTGAATTTGTCTGACGGGATTGTAGTCAGTTCAGTACTCGTCACACATTATCTGATTGCTGGATACATAACTTGGGAATTGATAGCCAATGAATTTCTATTGATGATTATTGGAGTGGGAATGGCATTGCTGATGAACCTTTACATGCCGGATGTGGAAAAACGCTTAAAGGAGGATCAGGAAGTAATAGAAGCAGTTTTTAGAAAAATATTACATGATATGGCAATGTACTTAAATAAAAATCAGAAGGAGCGAAGTTTGTTTGCTCGCTGTGATGATTTGAAAAGCCTGATAAATGAAGGGCAGGACTGGGCAAAAAATCATGCGGAAAATCAGCTGCTGTCCAAAGACAGTTACTATCTGGACTACTTTACTATGAGAAGAATTCAAAGTACCATTTTAAAGGATATGTTAAGACTGTTGGAACGTGTGATTGTCGAACCGGAGCAGGTTAAAAATATTCAGGAGCTTCTAGCCTATACCTCTCAAACATTTTCAGAAGCAAATGATGGTAGGGAAATATTGGACAGAATACGTGCAGTTTACGAAATTTACAGAGAAAAACCTCTTCCGGTGTCCAGGAAAGAATTTGAGAATAGAGCGGAGCTTTTCCAGTTTTTGCAGCTGTTTTATTCATTTATTGAAGTGAAGGAAGAATTTGCAAAGGATAACTTAAATAAAATCAATGGTAATAACCGGGAAGAAGGCTGAGCTTTTCGGAAAAGCTAAACGATGAGAAAAGTTTGAAAAGAAAATACACAGACATAAGGCGGAGTAGTATGGATGATTCTGCCTTTTTTTATTAAAAAGAGTAAGCGGTCAGCCTCTTTTATGACAACCTTTATTTATAAAGATGGAAATGTTAGAATAGTTTTGTTAGTTGAAAGTATTTTTTGAAACATCAATTACCAGAAAAAAAAGGCTTTATGGAGATTCAAGGGGAGAATACAATGGAAATAAATGAAAAAGATTTTTTGCTGGAAAAAGCAAGACAGGCCGCAGACAGTCTTGGTGCATTTTTAGATCAGGAACAGGAAGCAGCTGGCAGTTTAGCAGAATCAAATGACAGTCGAATCAAGAAGACAATTTCCAGAAAGCCTCAGGAGGACATGGTCCACCTGAGGGATGAGAGAAAAAAACTTCTGTAACAATAACTTGTAACTGATTTGAATCGGTTGTTAGATTGAGATACTCATCTAAAGTAAGACTCAAAAAGACACGGGAGAAGAATGCTGGAGCGCTCCAGCATTCTTCTCCCGTGTCTTTTTATGATTAGGGTGTGTCTGAAACCTATTGAGAATTGAAATTAAAAGTTGTTCCTACGCTTCTTCGAATGCTCATCGCATGTCTTAGGGACATACGAGACATGCTATATGCACAGCCTCGATAAATATTCCTTGAATAGAGGCTCGCTCATCTAGGAGCATTAGCAGGATGGTATGCAATGCTCTGATTGAAATAAATTTATCGGAATTTATTCCCAGTACAAAGGGATAGCTGTACGTGTAGACAATATAACGAATGTGGGGACATAGTAATATTCCTTCTTTAAGCAAAATTAGCTCTATCCATTTTTTCGAAAATATTCGCCGATAGAGTTTCCAGACAGATTCTAATTATTGTTGTGCCCATTTTTGCTGTATCTGATCCAATAAATCAATGGTATCGATTGTCATGAATAATGAGCGGTTTGGTTGATCCCCGCTAATAGCAGCAATCATGTTGCTTATTTCATAATTAAGTGCCTGACTGGTATCTCCTGACACAATCGTTTCTACTGTTCCGTCATTAAAATGTATTTTTGCAAGATCAGCTCTTGGATAGTCTTCAATAGTGATATAGGCATTTTCAAATGAAACAATCCCCACTTTAGGAGCTTTTGATTGAAAACTTAACGTTACTGCAGCCATTTCCTGTTTCTTATTTTGCAGAATGGTCACAGATTGTTCGTCAACTCCGGTAGAAAACGGCTGCATGACAGAGGCTGCCACAAAAGGCTGCTCTGTCATGAACCAGCGTGCAAAAGAAACAGCGTAGGTTCCGATGTCCAGCAGAGCGCCTCCAGCCAAGTCTGGATTAAAGAAGCGGTTCTTAGGATCTGGCTCTTTGTAACTTCCAAAAGGAGCCTGAATCATTTTTAGTTTTCCGAATTTTCCTGTATCAATCAGCCGCTTTAATTCAGTGTAAAGAGGCATGTTGAAAATCGTCATTGCTTCTGCGAGAATCAAATGTTTTTTCTCAGCAAGCTTTACTGCTTCCAGCAATTCTTCGCTGTTCATCGTAATTGCCTTTTCACATAGTACATGCTTTCCTGCCTTGAGAGCAGATAGAATATGTGCAATGTGCTGTTTGTTTGGAACCGATATATAAATAACATCAATGGTTTCATCTGCCAGCAGTTCCTCATAGGAGCCATAATAAGCAGGTATTTGATACGCTTCTGCGAAGTGTTTGGCTTTGTCAGCAGAACGTGAAGCAACTGCTTTTAAAACACTTTGTTCCTGTTGGAAGCCCGCAGCGAACTGATGGGCAATCTCGCCAAGACCAATGATCCCCCAGTTATAGTTTGTCAAGATAGTTTCCTCCTAAATTATTTGATTTCTTTTATTATACTAAATAAAAGAATGTCTACGAAAAGATTTAACGTTAAAAAAGAAAAAAGCTTTCTTTTTAATAATTAATAAGTGCTTTTTTTAGCCATTTTAAGTAAAATGAGAGAAGGAGGGATGAAGATGCATCAAGTATATGTAGATATTATTGTCAGTGCAATTATTGAACAGTTCTTTTCAGAAGAACATTTTTATTTGGAACATCTAAATATAGATAAGGATCAGTGGGAAAACTGGAAGAACGGCAGAGGAAATCTGAACAATGAGGATATGCAAAAAGTAAAGAGTCTTTTTACTGATTATGAGTGGATGCTCACTCAAAAAATTATGCGGCAAACGGTCTTATTTCCTGAAAAGCGGAATATTGCTGTCTCCGAATATAAACGGTTGAAAACAATGATAGCCAGAAAATGGATGAAAAGTGATGTTGGACGGGCGGAGCTGCTTCCGTTTAACAATTCCATCCAGGATGATGAAGGCTTCATCAATTTAAAAGTTTCAATTGCTTATGGAGAATGGGGATTTGATGATATTATCACATTCCGATTGCCGTCTAAACTACAGCCGCAGCTTGAGGGATCAAAAGTTGAATTGCTGGATTGGATGGATGAAAATTTAATGGAAACCTACGTAATGGATTAGACTGGATTGATTCTGCAGAGAAAAACTGTTATAATTACTGACTTGTAAAGTAATGAGAGCTATTTGCCAAGACAGAGTGATCTGTGTACAGGAAAACAGTAAATAAAAAAGTAGGGATTTTATGAAAGTTAAAAGGGGTAAAAAAAGACAATTTCCTGTTATTTTGTTGGGGTTGTTGATTGTTACAGGAATATTTGTTTTTTCTTTTCGTATGTATTTTGGAGATGACATTGAAAAGACTATCAATACACAGGACAACGCATCTGTATCAAAGGAAGAATTTATTGATCGAATCAGGCCCCATGCTCAAGAGCTGCAGGCATCCTATGGTGTACTGCCAAGTATTATTATTGGGCAGGGAATCCTTGAATCGAACTGGGGGCAGAGCACACTTGCAGCTGAATACAACAATCTTTTCGGCATCAAGGCGTATGGTGATGAAGAGAAGGTCAATCTTGAAACCAAAGAGTACATAAATGAGTTGTGGGTGACAATCCAGGGAGACTTCAGGGTTTATGATACATGGGAGGAGTCAATGGACGATCACACACGTTTGTTTGTAAATGGTGTCACTTGGAATCCAAGACTCTATGAAGATGTTCTTTTAGCAAACAATTATAAAGAGGCTGCACAGGCATTGCAGTCAGCCGGTTATGCGACAGATCCGGATTATGCAGATAAAGTAATCCATGTAATTGAGAGTTATGAGCTTTACCAATACGATCAGTAGCTGAAGCAGTGAAAGGAAGTGCTGAGATGGAAAAAAAGTGGGTACCAGAGGTCATGACACTTTTGAAACAGGACATTATTAAAGTTCCAGAAGTAATCAATGAGGCGAGCGGTATTCTAATTTTCGGGAAAAAGATTCGTTCGATTATTTTTACAACAGATATATCAATTATCAGAAATACAAATGCTGATGCTGTTATCGCAGTCTATCCATTTACACCACATCCTGCAATTACCAAAAGTATCATTGAAGCTGCTGATATTCCTGTTTTTTCAGGAGTAGGCGGCGGGCTGACACAGGGGACACGCTCTGTATACATGAGTATGTTTGCAGAGGCGCAGGGCTCACTTGGTGTGGTGCTTAATGGACCAACGCCGATTGAGACAATCCAAAGTGTATGTGATGTGGTTGATATTCCTGTGATTAGTACTGTGACGTCAAAATACACCCCTCTGGATGATAAGCTGAAGGCGGGCGTTTCTCTAATAAATATCAGTGCCGGTAAAGAGACGCCAGCCACTGTAAAATATTTTCGTGAAAAGTATCCAGAGCTGGGGATTATTGCCACTGGAGGACCTACAGAAGAAGTGATCGGAGAAACGATTAAGGCTGGGGCGAATGCTATCACTTATACGCCGCCGTCAAACGGTGAATTGTTCAGTAAGAAGATGCTGAAGTACCGTGAACAGGAAAAAAAAGATATGCTGTAAAATGATTGAATCAGGATGGGAGTAGAAGACTCCTGTCTTGATTTTTTCTTTTTAAGATCGGTCTGAAAATTTTTGAATGCTCGTCGCATGTCCAAAGGGCCTATGAGACATGCTGTATGCGAACGATAAGACGAAGAATATGGGACCATTCTTTCTTTAAACGGAATTCGCCTATATCTGCTTTTGAAAGGGCTTGCTTCAGGGGTTTTTAGACAGACCCTAAATAAAAACTATTTTTTTATTCTCTTTTATAAGAAAATTCTAAGTATGGTTGTCTTGTATTTTAAATAAAATTGTGGATAATTGAATCTATTATATTTCTTAGTATGTATAGGGTCATAACAGGGGGCCGTTTCTGCCCAGTACCATAAATTCCGGACTATAAGCGAAGAAGTGAGTTCAATAACGCCCCCTTTTTTGCTTTGCAAACTTTTTTTAGTTTAGGAGGGACGATAGAAATGAAAGAATTAGTGGAAAGAATAAAAAAAGACGGGCATGTTCTAAGTAATGGCGTTTTGAAAGTAGACAGTTTTATTACCCATCAGGTGGATGCCGAGTTGATGGAACGAGTGGGGAAAAGGTTTGCTGAAGTTTTTGCAGATAAAGGAATAACCAAAGTAGTGACAATCGAAGCTTCGGGGATTGTTCCTGCGATCTATGCAGCTCAGGCATTAAAGGTTCCAATGATTTTTGCCAGAAAAGCGAAGAGCCTGACGATGTCCGAAGAGCTGTTGACGTCCTCTGTCTATTCCTTTACAAAGCAGGTAACCAGCCAGATTTCCATTTCAAAAAAATTTTTAACTGGGGAAGATAAGGTTCTGATCATTGATGATTTCCTTGCCAACGGTCAGGCGGCAAAGGGACTGGTCGAATTGTGTCAGCAGGCAGGAGCCGAGGTATCAGGTATTGGTATTATTATTGAAAAATCTTTCCAAAGCGGGCGTGCGCTGTTAGAAGAAATGGGCTTAAATATTGTTTCTCTGGCACGGATTGCTTCTCTGGAAAATCAGCGTGTAGAATTTCTTGAGGAGGACGCATAAAAATGGAGTTGGATAAACAGCAAATTCGTTTAGCAGTGATAGATACAGAATGAAGTCTGAATAATATGAAGTTGTAAAGGCGAACATTTGATGAAAAAAGGATGATAATATTCGATATTTCTTTGACATGATTTCGTCCTGTTGCTAAAATGAAGAGGAGAAAAAGCCATAGAAAGGAATTTAATATGCCAACTGTAGTATCTGTGATTATGGGGAGTATTTCTGACTGGGAAACAATGAAGCTGACCTGTGATATTTTAGAAGAATTTCAGATTCCTTATGAAAAAAAAGTTGTTTCTGCTCATCGAACGCCTGACTATATGTTCCGTTTTGCTGAATCGGCCAGAGAACGTGGAATTAAAATCATTATCGCGGGGGCCGGCGGTGCTGCCCACCTGCCGGGAATGGTTGCAGCAAAAACCACACTTCCGGTTATTGGTGTTCCTGTGCAATCCAAAGCACTGAATGGCTTGGATTCGTTACTGTCAATCGTTCAAATGCCTGGGGGAGTCCCTGTTGCTACAACAGCAATAGGAAAAGCGGGTGCATCCAATGCTGGACTACTTGCAGTTCAGATGCTTTCCATGTATGATTTAGAGATAGCGAAAAAATTAGAAGAGCGACGTAAATCTCTTGAACAAATCGTGATGGAAAGTAGTGATGATCTTGAATAAGCCTGTATTACCGGGGGCTATGATTGGAATAGTCGGTGGAGGACAATTAGGCAAAATGATGGCCTTAAGTGCGAAGGAAATGGGGTTTCGTATTGCCGTATTGGATCCTACGGCTGATTGCCCGGCAGCACAAGTGGCGGATTGGCACTTATTGGCGGAGTATGATGATTTAGAAGCATTGGAAGAAATGGCCAATCATTCAGAAGTAATAACCTATGAATTTGAGAATGTAGATGTGGACAGTCTGGTTCATATTCAGGATAAAGTAGAGATTCCTCAGGGAACAGATCTGCTGGCAATTACTCAGGACAGGCTGTTGGAAAAAAGCTTTCTGGAATCCAATAATATTGTGATTGCTCCTTACGCAACAATTGTCAGCCCAACTGATATTCAAGATGCCATTGACGGCATTGGGTATCCGTGTGTGCTGAAAAATACTCGAGGCGGTTATGATGGAAAAGGGCAGTATGTGTTGTACAGTCCTTCAGATCTGGCACCGTCAATGAATTTGTTAAAAGAAGGAACCTGTGTTTTGGAGGCCTGGATTCCGTTTGAAAAGGAGATATCTGTTTTAGTTGCCGGAAATGGCACCGGAGATATTCAGACATTTCCTGTAGTAGAAAATATCCATAGAAATAATATTCTTCATGAAACGATTGCACCGGCAAGGGTGGATGAAGACGTGAAAGAAGAAGCACAACGAATTGCCCGATTAATCGCTGAAGAAATAAATTTGGCAGGAACACTGGCAGTGGAAATGTTCTTAACGAATAATGGTGGAATCTATGTAAATGAGCTGGCACCGAGACCTCATAATTCTGGACATTATACGCTCGAAGCTTGTTCTTTTAGTCAGTTTGATGCACATATTCGAGGGATCTGCGGCTGGTCAATTCCTGAGATCAAATTGCTGTCTGATGCAGTAATGGTGAATATTATGGGTGATGAAATTTATGAAACCATGGAATTTATTTCAGAAAAGCCTAACTGGCATTTTCATTATTACGGAAAGGCAAAGGCAAAACCTGGAAGAAAAATGGGACATATCACGATTCTGACAGAAAATTTATTTGATACATTAGAAGATATTTATCAAACCAGTATTTGGGATTAAGAAAGGATAATACAATGATCGATCGTTATTCAAGACCGCAAATGAAGAAAATTTGGACAGATGAAAATCGTTATCAGGCTTGGCTTGAAGTGGAAATATTAGCTGATGAAGCATGGGCCGAGCTTGGAGAGATTCCAAAGGACGATGTGAAAAAGATTCGGGAAAATGCCTCCTTTGAGGTAAAAAGAATTCTTGAAATAGAAGAATCTACCAGACATGATGTGGTTGCGTTCACCAGAGCAGTTTCTGAAACGCTGGGAGAAGAACGGAAATGGGTCCATTATGGTTTAACCAGTACAGATGTTGTAGATACAGCCTATGGATATTTGCTGAAACAGGCGAATGATATTTTAAGAGAAGATCTTAAAAATTTTGCTCAAATTATTGCTGACAAAGCAAAAGAGCACAAGTACACTGTTATGATGGGACGTACACATGGCGTCCATGCAGAACCGACTACCTTTGGCTTAAAACTGGCATTATGGTATTCTGAAATGAAGAGGAATATCGAACGTTTCGAGCATGCAGCAAAAGGAGTGGAAGCAGGCAAAATCAGTGGTGCTGTCGGCACGTTTGCGAATATCCCTCCCTTTGTAGAAGAATATGTTTGCGGAAAATTGGGGATTCGACCACAGGAAATCTCTACACAAATACTTCCGCGGGATTTGCATGCTGAATACTTTTCTTCTATTGCTCTGATTGCCACCAGTATTGAGAAATTTGCGACAGAAATTCGCGGTCTTCAAAAGTCGGAAACAAGGGAAGTAGAAGAATTTTTTGCAAAGGGTCAGAAAGGTTCTTCTGCAATGCCGCATAAGCGTAATCCGATCGGTTCGGAAAATATGAGCGGGTTGGCTCGTGTGATTCGCGGACATATGGTAACAGCATATGAAAATGTTACGCTTTGGCACGAAAGAGATATTTCACATTCTTCAGCAGAACGGATTATTATGCCGGATGCAACGACTTTGCTGGATTATATGTTGAATCGCTTTGGCAATATTGTTAAGAACTTAACTGTATTTCCAGAGAATATGAAGAGGAATATGAATGCGACTTTTGGTTTGATATATAGTCAGCGTGTTCTGTTGAAGCTGATTGATCATGGAATGACGAGAGAAGAAGCATACGATTTAGTGCAGCCTAAAACAGCTTATGCCTGGGATCATCAAACAGACTTCCGTCCACTTTTAGATGAGGACGAAAAAATTACTTCAGTCTTAAGCAAGGAAGAACTAGATGATGCCTTTGACTATAATTATCATCTTAAAAATGTAGATACTATTTTTGAACGTGTAGGTTTATAGCCAATAATAGAAACAGAACCTCCTGAAATCCAAGCCGAATTCAGGAGGTTCTGTTTCCAGAAAAAACGTCACCGCAGATTTTCTATTCTGCGGTGACGTTTTTCATTTATGCTAATACTTCCTCCATGTGAAATGATTTTTCCGGATTTTCCTGTAATGTTTGCAACAGGCATTCAATAAATGCATAACTGCATTCATGTTTAGCCAAATATACTTCAATACGGTAGCCATTTTTGAAAAAGTGCTGTTCATGTATTTGATTGATCATTAATTCTACTTGTTGGTCATTCACATAATTGAAACATCTTTTTCTTCTTTCAGAATATTTTTTTACACCTCTTTTAATATTCTTAAATGTATAATACGTATGATCCTGATTCATATGATGCACAGTTTTTAAGGCCAGCAGATCATTGTAAAGCCGTATCTTTTCTTTCTTCGTAAGTGATGCCAAGAAATCTTGAGCAATCGTTGTATAATCCTCTTGCATAATGAAGTCCTCCCTACAATCAAAGAAACGTTATCTATTTTTTCTACTGTCATTATTGACTTAAGAATACCATTGAACAAACGAATTGTAAATGCTTACTATTTGTTCTTAATAATTGATTATTCTTCATTCAACTGATCAATTCGCTTAAACACGAACAATTTTATATTCAATTGTGATTATTGTTCATATTTCATTGACTGTGTTTTGGGAACTTGTTAAAATATAGACAAAGTAACGGACGAACAATTTTGAATGTCATAGTAATAATATTTGGAAAGGAAGTACATCATTGTTGGAAAAGACAGAGTTAATTTACACAGGGAAGGCAAAAAAATTATTTACTACAAATCAGACAGGTCAAATATGGATCGAGTATCTTGACCAGGCGACGGCACTGAATGGTGTAAGAAAAGATGAGATTTTAGGGAAAGCCGAACTGAATAATCAGATTACTTCGCTGATATTTAAAGAGCTGGCTAAAAAGGATATTCCCAGTCATTTTATTAAACAGCTTTCCAAGACCGAACAATTGGTGGAGGCAGTAGCTATTATTCCTCTTGAAGTGGTTGTTCGTAATGTTGCAGCAGGAAGCTTTTCAAAAAAACTGGCTATTGAAGAAGGAACACGGCTGACCTTTCCAATTATCGAATTTTACTATAAAAAGGATGAGCTGGATGATCCTTTTATTAATGAGGACCACATAAAGTATCTGGAACTCGCAACTGATGAAGAACTGATTGCTCTCAAAGAAGCTGCGCTAAAGGTGAATCAGGTATTAATTGAGCTTTTTGATCAAATAAATATACGGTTGATTGATTTCAAAATTGAGTTTGGACGAAAAGAGGACGGTACAATTCTATTGGCAGATGAAATTTCTCCGGACACTTGCCGTTTATGGGACAAGACCACAAATGATCATCTCGATAAAGATGTCTACAGAAAAGAATTGGGCGAAATTGTACCAGTATACAAGGAAGTATTTTCACGATTAAAAAATAAATAAGTATAAAGGAGTTTATCGAATGTATTTTGTTAAAGTTTATGTAACTTATAAGGATTCTGTATTGGACCCTCAGGGAGAAGCGGTTAAGGGTGCTATTCATCGTTTAGGCTATGAGGAGATTGAAGAAGTTCGTATTGGAAAGTACTTTGAGATAAAAGTTGCTAAAACAGAAAAACCAATCGAAGAAGCAATTGAAACAATATGTGACCGTTTATTGGCCAATGTCAATATGGAAACGTATCGCTACGAAATTACGGAGGAAGCGTAACATGAAATTTGCAGTCATTGTTTTTCCAGGGTCAAACTGTGATATGGATATGCTGTGGGCGGTTAAAGATATTCTAGGAGCTGAAGCAGAGTATGTTCGCCATGATGCAGCCAGTCTTGAAGGCTTTGACGGAGTGCTGCTTCCAGGAGGCTTCTCATATGGCGACTACCTTCGCTGTGGAGCAATAGCCCGTTTTTCAAAAATTATTGACGAAGTTATTCGTTTTGCAGAGGAAGGAAAGCCGGTTTTTGGTACATGTAATGGTTTTCAAATTCTGACTGAAGCCGGACTGCTGCCTGGTGCATTGATTCGGAATCAGTCTCTTCATTTTGTCTGTAAAACAGTGGGGTTAAAAGTGGAAAATGCTCAAACCATGTTTACAACAGCTTATGAGAAGGGTGAAGTGATTCAAATTCCAGTAGCCCATGGTGAAGGAAACTATTATTGTGATGATGAAACACTTCAAAAATTGAAGGACAATAATCAGATTGTCTTTACTTACGCAGATGAAAATCCAAACGGAAGCCTGGAAAACATTGCAGGAATTATCAATGAGAAAGGAAATGTTCTGGGAATGATGCCTCACCCTGAACGGGCAGTGGAAAGTCTGCTTGGATCAGAAGATGGATTGCGTTTCTTCCAGTCTATTGTTACTAATTATGGAAAGGTGACGAATCAAGCATGATGACAATTAACGAACCGACTGCTCAGGAAATTAAAGAGAAAAGAATTTATGCGGAGTGGGGGCTGACTGACGAAGAATATCGCATGATTGAAGAAGATATTTTAGGCAGAATGCCAAACTACACTGAAACGGGTCTCTTTTCAGTTATGTGGAGTGAGCATTGTTCTTATAAGAATTCAAAGCCTGTTTTAAGAAAATTTCCTATTTCAGGCCCGCAGGTGATTCAGGGACCTGGAGAAGGTGCGGGAATTGTTGATATTGGAGATGGTCAGGCAGTCGTTTTTAAAGCCGAAAGTCACAATCATCCTTCGGCAGTTGAGCCTTATGAAGGTGCAGCAACAGGTGTTGGCGGGATTATTCGAGATATCTTCAGCATGGGAGCTCGTCCTATTGCTATATTAGACTCTCTTCGTTTTGGTGAACTGGATAACCAGAGAACAAAGTATCTTCTTGAGGAAGTAGTCGCCGGTATCAGCGGATATGGAAATTGTATTGGAATTCCTACTGTTGGCGGTGAGGTCGCTTTTGATCCTTGTTATGAAGGAAATCCTCTGGTAAATGCGATGTGTGTGGGTCTGATTAACCATAAAGATATTCAAAAAGGTCAGGCAAAAGGTGTCGGCAATTCTATCATGTACGTAGGAGCTAAAACCGGGCGTGATGGTATTCATGGAGCAACCTTTGCTTCGGAAGAGTTCGTGGAGGGGGAAGAACAGCAGCGATCAGCCGTGCAAGTTGGTGATCCGTTTATGGAAAAGCTGCTTTTGGAAGCCTGTCTGGAACTGATTTTGGAGCATTCAGATATTTTAGTTGGGATTCAGGATATGGGGGCAGCAGGTTTGGTGTCTTCCAGCTCAGAAATGGCTTCAAAAGCCGGATCAGGGTTAAAACTCTATTTAGATGATGTTCCTCAGCGTGAAACTGGAATGACACCTTATGAAATGATGCTTTCGGAATCTCAGGAACGGATGCTGATCTGTATTGAGCGGGGACATGAAGAAGAAGTGATCGAGCTTTTCAAAAAGTATGATCTGGATGCAGTAACAATTGGTGAGGTAACAGATGATGGCTTATATCGTTTGTATCATCATGAAGTGGAAGTGGCCAATCTGCCGGTAGATGCATTGGCTGAAGATGCACCTGTTTATCAGAAAGAAAAGAAAGAGCCGGCTCGTATTCAAGAATTTGCGAATTTAGCAGACTTTGAACCGTCTGTGACAGACAGCAGCGAATTACTTCTGAAATTATTGCAGCAGCCCACTATTGCTTCTAAAAAAATGATTTATCAAACCTACGATTCACAGGTAAGAACAAATACAGTTGTTTTGCCGGGAAGTGATGCAGCTGTTTTACGTGTAAGAGGAACGAATAAGGCGCTGGCAATGACAACAGACTGCAATGCCCGTTATCTTTACCTGAATCCGGAAGTTGGAGGACAAATTGCAGTCGCTGAAGCAGCAAGAAACATTGTTTGCTCCGGCGGTCAGCCGCTGGCAATCACAGACTGCTTAAATTATGGCTCACCGGATAAAACTGAAGGATTTTGGGAGCTGTGGACATCAGCTGATGGTATTGCGAAAGCCTGTGAGCTGTTGGATACACCGGTTATTTCCGGAAATGTATCTCTTTACAATGAAACGAATGGAAAGGCCATTTATCCAACACCAATGATTGGTATGGTTGGTTTAGTGAAAGATATTGCTCATGTGACTACGCAGGAATTTAAAAAGGCAGGAGATTTAATCTACATTGTAGGTGAAACGAAAGCAGACTTTAATGGGACTGAGCTTCAGAAAATGCAGCTTGGGCGTATTGAAGGGAAACTGATGGATTTTGATTTATCTGTAGAAAAAGAAAACCAGGATTTAGTACTGAATGCAATTCAACAGGGACTGGTAGCTAGTGCGCATGATTGTTCTGAAGGAGGTCTTGCAGTAGCTTTGGCTGAGTCCTGTTTCAAAAACGGATTTGGTATGGAAAGTACCATAACTATGCCTCAGTCTTGGCTGTTCTCAGAAACTCAGTCTCGCTTTGTTCTATCTGTTTCGCCTGAAAAACAAGAAGTCTTTGAAGAATTGATGGGCAGTAAAGCTGAAATGATTGGAACTGTTACCAACGATAATACGATGGTGATTCAGGCAGCTGATGGCAATCTGCAGGTAGATACTGCAACAGCCAAAGAATTATGGGAGGATGCCATTCCATGTCTTATGAAGTAAAAAGCCTAAATGAAGAATGCGGCATCTTTGGGGTCTGGGGGCACCCAGATGCCTCCAGGTTAACCTATTTCGGTCTTCACAGTCTCCAGCATAGGGGACAAGAAGGCGCGGGCATCGTTTCCAATGATAACGGGAAATTGAATGGACATAGAGATCTGGGGCTGCTCTCAGAGGTTTTTAAAGAGGATAGAATTATCGAAGAACTAAAAGGGGCTGCAGCAGTTGGCCATGTTCGCTATGCAACTGCGGGAAACGGCAGTGTAGATAATATTCAGCCGTTTCTGTTCAAATTTTATGATGGCTCAGTAGGACTTGCTCATAATGGGAATTTGACTAATGCAAAAAGTCTGCGGAAAAGTCTTGAAAAGGACGGAGCAATTTTTCACTCCAATTCTGACACAGAAATTCTGATGCATTTGATTAGAAGAAGTAAGCAGACAACATTTATTGAACAGCTGAAAGAAAGTCTGCGTCAGGTAAAGGGGGGATTTGCCTATCTTTTGATGACAGAGACAGCGATGATTGCGGCTTTAGATCCCAATGCCTTTCGACCTTTAGCGCTTGGAAAGATGAAAAACGGTGCTTATGTAGTTGCCAGTGAAACCTGTGCACTGGAAGTCAGCGGCGCGGCTTTTATTCGTGATGTGGAGCCGGGTGAGGTAATTATTATTGATGATCAGGGCTATCGTATTGAAAAATACACAGAAGATACGCAACATGCAATTTGTTCAATGGAATTTATTTACTTTGCACGTCCGGATTCAAATATTGCTGGAGTGAATGTTCACACTGCCCGAAAAAATATGGGGAAAATTCTAGCTGAAGAAGCACCTGTTGAAGCGGATATGGTGGTTGGTGTACCAAACTCCTCTTTGTCAGCTGCAAGCGGGTACGCAGAAGCCAGCGGGATTCCTTATGAAATGGGTCTGGTAAAAAATCAGTATATTGCTCGAACATTTATTCAGCCGACTCAGGAACTGAGAGAACAAGGTGTTCGGATGAAGCTGTCTGCTGTTCGAGGTGTAGTTGAAGGCAAGCGTGTCATCATGGTCGATGATTCTATTGTAAGAGGAACAACCAGTCGTCGGATAGTCCAGCTTCTGAAGGAAGCCGGAGCAAAAGAAGTTCACGTTCGAATTGCTTCACCCCCACTGAAATATCCCTGTTTTTACGGGATTGATATTCAAACAAGGAAAGAGCTGATTGCAGCAAATCATTCGATTGAAGAAATTCAGGAACTGATTACTGCAGATTCACTGAGCTTTCTAAGCGAAGAAGGGCTGATTAACGCAATTGGTTTAAACTATGATGCTCCTTATACAGGATTATGCATGGCATATTTTAATGGAGATTACCCAACACCGCTCTATGATTATGAAGAAACATATCTTGCTTCACTGGAAACAGAAAATGAGCGTTGATTAATGGGTCAACCGATAATAAATAAGGAGGTTCAGCATGGCAAATGCGTATGCGAAAGCCGGAGTAGATGTAGAGGCCGGATACGAAGTAGTCGAAAGAATTAAGAAACATGTTAAGCGAACAGAGCGTCTCGGTGTTATGGGAGCTTTAGGAGGCTTTGGCGGGTGCTTTGATTTGAGCAGTGTGGAAGTGAAGGAACCAGTTTTAATTTCGGGAACAGATGGTGTGGGAACCAAGCTGATGCTGGCCATTCAGGCTGATAAACATGATACGATCGGGATTGATTGTGTAGCAATGTGTGTGAACGATATTGTAGCTCAGGGTGCAGAGCCTCTTTATTTTCTTGATTATATAGCAACAGGTAAAAATGTACCGGAGCGTTTGGAAAAAGTTGTCGCAGGTGTCGCAGAAGGGTGTGTTCAATCCGGTGCTGCTCTTATCGGCGGTGAAACAGCTGAAATGCCTGGCATGTACAATGAAAATGATTATGATCTTGCCGGCTTTACGGTGGGAGTTGCTGAGAAAAGCCAGTTAATCACTGGTGACCGAATCAAAGAAGGAGATGTGTTGTTGGGACTGCCATCCAGCGGCATCCACTCAAACGGCTATTCGCTAGTTCGAAAAATATTTTTTGAAATGAATGATTTTAAACTGACTGATCACCTTCCTGAATTAGAGGGAAAAGAGCTGGTAGAAGAACTACTGATGCCGACAAAAATATATGTGAAAACACTTCTGCCTCTTATAAAAGAACAGCTGCTTAACGGGATAGCACATGTCACTGGCGGTGGTTTTGTGGAAAACATTCCAAGAATGCTGCCAAAGAATACTGCGGCGTCCGTTGAATTAGGAAGCTGGCCGGTTTTACCGATTTTTACTCTAATGGAAAAATATGGGAAGATTCCGCCTATGGAAATGTATGAGATTTTTAATATGGGAATCGGTATGGTTTTAGCTGTTTCTCCGAAAAATCTGAATAGTGTTCAAAAAATTCTCGCTGATCTTGGGGAGGAAAGTTATACTATTGGTAAAGTAGTTGAAAGAAAAGAGCCGGAAAAGACTATTCTTTTTACTGAGGTGAGCCGATGAGAATTGCTGTTTTTGCTTCAGGAAGCGGAAGCAACTTTCAAGCCATCGCTGAGTCTGTTCAAGCAGGAAAAATTGATGGAGAAATTGTTTTGCTGTTTTCCGACCAAAAGGATGCAAAGGTGCTTGAAAGAGCTGAAAAATTGGGCATACCAAGTGCTTCTTTTTCTCCTAAAGATTTTTCATCCAAAGGGATTTATGAAGCAGAGCTGCTGCATTTATTAGAAGAAAAAGAAGTTGAGTTAATTGTTCTTGCAGGGTACATGAGATTGATTGGGCCTGTATTGCTGGAAGCATATCCGGAAAAGATAATTAATATTCATCCTTCATTATTGCCCTTGTTTCCGGGACTCCATGGAATTAGAGATGCTTTTGAAGCTAAGGTGGAAGAAACAGGAGTAACCATTCATTTTATAGATAAAGGGATCGATACCGGACCTGTCATAGTGCAGGAAAAAGTTGCAATTCATTCAGACGATACATTGGAAGGTCTTGAAGAAAAGATTCATAAGGTAGAGCATCGACTTTATCCAATTGTCATTCAAAAGATAATTCAAGAAAAGAAGGAGCGATAGACTGCATGACAACAAAGCGAGCATTAATCAGTGTTTCAGATAAGACAGGTGTAGCAGATTTTGCCAGGGAGCTGACAGAATTGGGGATAGAAATCATTTCAACAGGTGGAACAAAAGTGATGCTGGAACAGGAAGGCATTTCAACGATTGGCATAGAAGAAGTTACGGATTTTCCGGAAATGATGGATGGAAGAGTAAAAACACTTCATCCTAAAATCCACGGAGGACTACTTGGTCGTCGTGATCTGCCCGATCATATGGCAGCCATGACTGAGCATAACATTCAACCGATTGAGATTGTTTGTGTAAACCTATACCCATTCAAAGAAACAATCTTGAAGCCGGATGTTTCTGTTGCTGAGGCAATTGAAAATATTGATATCGGCGGTCCAAGTATGCTGAGAAGTGCAGCAAAGAATCATCAGTTTGTCACTGTTGTAGTAGACCCGAAGGATTACAGTACCGTCTTGGAAGAGCTGCAAAGCCAAAGGGAAACAACCTTTGAAACACGGCAAAAGCTCGCAGCGAAAGTTTTTCGTCATACTGCGGCATATGATGCGCTTATTGGTACGTATCTAACGGATTTGGTAGAAGAATCCGAACCGGAAACACTGACATTTACGTATGAATTGAAGCAGCCTCTGCGGTATGGAGAAAATAGTCATCAGCAGGCAGCCTTTTATCAGGATGCACTGCCTGTTCCATTTTCAATTGCCAGCGCGAAACAGCTGCATGGAAAAGAGCTTTCTTACAATAATATTAAGGATGGCGACGCAGCAATTCGTATAGCCAGAGAATTTGATCAGCCTGCTGTTGTTGCTGTTAAGCATATGAATCCATGTGGGATAGGGATAGGTGAAGATATCTTTTCTGCCTATAATAATGCCTATGCTGCAGATCCAGTATCAATTTTCGGTGGTATTATTGTGTTAAATCGGGAAGTTGATCAAGCCACAGCGGAAAAAATGCATGAATTATTTTTAGAGATTATTATTGCTCCCGGCTTCTCAGATGAAGCCTTTGCGATTTTATCAAAGAAAAAGAATTTACGCCTCATGACTTTGGACTTTACGCATAAAGACGAGGCCTATGATGATGAAAAAGTAACTGTTTTAGGTGGCTTGCTCATTCAAAATCAGGATGTTGTAAAAGAAAATCCTGAGGAATGGAAAGTTGTGACAAAACGTCAGCCGACAGCTCAAGAGATGACGGCAATGGCATTTGCCTGGAAAGCTGTGAAGCATGTCAAGAGCAATGCGATTGTTTTGGCGAATGATCATCAGACTGTGGGGATTGGTGCAGGACAGATGAATCGTGTAGGGTCTGTCCAAATTGCTATCGAGCAGGCAGGTGAAAAAGTATCTGATGCAGTATTGGCAAGTGATGCATATTTCCCAATGGGAGACAGTGTGGAATATGCAGCAAAGCATGGAATTAAAGCAATTGTACAGCCGGGCGGCAGTATCAGAGATCAGGAATCAATTGATATGGCGGATAAATACGGCATTGCAATGGTCTTTACAGATGTCAGACATTTCAGACACTGATTAACAAGGGAGGATATCATGGGCTTAAAAATATTAGTGATCGGCAGCGGTGGCAGAGAGCATGTCATCGCACAAAAATTTATGCAAAGTTCGCTGGTGGACAGTGTTTTCTGCGCTAAAGGAAATCCCGGGATGAAAAAGGATGGGATTCAGTTGGTGGATCTGAAGGAAGACGATCATTCAGGACTGATTGACTTTGCTGAGAAGAAAAAGATTGACTGGACGTTTGTCGGTCCGGAAGTTCCTTTATTGAACGGGATTGTAGATGACTTTAAAGCAGCAGGACAGAAGATTTTTGGTCCTGATAAAGCAGCAGCAATGATCGAAGGCTCCAAAGACTTTGCAAAAGACCTGATGAATAAGTATGATATTCCAACAGCAGGACACCAGACTTTTTTTGATTTTGACCAGGCGAAAGCCTATGTTGAAGAAAAAGGCGCACCAATTGTGATTAAGGCAGATGGACTGGCTGCAGGCAAGGGCGTTGTCGTTGCTGAAACAGTAGAAGAAGCGGCAGATGCTTTGCATGATATGCTTGAGGACAATCGCTTTGGAGAGAGCGGCGCAAAAGTGGTCGTTGAAGATTTTCTTGCTGGTGAAGAATACTCATTGCTGGCTTTTGTCAGAGGAGAAGAAGTTTATCCAATGACTGTCGCACAGGATCATAAGAGGGTATTTGAAAATGATCTTGGACCTAATACTGGTGGGATGGGGGCGTACAGCCCGGTTCCGCAAATCAGTGAAGAATTAATCAGCGAGTCAATTGAAAAAGTCTTAAAGCCTGCTGCCAAAGGAATGGTCAGTGATGGTTGTCCATTTACAGGCATTTTATATGCCGGATTGATAGCAACGGCGGATGGACCAAAAGTAATTGAATTTAATGCACGCTTTGGCGATCCGGAAACACAGGTTGTTTTGCAACGACTGGAGAGTGATCTTGTTCAAATTATTGATGATCTCCTTAATGAGCGGACACCCGATATTCATTGGAAAACGAGCGGTTTTAGCTTGGGTGTTGTTGTCGCTGCAGAGGGATATCCGGGTGATTATGAAAAAGGCGTCCAATTGCCAGAGTTTTCATTGCTTGATGGTCAGCGAATTTATTACGCTGGAGTAGATGAAAAAGCTCAACAATTGGTTTCTTCAGGAGGACGCGTGTATCTGGTTGAAGCAGAGGGAGACACGCTGGAAGAAGCACAAAAAAAGGTCTACGAACTGCTCGATTCAGTAGATACTGCGGGTACCTTCTATCGTCATGATATAGGCAGTAAGGCGTTGAGATAGAGAACATTTCAACTGAAATAAGAGGATAACGTTAAAAACATCGATATATCAATGTTTTCAAGAGATGCCAAGAAATTGGTACCTCTTATTTTTTTGAAAATAGAGAACACTTTATAAAATAATATTTTTTTAGAAGTGAAAGGAGCACTCTGAGAAAGAATTGGTCGCTCTTCGAAAGTGAAATCAGCAGTTGGAAATAGAGAATGATATTTTAAAGCAAGCGGCGCTGATATTTGGATAAAAAGACAAGTAATTAGTGCTAATAAGCGTAAATACTTCATAACAGCGATATGCGAACTCTTCCATATTTCTCGGTAATCCTATTATTACAAATCGAAAAACACCCTTGTTAATCGGAGCTTCAAAAGGCTGTCACCGAAGAATTTGAGAATAGCTGAAAGAATTATGGTACGCACAAAATTAAAGTCGCTCTCGCTCGCCGAGGGATAATTGCAAGCCGAATAAAAATTGGAAATATCATGAAGATACGCGACTTGAAGTCCAATTATACCAAGGCGAAATTTCGCAATCCTACCACTTCAGTCAACCAATCAACGATTGCGAATCACTTAAATAGAGAATGCTCGAATCGTGAATCATTAGAGGTCTATGATACGATTGATTCTAGCATTAGGAAATGTGCCAACAGTTTGGTTTGTATCTACTCTAACCATGATGGCAGCCTGTAAGTTTCATTGGTTCTCTGCAGCGGAAATTGTAGAGGCCTTTTTTGTACAGAAGATATATTTCATTGCTTCAACGTGTAAAAACTCCTTTCTACCAATAATTAGTTAAACTAGACACTTGAGATCTCTTTATTCAAATGAATGAGTAGTTTCATCCTAAAATTAAAAAATGTTATTTCACAAAATTATTTAACCAAAGAATGATTATTTTATCAAAAATAAATAATTATATTGACTTTTACTAGTTTTTTTATAATTATAGAAATATGCAGTACCTATGAAGACTACTGTATAGTAAAAAAATAGAAGGAGGGGAGAAAATGAAAAAGAAGTATATTTGGGTATGTCTAGTGATTGTTGTTCTTTTAAGTGCCTGTGCACCAAAAAAGACAGGGGACATTGAGACAAAGATTTTCAATTTGGAGTCTGATTTTAAAGAGAATTATCAACTTTGGGTGGACATGAAGGCAGATGGCAGTATTCAGTACAATGAATATGTAACAGATTTAAAATCAGTCGCAACAAAATTCAATACTATTGGGGATAAAGCAAAATTATCAAGCTACAAAAAAATGTTGTCAGAAGAAGACCAAACAATTTACGAAACCTATCGTTTATTGAGTAAAGACATTAAAAATATGGCGACAGCGATTCACAAGAAAAATTATGAAGAAGCAGATAAAATTTATCAAGGAATTTTGGATACAGAAGAACAGTTGAAGGAGTAGAAAATGAAAAAGAAAAATTGGAGAAAAGTGTTAATTTCTTCTATTGTATTTTTCCAGTTTGGGGCAGTGGTTCCTTGGGGATTGGTACCAGTATTTGCTGAAGAAGTGCTTCCGTCAGAATCGACGGCGAGTCATCCGCCTTTAACAGAAGGGGATAAAGTAACGAAGGACGAGCTTCCGCAAGATGTGCAGGATAAATTGGAACAGGCGCAACAGTCAGAAGAAGCACCAGAAGCTGATTCTTCAACTGACGCTGGAAACAATGAAGTATCAGAAGAAATTTCAGAAAAATTTGAACAGTCAAAGCAATCTACGTTAGAGGAAATAAAAGAGAGTGCGCTTCAAGCTGGGAAGGAAGAGGTGCTAGCAGATCGTAGTGATTATTCAAAGACCTTTATCCATCCTGAGACAGGTGAAGGCGAGACGATCCTGTTTACTCGTCCGATCCATGAGCAAGACGAGCAAGGAAACTGGCAGGAAATAACGACAGAGTTTGTTGAGGAAGCAGAAGCTATCACGGGTACTGGAGACGTGCCGGTCGTTGTCCCGAAAACAGTGACGACAGAAACGCCGGTTCAGATCAAGGATGAAAAAGAGGCCGTGGAAATCATCCTGCCAAAGGAATCCTATGAGGTTTCTACAGTAAAGGAAGACCGCGTTTTATTAGCTTCGGATAAAGAGACGGAGCCGGTAGAAATCGCGATGCATGATGGTGTGGTTGAGTTCTTACAGTATGTAGACGCGGATTCAGCGCTTCAAACCATTCGTTATCAGCTGCAGTTATCAGAAGGAAAAACAGCGAAGGAAGAGAAGGATAAAGGAATCATTGGGATTTATGAAAAGGAGCAATTGACAGAGGTTATTCCGATGCCGATGCTGCTAAATCTGGATAATGACTTGATTGCTCCTTTGAACTATACCTTTGATGAAGCAACAGCGACCATTCAGGTTACTGAAATCAAAGAAGAGCAAGTGCAACAGGCAAAACAGGCGAAAGTTTCACTGCAGGTGATGCCATTAACAAAGGTCACTGTCAATGGTGTCGACTCGACGAGTATTCGTCAATATGACGATAAAATGAGCTATGCCTTTCAGCCGTATATGATGATCGGTTATGACAATGGCTACAGCTCTGGTGATGATGGTGCGGGTCATTTTCAGACATACGGTGTACTGAAAATACCTAATCAGAAATTTAAAGAAATCAGCAAGCAGCATGAGATCATGTCTGCTACACTGAAAATGAAGCGTGTCGGTGATCCCGGCTTTTGGGGCGATACCGCAAAAGATGGTAACGGTAAAGTCGTTACTCGCTTTTTTGAAGCGGCCGGAATCACGAAGGATGTCGGGGCGTTTTCTTCTTTGAGCTATGATAAGTTCATCAGACAGTTAGGCAGCCCTTATGGACCACCTGCCTATGAAGATGGCAAGGAAACAAAAATGGCGGGGATCGATACCAATAACCGCTGGGTCGATTTCGATATTACGACATTGGCCAACGACTGGAAAAATGGGTTGGATAATCATGGTGTGCTGGTGAAGAACAACAAGATGTCGGCGCATGAAATGCCGTATTCGCAGGCGGAATTGTTTGGTGGAAAAGGCTGGACAGGCGGAGAGCCGTATGTGGTCTTGGAACATCGTGAAAAACCACCGATCGACAAGAATATGCCACTGGATCAAACAACTTTGAAGCTACGACCATTCGTTCGTAGTGACAATGACGGGCTGGTACAGTTCACGGCGCTTGGCCTTGATGGAATCGGACGTCCGGAAGCAGAAATCACCTATCGTTTAAAAGATAAAAACGATAGCAATAAAGTGATTTACACCGGAACAGAACCATCGATCGGTCGAGATTATCTCTATCCGAATTATCCGGTTTTATTTAAGGATGCGCAACGGTATCTGGAGTTGTCCAGCAACTGGCAAACTAAGGAACTATTGACCACTGTATTGAAAGAAAATCATTTGTATCAGGCAGAAGCGACTGTTACGTACAATAAAAACGGGAAAAATGATAAAGCAGAAAAAACGTATGACAGCTTCCAATTGTATAAGGTCTCCAGTCAGGACACCTTGTCTCGACTACTGGCCTTTTACGGATTAGAGAAAAATCGAGCTAGCTTCATGAGAGACAACAACATGAAGGATGAGATGCTGACACAAGGAAATGTTGTGTTTATCCGCAATCCAAAAAAGAATGCTGGAAAAGCGTATACGCCAAAACCCTTGACGGATGCTGAAAAGATCCGATTGGATTCTCTGTCTATGGGACGTGGGAAGCACTGCCAGTTCAATTTTGAACCGATCAATATCGGCAGCGGAAATCTTTTGTATGAGATGACGGACGGTACGTGGTATGACAATGAAGTAGAAGAGCGGTTTACCAGAACGTATAATGCAATGGGCGAGGGACAGGATAGCCCAATCGGACGAAATTGGACCTTGAATCAGCTGCTCAGTTTGAATCAACTGGCAGATAAAAGTATGATGCTGACGCTGGATGACGGCGGCAAGGTCTTTTTCACTCGAAAAGATAACGGTAGTTATGTAGTCGAAGGTGCGTTGCCTTACGAATTGAGCAAGGTAATGGAGACCGTAGATGAAGTAGAAAAACGGACGTTTGTCTTGAAGGATACACAAAGAAAATGGACGTATACTTTTGATGCGACGGGGCAGATTCGCTCGATTCAGACGAACAATGGAACGAAGAAAGAGTACAGCTATGATGGCGAAACAGGCTTCTTAAAGGAAATCAAACTATTTAACGGGAAGAAGCTGCAATTCAAATGGGATAGCAATGCACATTTATCAGAAGTTACTTTCCCAGATGGCACTAAGAACCAGTATACGTACAGCGAAGCGGGAGACCTAATTAAGGTCGTTGATGCATCGGGTAAGAAGTTTACCTACGTCTATGATGATCAACACCGTATGCTGAGCTATGCCGGCGATGACGGTAAAACGATTTATGCCAATGAATATGACAAAGAAAACCGTGTGATTAAACAAACCGATGCCGAAGGAAATGTCGTAACACTTTCTTATGGAAAAGGAACAACCACGACAGTTGATGGCAATGGCAACAAAACGATCACTACGTACAATGACCATTATCAACCAACAAAAATCGAGTATGCAGATGGTACAACAGTAACGAATGTTTACAACGACAAGTACCAGTTAACGGCGTTTACCGATCGAGACGGTCAAAAAACGACATACAGCTATGATGAAAAAGGCAATCTGACCAGTACCGGCTATTCAGATGGAACGAAAGAAACAACGACTTACAACGAATGGAGTCAACCGCTTGTTGAGACGGACCGTCAAGGCAATACCATTCAGCATAGTTATGACGCTAAAGGAAATGAAATTACACTGACCGATCAAAACGGACACACGACTCATTTTGAATACAACGCATCAGGTGAGAAAATCAAAGCAACCAACGCTTTGGGACAAGTGACAAGCTATACCTATGAAAATGGAAACTTGACGAGCGAGACGGATGCTTCCGGGCTGATCCGAAGCTATACCTACGATGCTCGGGGGCTTTTACTATCAGAAACAGATGGGAATGGCAAAACAAAATCCTATGAGCGTAATGCACGTGGTGAGCTGATAAAAGAAAGCAACTTCAATGGACAATTTAAGACCTACACCTATGATAGTGAGGGCAATCAAACCAGCGAAACTGATTTTAATGGCAACAAGACGAGTTATAAATACAATGCGATCGGGCAAGTCATCAGTGAGACCAATGCTGTCGGAGGGGTGAAAACCTTCAGCTATGACGGCAACGGCAATGTAATCACTGAAAGCGACTATCTCGGCAATTTGAAGAAGATGTCCTACAATGCTTTGAATCAACGAACGGAAATAGAGTTTCCGGATGGAACTAAAGCAAAATACCAGTATGATAAAGCCGGAAATGTCACAAAGGAAATTATGCCAAATGGGAAGACGACGACCTATACGTATGATGTGAATAACTTTGTAGCAACAGAAAAAGACAGCCTTGGATATGTGACGACCTATGAACGAACAGCCAATGGCTCGCCGACTAAAATCATCTTTGCGGATCAGACGACGGAAGAGTACACATACGATGCGTCCGGCAATCTGCTGACGAAAAAGGACAAGGGTGGAAAAATTACTACCTATACCTATAATCAGCAGCACCAGCCGATTTCAGTCAAAGATGGCGATAGAGAGACAAAACAGTCCTTTGACAGTCGGAGCAATCGAACAGAAGAAACGAATGCACTGGGTCAAAAGACTGGCATCACCTACGATGCCGGAGGCTTTGTAAAAGAAAGTACTGCAGCAGATGGCACAAAAACGTTATACGAATCAGATGGCGAAGGCAATGTGCTGAAAATTACGGAAGCCAACGGCGCGGTCTATCAATTTGCTTATGATGGCAATGGCAATAAGGTCAAGGAAGTAGGACCAGATAAGACAGAAACATTGTATACCTACAACGCCTTAAACCTGCTTGAAACCCAAGTATGGGCAACAGGAGCAATCGAACAGTACAAGTATGATAAGAATGGCAGCCTGATCGAAAAAACAGATCCAATGGGCAACCGTACGACATACAGCTATACCAAAACCAATGAAATCAAAACGATGACTGATGCTCTAGGAAATAAAACTTCCTTTACCTATGATGAAGGCGGCAATGTAGCGAGTCTGACTGATTCTTTGGGTAGAGTCACGAACTATGTCTATAATAAAGCCGATCAGCTAGTGGAAGAAACCACGCCGATGGGTGTTGTGACCAAGTATTCTTATGATAAGATGGGCAATCTTATTAAAGTCTCCGACAGTACAAAGCAGGAAGAAACGTATTCTTATGATGTGATGGGACAGTTATTGTGTGTGACAGATAGCCAGAAGAGACAAGAGACGTATGCTTACAATGCGTATGGAGAGCTGATCGCTGAAACAGATATCGCCGGAAATAAAACCTCTTATGCTTATGATGCACTTGGTCAGCTGATCCAAACGACGAGTCCTCAGGGAACGATTGAAGCAAACACTTATGACAGCCGTAATCAGCTGATAGCAGTCCAAAAACATAACGGCGGAAGTGTCGGCTATGAGTACGATAACGTTGGAAATCTGATCAAAGAAATCAATAATGGAAAAGATACGAAATCCTATCAGTACAATTTGAATCGGCAAATGATTCAGCTGACCGATGAAAACAACGGACAAACCAGCTTTGTTTACGATGCGTTAGGCAGAGTCATCGAAACCAAAGATGCACAAGGTTCTGTCAGCAAGCAGAGCTATGATGCTAATGGTAACATCACGAAGGAAATAGATGCTCAGGGCAATGAAACAACACATGGCTATGATGCGTTAGATCGTTTGGTGGAAACAGTCGATGCTAAAGGCTTCAAGCAAGTCTTCACGTATGACAGTGCCGGACGAAAAATAACGGAGAGTGATTTTAAAGGGAATTTGACGAAATATGGGTACGATGCTGGCAATAATTTAGTTGAAACCATCGATCCGCTTAATCGTAAAACCAGCTACACGTATGACCTACGCAATCAATTGACGAACATCACAGATGCTGCCGGAGCAAAAACCAGCTATACGTATAATGATGATGGGACCTTGGCGAGTGAAATCAATGCGAAGGGCTATGAAAAGCTGTATGCTTATGACAAGTTCTCTCAATTAACGGAGATTTCTGATGCGATTCATAAGCAGCCGTTAAACACGTATACGTATGATCGATTTGGCCAGTTAACGAAAGAAGTAAAGGCCGGCACACAGGAAACGAGCTATGCCTATGATAAAACAGGCCGTATGACTCGTATGACCTATCCGAATAAAACGAGTATTCAGTACGAATATGATTTATTGGATCGTGTGCAAAACATGATCGATATTCGCGGCAACAAGACAGCCTTTGTTTATGATGGCTTAGGCAACGTGAAGGAAATGATCGCACCAAACGATGCGCATACGACTTATACGTATGATAAGAACGGAAATCTACTAAAAGAAACAGATCCGCTCGAATTTGCGACCAGCTTTGCGTATAATAAAAACAATCAGTTGATTCAAACCACCGACGCAACAGGAGCTGTGACGAAGCAAACGATCGACAGCAGAAATCAAGTGTCCGGCATTACAGATGCGCGCGGGAACAAGCAAACATTTGCGTATGACGGCAACGGCAATCAGACGAAAATCACTGATGCGAAAGAGCAGAGTCAGGTCTTTACCTATGATAAGGTCAACCGTTTAACAGGAATGACCAACCGCTTGGAAAAAACGACCACTTATGCGTATGATGCTCAGGACAATCTGACAACTATTACCGATGCCAACAATGGGCAGACCAAGCTAGAATACACACCAGTAGGAGAGCTGGAAAGTCTGATCAGTGCAAATGGGAAAAAAGAAACCTATAGCTATCGATTGGATGGACAGTTATCTGAAAATACCAAAGCAGACGGGGCAACGATCGCTTACAGCTATGATGAATTAAACCGTATGGTTGGGAAACAGATGAACAATCAGGATTTTGTCTTTAATTATGACGAGAGTGATCAGCTGACAGAAGCGGCTCTTACGACCACCTTTGATTTTAGTGAAATAGAAGAGCAGGCATTCAAGGATCAACTGCCGACAGGTCATACGCTCAACTTTGAGCGAAATGAATTTGGCGACTTGACGAAGGCTGTGACCAACACAGGAGAAGAAGTGGGCTATGCTTACGATGCTTTTGGCCGTCGTACAGAGATCCACTATCCAAATGGTACAAAAACAGCGTATGAATACGACAAGAAAAACCAATTGACCAAAGTCAAGGATGCAGCAGGGGAAACGACATATCGCTACGACGGACTTGGACAAATTTTGGAAATCCAATATGCGAACGGCACGAAATCCATGTATAGCTATCTGGCAACCGGGGAAATCAGTGAAGCAGTCACGCTTGATATCCATGGTCAGGAACAATCCAAGCAAACTTATGCGTATGATGAAAACGGCAATCTTATCAATGAAACACTCAAGTATCCGAAGTTCTCGCTGGAGAAAGCCTATGAGTACGACAAAGAAGATCAACTGATCAAAGCGACGGAGAAAGAAAGCAAGACGACCAGAGTCACCTACTATATTTACGACAATGTAGGGAATCGGGTAGGTGTAAGACAAGAAGTCAATGGCAAGTCTAAGGGCGCACAGGAATGGACGCACAATGCGGACAATCAGCTGGAAGAAATCACCGGTGACAAAGGTGCTGTTTACGAATATGATGCAAACGGTCATGTGAGTAAAAAACAAAGTACTTCCGGGGAAGTGACCAGCTATGTCTATGATGCAGAAGGACGTTTGATTCAAGAAAGCAGTACGTGGGGCAAACAGCTATTCTATTATTACGATGCTTTAGGTAATCGTGTGTCTAAAACGACCGGAACAGAAAACGACCGCAAGTTGAAGACAGATATGATGGAATGGATGAAGGGCACGGATAGAGAAGCACAGCTGCGTTTAAGCAGCAGCGATGTTACGTTGAAGGATGCGTTAACAGCGAAATTCTCACTATTCTGCCTGCCAATGAAAGATCGAACTTGGCGGATCGATCATGAAGCGAAGCGTCGAGAAGTCAAAGAAGAAAAAATGAAAAAAGCATTGGATAAGGATCACACGATCGAAATGATCCAGTATATCAATGACTATACGCAGGAGTATGTCAGTCCCCTACAAATGATAACGACTTCCTACGACCAACGAATCAAAACGACTGAGGAAGCCACACTGTTTTATGATGATCGAGGAACCGCGATCGGAGACGATCTGGATAATTATCATCAAGACGGTTTGGGAAGCAACATCACTCAGACTGAGAAAGCAACTGGCAGATTGTATTCCAGCAACCTGTATCAGGAATTCGGTCGCAGTGAACGACGAATCGACAACCAAGCAGGCTACCGCAGTCAGTACCATGACAACTGGAAGCAGCAGCACCTGCGTGCCAGAGAATATGATACAACCACCGGTCGCTTCACTCAGCAAGACACCGTACTTGGTCAGCAGGATAAACCAGTGACTCAGAACAAATATACGTACGCCAATAATAATCCGTTCATGTATCGTGACGATGCCGGACGTTGGGGTTGGATCAGTAAAGCCGTTAATGCAGCGAAGAATGTGGCGAAGAAAGTCGTAAATACGGTGAAAAAAGTTGTGAAGACAGTTGTTAATACGGTGAAAAAAGTTGTTAACACCGTCGTCAATACGGTTCGGCGAGTGGTAAATACAGTTTCGCGAGCTGTAAGCCAGGTGGTCAGCTATGGCAGCAGTGCGGTTCGAACAGTTCAGCGAACCTATAATGCGGCAGTCAGCTATGCCTCTCAGGGGGTTCGATATGTCAGCAATCAAGTCAATTACTATGCTGGACAAGCCACACAATGGGTTGCAACGAAAGCCCAACAAGCCCAAATCGCCTATCAACAGGCACGTGAGTATGCGATTCAAGTTGCCCAAGAAACACGTGTGAAAGCAGAAGCACGCATTCGTAAAATGTGTGAAGGTGCAAGCACGTTGTGGAAAGGTGCAACCAAAGCCGTTGGCGATTTCGTGAAAGAGCATGAAGGAGCAATCAAGACTGTTCTAGGTGTAGGAACGATCATCTTAACCGTTATACCGGTAACTGCTCCATTAGGCGTGGTTCTGGGAACGACGTTAGCAGTTGGTAGTGTGAGTAATGCAGTAACAGGTGAAGACTGGTTGACGGGACGGGAACTAAGTACGACTGAACGAGTAGTAGAAGGTGTGTTTGGTACGATTGGCGCTGCTTCAGGCTTAGGATCAGTAGCGAAGCAGGCAGTAGGAACTGGCTTGGTGGATGATGTAGTGAAGCTAGTCACTCCAAGTGCTTCTGTAGCAGATGATGTTGTGAAAGCCGCTGTCGATAGTGGAAAAACAACTACAGGTACAAAACCGCCATTGAAGATGGATCTGCAATTTTTTGCGGATAAGGGCGATGATGTTACAACTGTGTATAGAGGGACAGACCGAGTAGCAGAGAAAGCAGTTTATGATGAAACTGGGCAAGTTATGAGTGACGCAACAAGAAATACCTACATGGAAACAAACAATATTGATAAGGCTTATGCAGCATCCCAGAGTGCATATGACGATTGGATAAAAATATGGGGAAATGAGAAGACCTATGTAGAGGCACATGGAGAATTTGGAATAGAAATGGCCAGAGAATTTGGTGTTGATAGAAGTTTAGTATCTGTTACCACAGATAAAAGTGTTGCACAAGGCTTTGCTGGTCCAAATGGTATAGTAATGGAATTACAAGTTCCATCAAAAGATTTGATTCCTCAAACGCTTAGAGGAGCAGGAGAAAGTGAATATTTGATAAAAAATGGATTTGGAAAGTGAGAAATAAGCGATGCAAGAAGATATATTCCATAATTGTGGACAAGAATTTCATCGAGTAGATAAAAGTAAATGGGTGGCAATAAAAAAGAATAGAGCATACGAAGGGATTGCGTTAGATAGCTCTATTTTAACAGAAGATATTGATTATAAAATTGAGTTTTCTGAGAAACATGTTGGTTTTGTGTGTGGATTAATTAAAGTAAAAATTGCTAATAAAGATATGTGGTTGCCGATGCTCTTTTTTGATGTATCTGGTCAGTGGCAACGCGTGCATCTAGAAAATTCTTTTTGCACGAACTGTAATTGGAAAGGAATAATTGCTAATCCCACTGATCCTGATTTGTATCTTGCGCTACCTGAGCGATTTGAATTGATGCGCAAAAGCGCGGAATTGAAGCGAGCGACATGCCCTGTTTGTCAGGGGGAGATAGCACGTTTTGCGATTTGGGCTGAAAAATAGGTGATTGAAAAATTCAAAGGTTGTTTTGGTAAAAATGAAACGTTTGGAGAATTAATGAATGAAAAAGTGGGCAATAGTTTTAGTGACGTTAGTTGTATTGGGAGGATGTGCCTCCGGAACAGAAGAAAAAGCAGGAAGTTCTGAGAAAGTAAGTGAATCTAAGGAAGTGGTTGAATCATCTGTTCCAAAGGCATCTGAATTGGTAGAAAGTAGCTTTGACATTGAAGGAACAGTGTACAAAATAAATATTTTGGAAAGATGGAAAGAGCAGCCGAAAGAAGAAGGGATTTCCTTCAACGTAGGGAATGCAACAGGAAGTGAAGCAGTAATTTCTTATGGTGTGAAGAAAACAGATATTGACAGCTTTGAAATTTTTAAAGAGTTGGTAACGGATCAAATCATTTCAGTCGATGAATTTGATGTACAGGAAGATGAAATTGAAAAATCTTCGTACCAAACGACTCACTATACAGGGGATCTTTACGTATTCACAGAAAAATCAGAAGGAGTAAAGATCGAGATTCGTTACTATTTCTTAGAAACAGACACGGACTATGTTGTTATAAATGTATTGGGGGTACCATCATTTTTTGAAAAGAATGATGAAACTGTCACAGAGATTCTTAATTCATTTGTAGCGGGATAGGTGAATGATGGAGGGAGGTTGATAGACCTCTCTTCTTACATATAGAGAGAACTAGAGAAGTTTATAGATACTTCAAAAAATTGTAGAAAAGGAAGTCTATATCCTATTGATGTGAGAAAAAATGAATGTATATTTGCTACAGCATAGTTATGATTATGAAGTGATAGATGGAGTAACAATTGAGGAAACGAAAATTATTGGCATATATAGCACGAGAAAGAGTGCGGAGGATGTCAAAAAGATATTCAAAGAAAAACAAGAATTTAAAAGGTTTCTAAACGATTGTTTCTATATTGATAAATATCAGTTAGGTAAGGATCATTGGACGGAAGGTTTTGTAACTTGGGATGGTGAAACCGGAACTTGGATCGATGATTAAGTTTTACGTAGGAAGATATCAAAGATGAAGTACTTGATACATCTTAGCGAAAAAATAGTTGGAATGAGGGAAGGGCTATATTAAGAACTCCTTTAGGTGAGCTAGAGATTTTTGTTAATGATAAAAAGATAGATTATTCATTTAGAGAGTTGTCAAATAAGGATAGATTATTTACAGTAGACAAGCGTTATGAAATAATTGTTCGTCCTTCAAAGAGTGATTTAAAGGTTTGTATCGATTTAGCAAATCAGAAAAAGGTAGAACCGGAAATTGAAACTGGAGAAGATCTTGAGTTGATCAGTCTATACAGTAAAAATTTAAAATTGAGTATAGGTACAAAAGAAAACCTTGAAGGATTCACATTATCCTATTTAACCAATGGTTGGCAAATCAATGTGTCGGAGGGGATAGGCATTAGTGACATAGTTATTTATGTTGTGTGGCTATATGACGATAATCTTGACATCAATGGAATAAATGCTTGGTATGCTGCTGATCCGACGATAGCTTAGAAGGTGAAGCGTTATTTGATTTGTTGCATAAATACCTGATTGTGATGTTGGTTAAACTATCGAAAAATCAGAAAATGAAAAAATATTGAAAAAAAGGAGTTTTACAATGACGGTTGAAGAAATGAATGAGGTTGCGGAAAAAATCGATAGTATGATTCTGGACATTTTAGTTCCTGCAAGAGTGGAAAAACGTATAGGTGAAAAGAGTTTCAATAAGCTTATAGAAATATTGGATGAAATAAATAGAAAGATACACGGATCATCGATTATCTCAAGAAAACTATCCAGTACCCTATTCTTCATATACTGTTCATTAATAAGTGAGGCACAATACTGTGAGCCTAGAAGTCCCTTTTTTATGCAAGTTGCGCAAGTAGAAGATTGTATGGCAGGTATATTTGGTGATACAAAAGAAAGAAAAACGTTATAATGACGATTTACTTTTATAAACGAACAGAAGAATATGGATATATGTCAAACTTTGCTCATTATGAGTTTGAGTTAGATGGAGAGCACTGGCCTACAAGTGAGCATTACTTTCAAGCTGCAAAGTTTGCGGATAAGGAGTACCGAAAGAAGATACAACAGGAAAAGAATCCCATGAAAGTAGCCAAGCTAGGTAGAAGCAGAGCATATCCTATACGTGAAGATTGGGAAGAAATAAAAGATGAGGTCATGAAAAAAGCCTTACTGTCAAAGTTTCAGCAAAACGCCGAAATCCGCCAACAGCTCTTGGATACGGGTGAAGAAGAGCTTGTAGAAAAAACAAGCAACGATTATTACTGGGGTTGTGGAACGGATGGCACGGGTAAAAATATGTTGGGTAAATTACTGATGGAAATTCGGGATTTTCTAGCAGAGGAAAAGAAATAGTCGTGTGAAAAATCAAGAAGCTAAGCTAGGAGTAATAATTATACTTTTAGTTGAGTTTCTTGAAATACATATAGTGTATTGAAGCCCCTCCGATAAAAACAGGAACACAGCAGAAAAAAGAGAACTTAGAGAAATACTTTGGGAAACCAAATAGTCAAGGTCAGTATTATATCTCATCACTAGCTAGTACAAGTATGGAAGGCATGTCATAAAAAACGTTGATGGAAGTGTTATTAATACTAGAGAATACAATCATTCAAATTATGATTTAAAAAAATTAGAATAATAAATAAAAAGTTAGCTATATAAATTATTATTCTAAAAAAATAAGAATGTAGTTAGTTGACTAAACAATTTATTTGGATATTTATTGCTACTAAAACTGTTTAAAGGGAATGATAATAATGGATATGCTTTTATGGCTTCAAAATTGGTACAAGGAACAATGCGATGGTGATTGGGAACATCTTTTTGGAATAAAAATAGATACTTTGGATAATCCTGGTTGGTCAGTTGATATTGATTTAACAGATACTAATCTGGTGGATGCCAGTTTTGAAACGCTGGATTTAACTGGGGAAACAAATTGGATATATTGTACTATCAGAAATTCGAAGTTTGTCGGTAGAGGAGATGAAACTAAGCTTTTAGAAATTTTGTCAGTGTTTAAAAAATGGGTAGAAGAAAATAATTAGTATGGAAATTACTATATTTTTAAATGAACAGGGATTCTCATTATTTTTTGAAAAGAATGACGAGATAATCACAGAGATTCTCGAGTTATTTGTAGCGAGGTAGATTAGATAGTAGAGAGAGGATGAATCACCTCTATATATACATACGCCAATAACAATCCGTCCATGTATCGTGATGATGCCGGACATTGGGGGTGGTTCAGTAAAGCTGTTAATGCGGTGAAAAATGTGACGAAGAAAGTCGTCAACTAAAATTAAAGTCTACGAAAGTCAAAGCGGTATGTATACTGGAGTATCAAATTTACATATTAAAGATGAAGATGGGGATTTTTCTGTTTTTGTTGGAAATGGTAAGACAGTATCTGATGCTTTAGAAATGACTATTCAACGTTTTTTTGAGCGAACAAATAGAAAGCCAAAAGAAGAATGGGGTGTGGAAGATTTTAAAAGTTCCGATCCATATGATTTTTGAGAGAGTGTAAAATAAACCGTGTAAGTAACTCCTATCCTAGGAATGAGGTTGCTTTACAGTTTTTCTTTCGCATCCTTCCAAAAGAGAGCACTGCTATTTTTGGAAGATAGTTTATCAGTTTGATAAAATTCAACCATATTTTCCCGAAAGCGCAGAGGAAGGTGACTCATCTGCGTATTCTTATTTGCTCTTTCCTGAATGGTTACTGATTCCAGAAATGCCGTCCATTGTTTCTGAATTGTGCCTTCTTTCGTTTGTGCATTGTTAAATTCAGGACAATCTGTATTTTCAATAAATGAAATAGTCCCCTTATCAATTAGAGCCAGCAGTCGGTGCGTTGTGTCATAGATCATGATACTTTCCAACGGGTATCGCTCCGCAAAATGTGGACAGATGTATGGAAGTGAAAAATGTTTGGGTGCTATTTTACTGAAAAGCAGCTCACCTGCATATTCAAAACGAACAAATCCTGTGTAAAGATGTGCTTCACCAAACAGTGATTTTAACCCCTTGTCTATTGCCAGTACAGAAGGATGTCCAATGAAATTTTTTAATGAATCTCTTGTATCCAAAGCAATTGCCAAAGCTTCTAAAAGATGGAGTTCTTTATTATCCATCGTTGCGTAAAAACCATCGTGAATAAAACGAAAATTTTCAGAGGTTAAACGCTGCTGCAGTCTGTTGACTATTTTTTCAGCGAGTGTGACATTCGTATCGATCCAATCACTGATAAAAAGACTTTCCATAGCAGCTTCCGGCGTCAAGATGATTCCAGGAAACTGTTTTTTCCTGAATGCTCGATCTACAATTGTCAGAAATCCTGCGAAGCTGCCATCATATTCCCATGTCGCTGTTGTTCTTTCAATGGACATACAGAAGCTCCTTTTCTTTGGTATGATGAAACTTTTCAGTATCGAATAGAGAAAGCTGTTCATGGTCACTTTGCGTATTTGCCTGTTTCAATGCTTTGTACTGACGAGTGGAAACGAGCGAAGCAATGATCCATTCGGGTTCTTTGATTAATCCATCCATAATGGTACCGTTACAGCATACAAAATACTTGGCGCGTTTGACAACTACCCCTAATTTCTTTAAGTCGGTTAAATGAAGGCGATAGTATTTTCTTGCTTTTACGATATTTTGTGCACTTTTAGGACCAATGCCCGGAATTCGCAGTAATACGTCATAACTGGCAGACTGCACATCCACTGGAAAACGATCATAATTTTGAACTGCCCAGTTGGCTTTTGGATCTAAATATAAATTGAAATTTGGCTTTTCAGGAGACAGAATTTCATCTGCAGTAAAGCTGTAAAAACGCATCAGCCAGTCAGCCTGATAGAGTCTGTGCTCTCTTAATAAGGGCGGATCAGTAGTCATTGCCGGCAAAAGACTATCCTGATTTACCGGGATATACGCTGAATAATACACACGCTTCAGTTCGTATTTATGATATAAATTTTCTGCAATTTTAACAATGGTACGGTCTGTCTCAGGTGAGGCGCCAATAATCATCTGGGTTGACTGCCCGCCAGGAACAAACGCAGGGCTGTGTCTCACAGCTGGCAATGCTGCCAGTTCCTTCTTTTTCTGAGTAATCTGCTTCATAGGCTTGTATAGCGCATAGGGATCTTTGTCTGGTGCGAGAAGCTTCAAGCTTTCTCTTGAGGGCAGTTCCACATTCACACTCATTCGATCTGCCAGATAACCTAATTCTTCGATTAAGGTCTCATCTGCACCTGGGATTGCTTTCACGTGAATATATCCTTTAAAACCTTTTTCATGGCGAAGAATTTTCAATGTCTTTATTAAAAGCTCGGAAGTGTAATCAACGTTTTTAATAATTGCCGAGCTTAAAAAAAGTCCTTCAATATAATTTCTCATGTAAAAATCCATCGTTAAATCTGCTACTTCCTGAGGTGTGAACGTTGCCCGCGGAATTTGATTGGACTTGCGGTTAATGCAGTAATGGCAGTCAAAAATACAGGCATTTGTAAATAGAAGCTTCAATAAGGAGACACAACGGCCATCACTGGTAAAAGAATGGCAGATTCCGGCAGCTGCTGTGCTTCCCACTGTTCCTGTTCGTGTATTTTCAGTGACACCGCTGCTGGCACAAGATACATCGTATTTCGCGGATTCTGCTAAAATTTCTATTTTTCTGGTGAGATCCATAATAATGCCTCCTTTATAGAACGTACGTTCTTATTTTAACAAGAGATGTATTCAATGTCAAAGAGTAAATCAGACAAATCATTTGTTGACTTGACGAAGCAGTGATAAAATAAGGTTGCTTATCAAAAGTAAGTCTGTGTGTTTTAAATTAAAGGAGGCTGATATAAATGAAGTATCTTTTTGAAAAAGGAACCGGTCGAAAGTTTATTTTGCTCCATGGAACAGGCGGAGATGAGTATTCAATGGTGGATATTGCACAGCACCTTGATCCACAGAGCACAATATTGTCTTTTCGCGGTGAAATTAATGAAAATGGAATGAATCGTTTTTTTAAGAGAAATGGGCTGAATCAGTTTGATATTCCAAGCTTAGAAAAGGAAACAGATCATCTGTTGGAACAGATTACAGCAATCAGCGATGAGCAGGGAATTAACATGGATGAGTGGATTGTTTTGGGCTATTCTAATGGAGCAAATATAGCTGGGCATCTTTTTTTAGAAAGACAGACAGAACTAAATAAGGCGATTCTGCTCCATCCAATGTCCCTGGGAGTGGATTCCAGAACAGAACCATTAAAAGATAAAAAAGTTTTTCTTTCCTATGGAGAGGGAGATCCAATTGTGTCTTTAGATGCTTTTAAAACACTGGAAAATCAGCTCGGAACGAGAGGGACTCAAATAACTGAAGCCCATACAGAAGCCGGGCACCAGATTACTGTAAAGGAACTGGAACAAGTAAAGAAATGGCTTGCAGATCTTGAATGAGCGGATTATTTGTGGCAAATTTTTAGGGATGTTATGCTGTTAATGTAAATAAAATTATATTTTATGGGAGGTTTTCAATTATGGCAGATTTAAATGGACGTATAAACGATGCAAAGGACAAAGTTGAAGGGAAAGGAAAAGAAGCAGAAGGGAAACTCCAAAGCGGTTTGGCCGATGTAAAAAGTAAAGTCCGTGATGCTACGGATGATGTCAAAGAAGGTGCCGAATCATTTGGCGACAAAATCAAAGAAGGTTTTGAGGATATTAAGGAAAAATTCTCTAAACATGATGACAAATAGTTAAATAGTAAATAGCGAGTATCAGTTGTATAAAACTGTAACTTCTCATTATATTTTGAAAGAACTGCGGCAAATGAAAGCTGGGGTTCTTTTTTTGAATGTTCAAAAGGTGGATAATGTATTCTTGAAAAATTAAAAAAATGAACTTTACTTTTATATTAAGGTTGTCCTAAAAATTAAATAAGCTAGACTGTAAAATAGGCCTATGGTAGAATGTAGGCAACAGTAACTGTAAAAAAGAGGGATGAAAATGATTGATTGGTTAGTGTCACTTGAACCATGGCAGCAGGCTTTGGGTGGAACTGGATTTACTTACTTTATGACTGCTTTGGGATCAGCGCTGGTATTTTTTTTCAAGGACATAAAAAAAGAGGTTTTAAACTTAATGCTGGGGTTCGCTTCAGGAGTGATGATTGCAGCCAGTTTCTGGTCCTTGTTGGCTCCGGCAATTGAGCGGGCTGAGGAAAACGGCAGTATTGCATGGCTGGTGGTAAGCTTTGGCTTTGGTATGGGCGGAGTATTTTTATATATTGCAGACAAAACATTACCCCATATGCATTTTGGGCCAAATCACGAGAAAGAAGGACTTCCCAGTCACCTGAAACGGACCATTCTACTCGTTTTTTCAATTACACTTCATAATATTCCAGAGGGTCTGGCTGTAGGCGTTGCTTTTGGTGCCGCATCATCAGCTGATAATCCAAGAGCAGTAGTCTTAGCAGCAGTATCTGTTGCCTTGGGAATCGGCATTCAAAATTTTCCGGAAGGAGCTGCGGTTTCCATTCCGTTAAGGCAGGAAGGGCTTAGCCGTTCAAAAGCGTTTCTTTACGGACAGGCATCAGGAATCGTTGAACCCATCGCCGGAGTAGTTGGAGCTGTTCTTGTTACAAAAATGAGCTTGCTTCTCCCTTATGCACTTGCTTTCGCTGCGGGGGCAATGATCTATGTTGTCGTTGAGGAATTGATTCCCGAAGCACAGCAAACACTTAGCAGCAAGCGGCATTTCGCTGTATTTGGTGTAATGCTCGGTTTTATTATTATGATGATTCTTGATGTGGCACTGGGCTGACTATACCTAGACAAATAGATAGTGAGCAGTGACTGAATAGAAAACGGCAGTAGGTGAATTGTTTCGGGTAATCCCCGTGAGCCAGCTGTTGTTTTTCTTTAAATTCAGAAGAAACTAACCGAAAATATTATGAGAAATAGAATTACTTCCTATGTAGTAATTCGTTATCCTGTGGTAAAATAGAAAAAGCAACTTTCTTCAGTAAGATTGAGAGGGGATTAAGTAAGTATGGAAAAATCATATGTTGTTGCAGTGGTAGGTGCAACGGGAGCAGTTGGAACAAAAATGATTGAAATGCTGGAACAGACAAAATTACCGATTAAACGAGTTAAATTATTAGCTTCAAAGCGTTCTGCGGGTAAAGAACTGACTTTTAATAACAAAACGCTGGTCGTTGAGGAATTGGTTCCGGAATCATTTGAAGATGTTGATATTGCATTGTTTAGTGCAGGCGGGGGTATTTCTAAAGTATTTGCCCCAGAAGCGGTGAAACGAGGGGCAGTTGTTATCGATAATACCAGTCATTTTAGAATGGCTCAGGATGTTCCACTCGTTGTTCCGGAAGTGAATAAAGCTGCGTTGAAAAATCACAAAGGAATTATTGCTAATCCAAACTGTTCAACGATTCAGCTGATGGTGGCTCTTGAACCAATCAGACAGGCAGTGGGTCTAAATCGTGTTCTTGTTTCTACTTACCAGGCAGTCAGCGGTGCTGGAATCAGTGCAATGGAAGAACTGAAAAGTCAGGCGGTTGAGTATATTAACGGAGTTCCGGCTGATCAGCTGAAGGCTGATATTTTACCTTGCGGCGGAGATAAGAAACATTATCCGATTGCCTTTAATGCGTTGCCGCAGATTGATGTTTTTTCAGAGGATGACTACACGTATGAAGAGTGGAAAATGATCAACGAAACGAAAAAAATTATGGAAGATGATACGTTGAAAGTAACTGCTACGTGTGTGCGGATTCCTGTTTTATCAGGACATTCTGAGTCTGTTTATATAGAAGTAGATAAAGCTGCTTCTGTTAAAGAAATTAGAGATCTGCTGATTGATGCGCCGGGAGTTGTATTACAGGATGATCCGAGTCAACAGCTTTATCCTCAGGCATTGACAAGTATTGATAAAAAGGAAACGTTTGTCGGAAGAATTCGTAAAGATGTAGATGTAGAGAACGGCTTCCATTTATGGGTAGTTTCTGATAATCTCTTGAAGGGTGCAGCATGGAACTCCGTTCAGATTGCAGAAACACTGCATGATATGGATTTGGTTCGGGTATAAATTATGCTGTAGCTTGTTTTGAAGGTGAGGGCTGTGACATTAATATGTCTCAGAGTCAAAAAATGAATAAACAGTATTCCAAAAGCAGCTTCTTTGACAATATGTCGAAATTATCGAGAGTCACTATTTTATATAAAATAGATGTTTCCTCGTGAGACACTCGTCACAGTTTAGGTTATATAAGTGATAAACAATACTTGCTTGGTCACCTCAAATTTGTGGAGCACCAAGTAGGAAGGTGTATAGGAACATGTTGCCTTTAACTGAGAGAGTAAATCGCAGGAGCACTGAATTAGTTTTATTGTATCTACGGCTCCCATTGCGTTGAGATCCTCAATACAAAGCTTTTAGTGCTTAACAGCTTTCTTGTCATTTTCGTGAATTCCTTCGTATTGTCATAAATCACTGCGAGTGACTTGTCAGAGTAGATGATGCATGATATCTACCCTGTCTCTGCGATTAGTCAGCTCCTATTTAAAGATGAATGTTTACACATTCATCAGATGGTTGTTTCGCATACAGCTATCTCTTTGTACATGGAATAAATTCTGATAAATTTATCTTCATCAGAGCTGTGTATACCATTCTGCTAGCTGTTCCTGCAATAATGGGAGATCCTTGTATCTACGAGTCTCACTACACTACACTTCGTTTCGATCTCATCAATTTCTAAATGGCAAAGCCACTAAGAATTGAAGGACTTCGTTTCGATCTCATCAATTTCTAAGTGGCAAAGCCATTAAGAAGTGAAGGACCTTGTTTGATTCTCGATACAAATACGCCTGCTTGAGAAAGCATTGGTAACTGGAGATACGCAAAGAGCTGTCACAACCTTAACGCTTCAAACAGGAAATTTAAAGTGTAGAGTGATAAACTGAAAGATAGAGGGGATCGTGTCTGTTTGAAAGGACACCATTTTAAATTCTTGACGGCAGTTTTCTTTATTGTTTTAAATAATGAAGAAAGACGGATTTTTCTGAGATGCAATGTATATAATACTTAAAAGAATGGTTGGAGGTTAAGTGTATGGAATTAACAAATGCGTCAATAATTACTGCAATGGTTACTCCCTTTAATGAGGCGGGAGAGATTGATTTTGGTAAGCTGCCTGCTTTGGTGGAGCATTTGCTGGGAACACATACAGAAGGATTGATATTGGCGGGGACAACGGGAGAGTCGCCAACATTGACACATGATGAAGAAATTGAATTGTTTAACGAAGTCATCCGATTGGTAAACGGTCGAGTACCGATTATTTGCGGTGTAGGTACAAATGATACACGGGATTCTGTTGAATTTGTAAAAGAGATTGCAGAAATGGATGGAATCGATGCTGGTTTGGCGGTAGTGCCGTATTATAATAAGCCTAATCAAGAAGGACTTTACCAACATTTTAAAATGATTGCTGAGGCCAGTGATTTACCGATTATTTTATATAATGTGCCGGGTAGAACTGTCGCCAGCTTGGATGTGGAAACGACATTGAGATTGGCAGAAATTGATAATATTATTGCGGTAAAAGAGTGCGCTGGTTTGGATGCGCTGACCGAACTGATTGAACGGGCACCAGAGGATTTTCTTGTATACACAGGAGAAGATTCACTGGCGTTTTCAACAAAAGCTTTGGGTGGCCAGGGAGTCATTTCTGTTGCCAGTCATATATTCGGAAATAAAATATATGAAATGTTTCATTCTCTGGAAAGCGGAGATATTAAGAATGCAGCAAGCATTCAGAGAAAACTGCTCCCGAAGATGGATGCATTGTTCTCTGTGCCTTCTCCGGCACCTGTAAAAATGACATTAAATCACTTGGGTATTTCCGTTGGTGATTTGAGATTGCCTCTTGTATCATGTACTTCTGAAGAGAAAGAAAAAATTTTGAAAATACTTGATGTTTAATCAAGCAGAAATAGAGAGGTGAAAAGAGTGAGTACAATAAGAATCATTCCGCTGGGCGGCGTACGCGAAAATGGAAAAAACATGTATATCGCTGAAGTGGAAGATGAAATTTTTGTGCTGGATTGTGGATTGAAATATCCAGAAAATGAACTTTTGGGAATTGATGTGGTTATTCCGGATTTTACTTATTTGGAAGAAAACATTGAGCGAGTTTCAGGTGTGTTCCTGACTCATGGACACGCAGATGCAATCGGTGCATTGCCATACCTTTTATCAAAAGTTCAGGTACCAGTATTCGGTACAGAATTGACTGTGGAATTAGCAAAATTAAGTGTGGGAGATCATCCTTCATCAAAAGATTTCAAGGATTTTCATATTGTTGATCCTGATACTGAAATTGATTTTGCTCATGCGACAATCAGCTTCTTCAAAACGACGCATACGATTCCCGATTCTATCGGAATCAATGTGAAAACGTCTGAAGGAAATATTGTTTACACGGGAGATTTTAAATTTGATCAGACAGCTGAACCGATGTATCAATCTGATTTCAGCAGATTGGCGGAAATTGGTAAGGAGGGTGTTTTAGCATTGCTGAGTGATTCATCTAATGCTGAAAATGCCAGTCCGGTTGCTTCTGAGCTGCAGGTTGCAGAAGAAGTGTACGATACGATTCGTTACTGGGAAGGTCGAATTATCGTTGCTTCAGTTGCCAGTAACTTGAAACGTGTACAACAGGTTTTGGATGCTGCTTATCGTTCTAACCGAAAAGTGGTTTTAACTGGGATCGATTTAGAAAAGATCATTCGAACTGCAATGCGTTTGAATAAAGTGAAGCTGCCAAGTGATGAGCTGATTATCACATTGAAAGAAATGAAAAAGTACTCTGACGATGAGCTGCTGATTTTGGAAACCGGTCGTATGGGCGAGCCTATAAAATCACTTCAAAAGATGGCAAATGGCACACATCGTTCAATTAACATTAAAGAAGGAGATCTTGTTTATATTACAACAACTCCTACTACAGCGATGGAAACAATGGTAGCCAAGACGGAAGATATTATTTATCGGGCTGGCGGAATTGTAAAACAGATTTCTGATAATCTGAGAGTTTCCGGCCACGGCAATTCAAATGATTTACAGTTGATGCTGAACTTGATGAAACCTAAATTCTTTATTCCGGTTCAAGGTGAGTACAGACAGCTTGCTGCACATGCAGATTTAGCGCATGAAATCGGTATTCCTTATAAAAATATTTTTATTACCGGACGAGGGGATATTCTTGAGTATGCGAAGAAAAAAATGTCTGCTTCAGGATCAACAACTGCTGACAACATTATGATTGACGGACTGGGAGTTGGAGATATCGGAAATATTGTGTTAAGAGATCGCCGCATCCTTTCAGAAGATGGAATCTTTGTTGTCGTTGTAACCATTAATCGTCGTGAGAAGAAAATTGTTTCTCCTGCAAAAATAACGTCCAGAGGGTTTGTTTATGTGAAGACCAGCAAGGATTTAATACAGGAAAGCGGAAATATTGTGACAGAAATCGTTGAAAAGCATCTTGATAGTAAAGACTTTGAATGGAGCAAGCTGAAACAGGATATTCGCGAACAGCTGAGTCGCTATCTATTTGAACAGACAAAACGCAGACCAGTTATTCTTCCTGTTATTATGGAAGCTTCACAACGAAAAAAAGCAAATAATTAAGAATAGAAATGAGCCAAATGTGAGGAAGTATTCTCGAACATTTGGCTTGTTTTTTTATTTTTTCTAAGTAAATTTGCAAGTATCTCTCAAACACGCAGCCATATTTTTGTACCCATCTTCTTTTTTAGTTTATTTCTACATTTTTTCATAGGCAGCTAATCAAAGCGGAAGAGCGCTCTCGTAGGTGTTTGGGTCTGCCGTTTGGAACTTAGAGGTTTCTGACAAAATAGTCAGGAAAAGCCTGGATTACAGCTGCAGCATCATCATTGACTTTATGGATATGGGCTTCTACAGTTTTGCGCAATTGTACCTTGTCTTTTCTTTTAATCAATTCCAGAATTTGCTGATGCTCCTCCAAAATATTATCCCAACTCAAGTCTTTAACCTCCAGACGTAAAAAACGATAACGATTTAATGCCCCATTCAACATTTGTAACCACTGCCATACAAAATTTTTATTAGTAATTTGATAAAAGAAACGATGGAACTCTTCATCTAAATGAAAATACTGGTCTACATTTTTTGATTCAAAATAAACTTGCTGAATTTTCAACATTTGTTCCAGCTGCTCGATTTGTTCAGGCGTTATGACGGCTGCTACTTCTTCCATGACAGTCGTTTCTATGTTTTCTCTCACAAACCGGGCTTCAGATACTTCTTGCAAGTCAATGTGTGAGACATAGGTTCCGCTTTGAGGAATGATCACAAAAAGCCCTTCTTTTTGTAAACGGAGAATTGCTTCTCGAACAGGTGTATCGCCGATACCGATGCTTTTTACTAAAGCATTTTTCGAGATTTTTTTTCCGGGTTTCAGCTCAGCTTTCATTACCATCTCTTTAATCAGTTCGTATGCACGGGTTTGGCTATTGGCTTTTTCCATGAAATTACCTCATTTTTAGATTAATTGAAAATCATTCTATCTCATTTTACCGTAAATAATGTCAAAAGAAATACGAAGTTGCAAATTTATTTTTTTATTAAAGAAGGCGATCGGTTGATAAGTTAGATATTTTATAGTAAGATACTAATATATCAGTTTGAGTGTTGCAAGTATTTCTATTTATTTATAAAGCAGAATTTATGTTTATTAAGGAAAATTTCTTATTTTATATGGGCGGTTTCTATCACGTCAGTTAGTTGAACAGTCTTTTAGAACATGGAAAAACTACAAGGAGGTAGGAAAGGTGAAATTGAACAAAGCGAGTCTGACCAACAAGGAATTGATTGCTGCCGGGTATCAGATGCCTCAATATGATGTAAAAGTAATGGCTGCCAAAACCAAAGCAGCGCCTAAATGGGTACACTTAGGGGCCGGAAACATTTTCCGTGCCTTTTTAGCAGCTCATCATCAACACCTGTTGAATGAAGGAGTGACTGATACTGGAATCATCGTAGCGGAAGGTTATGATGATGAAATCGTGGATATTTTATCCAGCTATGACAATTTAACGATTAATGTGACTCTGAAAGAGAACGGGCAAGTTGAAAAGGAGATTTTGGCTAGTGTCTCTGATTATTTAAAAATGGATACAGATTCTGCTGATTTTGATACGTTAAAAGAAATATTCAGAAAATCTTCTCTTGAAATGGTTTCAATGACAATTACAGAAAAAGGATACAGCTTGGTGGATGGTTTAGGTAATCTCATTTCAGCAGTACAAACTGATTTTGATAACGGTCCGACGAAACCAGTCAGTTACTTAGGGAAATTAGTTGCCTTGTTATATGAGCGTTTTCAAGCAGGTGAATTACCGATAGCGCTCGTTTCAATGGATAATATGTCCCATAATGGTGAAAAACTGCAAGCTTCAGTATCGGCTTATGTGGATGCTTGGGTGGAAAAAGGATTGGTTCCAGCGACATTTAAAACATATGTTGAAGGCAGCAGCAACGTAACATTTCCCTGGTCTATGATTGACAAAATTACACCACGACCGGATGCTGCAGTGCAAGCCGTATTGGAAGAAGACGGATTAGAAAAAATGTTTCCATCTAAAACATTAAAAAATACCTTTGCAGCACCCTATGTCAATGGAGAAGAAACAGAGTATTTGATCATAGAAGACGAATTTCCAAATGGCAGACCTCATTTAGACAAAACCGGTATCATTTTTACGGATAGAGATACTGTAAACAAAGTAGAAACGATGAAGGTGACGACTTGCTTGAATCCGTTGCATACTTGTCTTGCGATTTTTGGTTGTCTGCTGGATTACACATCCATTTATGAAGAAATGAATGATGAGGATTTGGTGAAATTGATAAAAATCCTTGGCTACAGAGAGGGGTTGCCAGTGGTAATAAACCCCGGCATTATTAATCCCAAACAATTTATTGATGAAGTTGTTGAAAAACGACTTCCCAATCCCTTTATCCCAGACACACCACAGCGGATTGCATCAGATACCTCTCAAAAGCTGTCTGTTCGTTTTGGTGAGACGATCAAGTCTTATTTAAACTCTGATGTGCTGGATGTTCAAGAGCTGCAGGTTATTCCTTTGGTTTTTGCTGGGTGGTTGCGCTATTTGACAGGTATTGATGATCAAGGGGAAAGGTTCGATGTCTCTTCAGATCCATTGCTGGACACGCTCCAGCCAATGTTTGCTGACTTTGAGTTAGGAAAAGAGCAAGCGGATAGAAAGGTATATGCAGTGCTTTCTAATAGCAAGATATTCGGTGTTGATTTAGTGAAGATCGGTTTGGCCGAAAAAGTTTTGACCTTTTTTAATAAAATGTCAACGGCACCGGGAGCGATACGAGAAACAATTCAAACGATCAAATAAAAGGAGCAAATGAATATGAAGCTATCATTTAGATGGTATGGTCGAAACAATGATCCGATTTCATTGGATTACGTCCGTCAGATTCCAGCTATGGAGGAGATTGTGTGGGCGTTACATGATAAGCAGGCTGGAGTAGTGTGGTCAGAAGAAGAGATCAAAGATGAAATCGCTTATATTGAATCTCATGGCCTGAAGGCGACGATCGTGGAGTCTGTCAATATTCATGATGCGATCAAGTTAGGCTTGCCGGCGCGTGATGCGTATATCGAAACGTACAAAGAATGTTTGAAAAATTTAGGGAAGAACGGTGTTAAGGTTGTTTGCTATAACTTTATGCCTATCTTTGATTGGACTCGGACAGATATGTTCCATCCGCTGCCTGATGGCTCAACTTCATTGTTTTTTGAAAAAGAAAAAATTATGTCGCTGGACCCGCAGGAACTGGTCAATATGATGGAGAAAGAAAGTAACGGTCTGACTTTACCAGGTTGGGAGCCGGAGCGTTTGGCACATATCAAAGATTTATTTGCAGCTTACGATGGGTTTACCGATGATAAATTACGAGAAAATTTCAAATACTTTATGGATGCGATCATTCCGACATGTGAGGAATACGACATTAAGATGGCGATCCATCCGGATGATCCGCCGTTTTCTATCTTTGGCTTGCCGCGTTTGGTGAATACACGAGATAATATTAGAAAATTATTGGCTGTTAATCCAAGTCCATACAATGGATTGACTTTTTGCACTGGTTCATTAGGTTCAGATCCAAATAATGAGGTTGTGACTATGCTGGATGAGTTTATTGATCGCACACACTTTATGCACGTACGGAATGTCTTTGTATATCCAAATGGTGACTTCTCTGAAGTATCTCATCGGACATCAGATGGGACTGTTGATATCACTGGTGTCATGAATGTTTTGGCAAAGTATAACTTTGACGGATATATCCGTCCCGATCATGGGCGGCATATCTTTGGCGAAAATTCAACAAATGTACGACCAGGCTATGGTCTGTATGACCGTGCGATGGGTGCCATGTATTTGGCGGGGAATTGGGATATGGCACAACGCTTGCACCAATAATCGTGAGAAATGATAAAAAAATATTTTTAAATAGTTGATTTACTGGCATTGACTATACGTAGAAAATGGTGTTGGGATGGGAAATTTTGGAATTTACTGAGCTTGGCTGGGATTTCCCGCTGCACGCTGTTCCTTATGAGCCTGCTGTTTGATTTTTGCAACTTAACTTTAGTGATTAGGATGTGTTGGAAGACCTTGCGGCGAATCGTTTCGAAGGAATAGAAAGGAACAAACACCATTTGAAAAAGGAAGGGGCTTCCATTCTTCGTATAAGTCATATGCTGCCATTCCAGTTAGAGATAGAGGAATCGGCAACTCATTATCATAACTACGTGAGGTCGGGTCAAAAGCAATCAGCTCTGAGAATTAAGAAGGAATATCCGAAAATAGTCAAGGAACACTAGTCATAAAATGAATAGCTGAGAATGGATACACTCCGCTGCGCTTCGATCATCTCAACTTCTGCGTATGAAACATACGAGAGTTGACAGGCTTCACTAGGATTGCTTTAGCAGAATAGATGAAGTCCTGTTACCTACTCGATGAAGGAACTGGAGCTCCTTATATTTTCAGGATAGTTCGTCTTATTTCCGAAGGAGCTGCTCCTGCGGGTACTCATCGCAAAAAGAATTTTTGCTTTTGTACCGCTGTTTATTCGAGGGTAGATACGAAGAGAGCTTGGAACTTTATTTCTGTCCCATTCTCGATATTTCATTGTTGGATTTCTCTCAAAATTCCTGAAGAATTCGGATGTCACAATACGTTTCAGATACATCCTGATAAGATTCTTGTAAACAGTTGTTTTTAGGGTGTCAATATTTGAGGGGGCTCTTTGTTTTTTTAGTCTCTTTTAGTGTACTTTCGAAAAATAGAGCGAAATGGTTCGGATATATTTTTTAAAGCAGAGGTTTGTGAATTGTTTAACTAATGATCTGAATAGCTGCAAAGAGAATCAGAAGTAATTTACTCAGTAAAATGCTTCTGTACTGGCATGAATTTATCAGTACTTTTAGCTTGAAATTGGTTATCATCATTACAGCTGATTGATCAGAGGAATGAATCTTGTTTAACCTGACCTCGGTCAGCTAATTGAAAAAGGTACAAATAAAAACAGCCAATATAGAAGGTCAGATTTTTATACGTGTTGGTTGATTGGAGGTCCATAATTCCCATTTTAAATATGTTGGAGAATAGGGCATCATTGCTCATCCCACATTTTTTAATAGGAACGATTACTGGTATTAAAGAGCTAGTCTCTTAAATAATAAATAAAGGAGTTTTATGTATGGAAACCAAATTTGATACGAAAGAATACTTAGAGAAGGTCGATGCCTGCTGGCGTGCTGCAGATTATATCTCTGTGGCTCAAATGTATTTGAAGGACAATCCTTTATTACGCCGACCTGTTCAAAAAGAAGATGTGAAAACCCATCCAATTGGTCACTGGGGAACAATTTCTGGACAAAATTTTCTTTATGCGCATTTAAATCGTGCTATCAATAAATTTGATTTAAACATGTTTTATATTGAAGGTCCTGGTCATGGCGGACAAGTCATGGTGTCAAACTCGTATATCGATGGCAGCTATACAGAAATTTATCCCGAGTACACTCAGGATGAAGCTGGATTAAAGAAATTATGCAAGATCTTTTCATTCCCAGGAGGTATTGCTTCGCATGCGGCACCAGAAACACCAGGCTCTATTCATGAGGGTGGGGAGTTAGGCTATTCGCTGGCACATGCAACTGGTGCGGTTTTGGATAATCCGGAAGTAATTGCGGCTACAGTTATCGGTGACGGTGAGGCTGAAACGGGTCCATTAGCAGCCAGCTGGTTTTCTAATGTTTTTATTAATCCGGTCAATGATGGGGCAGTTCTGCCAATTGTCTATTTGAATGGCGGAAAAATCTCTAATCCAACGATTCTTGCTCGTAAAAGCAATGAAGACTTAACTAAATACTTTGAAGGTCTGGGCTGGAAACCTTATTTTGTTGAGGGAACAGATCCAACTTTAGTTCATCCTATAATGGCGGAGACACTAGATAAAGTAATTGAAGAAATCAAAGCGATTCAATCAGAAGCTCGGAAAGGAAAAGCTGAAGATGCCGTAATGCCCCAATGGCCAGTTATCATTTTCCGGACACCAAAAGGCTGGACTGGTCCGAAAACATGGGATGATGAGCAGATAGAAGGGACTTTTCGTGCCCATCAGGTGCCAATTCCTGTTGATTCCGAACACATGGAGCATATTGATCAATTGGTAAACTGGTTGAACTCCTATCGTCCAGAAGAATTATTTGATGAAAATGGAAAAATCATTGATGAGCTAAAAGAAATGGCTCCAAAAGGAGATAAACGGATGGCGACAAATCCGATCACAAACGGCGGAATCGATCCAAAGCCGATGAACATGCCGGATTGGAAACGTTATGCTGTTGATACTTCTACACCAGGTGCTGTGATAGCACAAGATATGATTGTCTTTGGTGAACAGGCACGAGATATGATTACTGAAAACCCAACAAACTTCCGTATTTTTGGACCAGATGAAACCAAATCCAATCGATTGAACAAAGTCTTTGAAGTAACGAATCGACAATGGCTGGAACTAAAAGACAGCAGCGATGAATGGCAGTCTTCTGTTGGACGAGTGATTGATGGTCAACTATCTGAACATCAGGCAGAAGGATTGTTGGAGGGGTATGTGTTGACTGGACGTCATGGCTTCTTTGCCAGCTATGAATCATTTCTGCGTGTTGTTGATTCCATGATGACACAGCATTTTAAATGGATGCGAAAAGCCAGTGCCCATGCATGGCGTAAGCAATATCCATCCTTGAATTTGATTGCAACTTCAACTGTTTTCCAACAAGATCACAATGGCTATACCCACCAAGATCCTGGTGTGTTGACCCACTTGGCTGAGAAAAAACCAGAATTTATTCGTGAATATCTACCGGCAGATGCCAACAGTTTGATGGCAGTGATGGATAAAGCGATGCAGGAAAAACAAGTCATCAATCTAATTGTCTCCAGTAAACATCCACGACCGCAGTTCTACTCTGTAGAAGAAGCAGAGGAACTGGTGGAAAAAGGTTTTAAGGTGATTGACTGGGCAAGTACAACTGGTATAGAAGAGCCAGATCTGGTAGTCGCTGCAGCTGGGACGGAACCTAATTTGGAAGCATTAGCTGCAATAAGTATTTTGAATAAGCAATTTCCTGATATGAAGATTCGATTTATCAATGTTGTGGATATTTTGAAACTTCGTCATCCAGAAGTTGACCCTCGCGGGCTATCAGATGAAGAATTCGATACATTGTTTACAGCAGACAAACCAGTACTTTTTGCATTCCATGGTTATGAAGGAATGATTCGAGATATGTTCTTCAAACGTCACAATCATAATTTGTTAGTTCATGGATATCGTGAAAATGGGGATATCACTACGCCGTTCGATATGCGGGTCTTTAGTGAATTGGATCGCTTCCATTTGGCTCAAGATGCGGCCAATGCTGTATATGGTGATAAAGCAGCAGCATTCTCGAAAAAAATGGATGAAACAATCCAGTTCCATCATGATTTCATTAGACAAAATGGAACGGATATTCCAGAAGTTACTAATTGGAAATGGGAAATGCTGAAAGTAAAAGAATGTAACTTCAGCTAAAAAAGATAGAGTAATAGGAACTTTAAAAGCAGTAAGCAAAATAAGTTTTATTGGCTGGCATGAATTCGGACTTAAACCGAACCCATGCCGCCAATTTTTTAATGACTTTAGTTAATTTAATGACTAAAGTGAATAGAAAAAAGGCAACCATTAATAATATGAAATTTCTGAACCGTTTAAACAAGTAATTTGTCGGTTTATAATCTTATTATTGATAGTCCACAACTTATAAACAAGGGTATTCATTGACCTTTCATACTTGCAATGAAATAATAATGGTATTCGTTCTGATGGAGGTATTCGTGTGAAAGACTTTGAAAAAGAGAATTATGCCGCTTATTATACAGAGGATATCGCATTGAAGTTGCCCGGATATTTTCTAATGTTTGACTTGATTTTCAAAGGTGTCTTACCTGTGGAAGCTCAAAAAAAGGTTGATAATATCCTGCTTGTGGGTGGTGGAGAGATTGAAAGCGGCATGCTATTGAAGCAGTATCCGACAGCTAGTTATACATTTGTTGATCCCAGCAAGGAGATGTTGGAAAGAGTGAAGCGATCGCTGCCTAAAAATGAACGTTTGATCTATAAAAATCAGGCTTTTGAAGAATACCAGACGGAGCAGTGTTTTCAGCTTGTTTTATCGTTACTTGTTATCCACTTTATAGAGGATAAGGAAGCTTTCCTATATAAACTATATCGTCTTTTAGATCATAAGGGAATTTGTATTGTTAGTGCTTTTTCTAATCAACATTTGGAATGGTGGAAAGAGTATGCAATCAAAAATGGTGCAAACAAAGAGGAGGTAATGCGAACCTTTTTGAATCAGGAAGAAGTAATGCAAAGTGTTACGCCAAGAAAAATAGAAGAATTTGCAAGCAGTGCAGGTTTTGTAAAAGTAGAAAAAATTGCTCAAATCCTATCTATTGATTTGTGGTTATTAAAAAAATAGAAAATTGGATGTAGACTGGCTAAAGTTGCTGCTCAAAGAGAGAGTACGCCCATTGTATAGCCCTATAACTTTAGGAAGCTATTTCTTGTGTCAGGGCTTGTTTTTATTTTTTGAAAATAATTGTGTTTCAGTTGCTGGTAAAAGAACAGCAGCTGAAACTGAGAGATGTTTCTGCAATTTTCCAATTTGATTGGTTGAGACTGTGAATGGTATAAGTTATAGTCTCTTAAAACCGAATAAACGGTATTCCAGTCTTTATATGCCTCTTCGATTAGCTATTTCCTATTTAAGAGCGAATGTCTGCATATTCATGAGATCGTCAAAGCAGCCTTATTCTCAGTATGCAGCAAGTCCTTTTGTGCTTCAAGTAATCACAGAAGCAGATGATGCATAGTATCTACTTGGTTTTGGCGGAAAAACCCTTCTGTTACCCTCTTAATTATTGGATCGATTATTCGTTACAGAGCATTTTCCAACTCAAGGAGATATGACTTTATTGAGAGTCCTTCATCATTTGTTTTGCCCAGATAGCCTGTCAGCTTCCCATTTTTTCCAATCACACGATGGCAGGGAACAATGATAGGGAATGGATTGTTCCGATTGGCCTGTCCAATGGCTCGAACTGCTTTTTCTGAATTTACTGCTTTGGCAATATCCAGATAAGAGCGGGTTTCCCCATAAGGAATATTGAGAAGAGCATCCCAGACTTTTTTTTGAAAAACTGTTCCCTTTTCAAATAATAGAGGAGTGGTGAACTCTTTTAATTTTCCTGAAAAATAAGTGTCTAATTCCAGTGCAGCCTGTTCTGTCCAGCAATTTGTCTGATGATCTGCTATTTGGAAAAAGGAAACCTCAGTCAATCCTTGTTCATTTGCATTTAGCCAAATAGGCCCTATTGGTGTAATTATTTCCATTATCTGATCCTCTGAAACTTTCGTTTTTTTCATTATACCCTAAAATTAAAGTGTAATATACTAGGAGAGAGCAGTATACTAATTTAAAGTAAAATAGGTGTCTCGGCTGTTAACCTGTCTAAAAACAGTTGAAACAAGAGGGTAAGTCCTTGGTCAGTGCTTTCTATAAAGCTGCTTGAGTATATTTCAGCTTCGCATCAAGATATATCGTAAAATGCCTAGTTATCATTCATCATGTCCTTTGTCATTTGCTTAAAAAGTATTATTAAGGGTTTCCAAATAAAATAAGTTTTTTGTGGATATATCCTTATTTTTTATATGAATAATTGTTTTTTTATATAAGGATTATATTTCTTTATATTTGTTTTTTAAGGTTGATTATATAGAAGTACAAGCCAAATATATTTTACTGATTCCGGCAAAGAGTGGGGAAATTTTCAGAACTTGAAAACAGCAGCTGAGGATGAGCTGCTGTAAGAAGAAACAAACGACAGTTATGTCTTTTTCTATTTCTAGGATTTATTAGAATTGTCTAAAAGGAAAATCAGTTTATAGTGAAGATTTTTGACTACATGTATGTATCAAATATAGATAGTCTTTTAGCTGTTGGGAACCTGAGCGGCTAAATTTACTTAACATGTTAGAAAGACGGATGTTTTTGAAGTATGTTACTATAATTAGTGAACAGACGCTATGAGAGAATGGCGGCTAAAGCCTCTCAGAAATAGTATGTAAGAAGGAATCAGGTGGGGGAAATACTAATCTACAGTGTTTAATTCAATTCAGAATAACAATTGTATAAAAAGGAATAGTTGAGTAATTTTAATATGGCAACTCAAAAGAAGCTATGAAAAACTGATCGATTAAATACCTGGAGCACTTGACAAGGGGCCTCCATCATTGAGCATTCTGACGATACTGAGAGCAGTAGAGAAATCTGCAACCATTGCAGCTCAATGCTGCTCAATATAAAGTGTTTGCTTAGACACCTAAGATAACATAATTAGATTGTTGCAAGGGAAGAGAATAAAAACAGGTTGTGAATCCTTGCCTATCAAGGATATGGAGATTTTAGGCAAAATTATTTTTAATAGACAAGGAGGGAATGTATGGAAGAAATTATTATACTGCATACTAATGATCTGCATTCTCATTTTGAAAACTGGCCGAAAATCAGGAGATTTCTTTTGGAGAAAAAGGCAGAAAACACCGAAGTCAGTCAAACAACAGTAACAGTTGATCTGGGAGATTTTGTAGACCGTTGGCATCCTTTGACTGAGGCAACAGATGGTCAGGCTAATATTGATTTGATGAATACGATTCACTACGATGGAGCAACCATCGGAAATAATGAAGGTGTGGGAAACTCCAAGCGTCAATTAAATAATTTATATAACGAAGCGAATTTTGATGTTCTTTTGGGTAATTTGTTTGATCCGGATACAGGTGAACGACCTGAATGGGCTGAACCCTATAAAATCATTGAAACTCCGTCTCATACAAAGATCGGCTTGATTGCATTAACTGCGCCTTTTCCTTTGACATATAAGCCGAATGGCTGGGATATTCGTCGGGTTGATGAGGTTCTTCCAGAGTTGGTTCAAGAAGTCAGACCAAAATGTGATTTGCTGATTTTACTCAGTCATTTGGGAATAGACAATGATATAAAAATTGCCACAAATTATCCAGAAATTGATGTTCTGCTGGGCTCACATACCCATCATTTGTTTAGATATGGTGAAAAAATCAACCGTACTCAGTTAGCTGCTGCCGGAAAATTCGGACAGTATGTTGGTGAGGTTCACGTATTTTTGGAAGATGGAAAAATTTTTAAAACAACTGCAGAAGCTCATCCAACTGATGAACTGCCTTTTTTTCCAAAAGACGAAGAAGAGATAATCGGGTATATGGAGCAGGGGCATGAGTTGTTAAAAAGGAAATCAGTTGCTGAACTGCCTTATGAGCTGTCTAATGAACTGGATGATAGATATCCTGTTATCTTTAAGACCCTTGACGCAGTAAAAAAGAGAGGTAGGACAGAGGCTGCTGTTTTAAATACAGGACTGTTCTTAGATGAGCTTTCAAAAGGAGTCGTTACGGAAGATGATCTTCATCGAATTTTGCCTCATCCCATGCATTTGATTCGGGTAACATTGGTTGGGGAGGATATGATTCGTCTAGTAAGAGAGATGGAAAAAAACAGGCAGTATCTGAGGAAGTTTCCGATTATGGGAATGGGTTTCCGAGGGAAAATATTTGGAGAGCTTTGCTATGACGGTATCTTCTATGACAAAGAGACAAAGAACGTTTTATGGAATGGGGAAAGGATTCAAAAAGATCGAAAATATACACTGACTACGGTAGATCATTTTTTATTTATTCCTTTTTTTCCAACAATAGAAATTGTTGGCGAGGCAGAATTTTTATTCCCGGAGTTTATTCGAAATGTTTTAGGAGACTATTTGAGACGCCACTATCCAATCAATAAAAAACAAGGTATAATAAACGACAGGTGGTGAGATTGTGACGGAGAAAACTGAAGAAAAGAATGAATTAACTGCAGAAATTGCTGCTGTGATTGAAGAGATAAATGAAGAACCTGCTAAAACCAAACAGCGAGGTGAAGTAGTAACTGCTGTAGATGAAAGCCAGATTATGATTGGAGATCGTCAGTACATGCTGGTGAAAAATCATCGGGATGCTTTTGATGCAGAGAAAATAGGTGAACGTTTCAGTGATATTTTATCCAGATACGATTTCATCGTAGGGGATTGGGGATATGATCAGCTTAGATTGAAAGGCTTTTTTGAAGCAGGCAATCGAAAGGCTTCTCCTGATCAGCGGATTGACAGTTTGGAAGATTATCTTTATGAATTCTGTAATTTCGGCTGTGCTTATTTTGTACTTGAGCGAATAGGTGGAAAGCGGGAAAAACAGGGACTTAAAAGAAAGCGAAATAATAAACGAAGCAACTATCGAAATAATAATCAGGCTCATACAGAAGAAAAGAAAGGACCTGCAAAAAATCAAAAAGATTTTAAGAAAAATAAACCAGTTATTCGTAATAGAAAAGAAAATACTGGGGCAAATCAGCAGGCTGCTGAAAAGAAACCGGAGAAAAAAGAGGCGAACAATAATCGATCATTTACGATTCGCCAACGTGAGGAGTAGAAACAGTGGGAAATTACAAGGGCTATTTGATTGATTTAGATGGAACGATCTATCTGGGTAAGGAAATTATACCGGCAGGAAAACGTTTTGTTGAAAGGCTTCAGAAAACGAATCAGCCCTTTCTCTTTGTAACAAATAACACAACAAAAACGCCTGAGGCAGTTGCAAACAGGCTGGAAAAAGAATTTGATTTGCACGTTCCGGCTTCTGTTGTTTACACCGCATCTCTGGCAACGATTGATTATATGAAAGAAATGAATCAGGGGAAAAAGGTTTATGTGATTGGCGAATCGGGTTTAGTTGACTTGATTCTGGCTGCAGGATTTGTTTGGGAGGAAGAGAGTCCTGATTATGTAATTGTAGGACTGGATACAGGAATTACCTATGAAAAATTTGTGAAAGCGACACTGGCTATTCGCAGAGGTGCCGTTTTTATAGGTACAAATCCCGATAAAAATATTCCAACGGAAAGAGGCCTTCTTCCCGGAGCCGGCTCGATGATTGCTTTGGTACAGTCAGCTGTGCAGAAAGAGCCTGTTATAATCGGCAAACCGAATTCTGTGATTATGAACGAGGCAGTTAAACTTATGGGCTTGGAGAAAACAGATGTGTTAATGGTTGGCGACAATTATGAAACGGATATACAGTCCGGTATTCAAAACGGTATTGATACATTGCTGGTTTTGTCTGGTTTTACTCAGAAAGAAGAGGTGCCAAACTTGCCGACTGCAGCGACTTATACTCTTAACTCATTGGATGATTGGGAACTGTAGCATGACAAAACGCAAAGGAGCAATTATAGAATATCTGGGATTTACCTGTCTTTTTTTGGCAGTCATTTCCTTGTGCATTGCCATCACAATAAATTTTCGACCGTTGTATCGTTTTGACATTAACTACTTAAATATTCTTGATTATACAATGATCAGCCAAAAAGAGCTGCTGGAAAATTTCGATCAGCTGATGAGCTACCTGAATAATCCTTTTGTTACAACACTGAAAATGTCTGATTTTCCAGTTTCTGAAAGCGGAGCCTTCCATTTTTATGAAGTAAAACGTCTATTTTTACTGAACTACGGGGTGTTGCTGGTGACAATTATTCCAGCAGGCTTTTTTTTACGGTACTTGAAAAAGAATGGCTGGTTATGGCGTTTAATGCGTCCCTGTCAGATTGCTTTATTTATTCCTGTGGTTTTTCTGCTGTTAATGGCTGTAGGTTTTGATCAGTTTTTTGTTCAGTTCCATGGAATCTTTTTTAATAATGATGCATGGCTGTTTGATCCTGTAACTGATCCGGTGATTAATGTTCTGCCGGAAATGTTCTTTATGCACTGTTTCCTTCTATTTTTTATTTTGCTGGAAGGGACCCTGTTCGCTGGTTTTTTAGTTGGCAGGAGAAGTTTAAGAAAAAAATAATTAATTGAATAAATTACGCGAGGTCGGGACTGTGACAAAAGTATGTCTGAGATCCCTAAAACCGAATAAACGGTGTTCCAAAGCCCCTCCATGCTTCGAGGATCGGAACGAAGTGAGAACCGTAGACGCAGAAAAACGGATACAGTGTAATGTTTTGTCTCGAGAATCGTTAGACTCGTAGAGACAGTAGTTCTGGAAATAAGTCGAACTATACTGAAAATATGAGTAGCTCCAGGGAGGTATCAATTCACAGCTAGTCATTTTATGACTAGTGTTCCTTGACAATTTTCGTATAGTCCGACTTATTGTCATAAATCACTACGATTGACTCGTCAGAGTAGATGATGCATGATACCTACCTGGTTCTTGAGACAGAACACTTCTGTCTCAACCTCGCTGTTTATTCGGGTTTAGATATGAAAAGAGTTTGGACCTTATTTCTGTCCTAAACTCTTTTTTATTTTATGCATAGTATCTCTTATAAAAAAGAAATTAAAGTTGATCTAGTTTCGACAACTAGATTGAATCATTTTAATAAATATGTTATTATTTTTTTATAAAAAGGTGGTGTGTTTTTTTGAACGATATAAGAGCTTCGCTGGAACAGTGGGGGAAAAATTTGAAGGGCATTCATTTACCCAGATGGCATGAACTGCCGGATATAGAGCTGTATATGGATCAAGTAATTACTCTTGTGGAAAAATACTTGTCACCATTGATTACTACTGACAAACATACCTTGCTGACATCTTCAATGGTTAATAACTATGTAAAGCTTGGTTTGATTCCGGCACCTGAAAAAAAGAGATACAATCAAAAACATTTAGCATTTCTTGTTGCTATTACGTTGTTGAAACAGGTTCTGACCATTCCCGAAATTAAACAGGGAATTTTGTTTCAGGGGGCTGCAGTTGGAATTAGGGAAGCTTATAATCAATTTTGTAATGAACAGGAAAAAGCCTTGAAAGTTGTTGTTGCCCAGGCATTAGGGGAAGAACCTGTTTCGTCGTTTAGTGAAAATATTCCTACAGAATCTCTGGCTGTAAAAGCAGCAACCTTATCTTTTGCAACAAAAATGTTCAGTGAAAAAGTGATCGAATTGGAGCAACTATATTTAGAGAAGATGGAGAAACGTGATGAATAAACAAAAAATAGCAATACTTGTAGATTCCGGTACTGATGTACCGCAAGAACTAATTGAAAAATACGGAATATATGTGATTCCTTTGCAAATCATTTATAAAGATCGAGTATACACGGATAAAGTGGACATCACCCCGGAAGAGGTATATAAGCGTTTGCCGGTTGAAATCCCGAGTACTTCATTACCTGACGGAGACACCATTACGAAAATTTTTGAAAAGATTAAAGCAGACGGCTTTGAAAAAATTTTGGCGATTACAATTTCCAGCGGTTTGAGCGGAACATTTAATATTGTTCGTTTGATCAGTGAGGAGTTTAAAGATGTGGAAACCTTCTGTCTCGATACGAAAAATATAGGGATCGGCAGCGGACTTCAAGTGATTGAGGCTGCTAAAATGGTTGAAGCTGAGATGCCATGGGCAGAAATGAAAGTACGTCTATCTGAAAACGTTGAAAAATCCACTGTCTATTTTAATGTGGCGACATTGGAATATCTGCAAAAGGGCGGCCGGATTGGTTTGGTAGCATCTATTTTGGGAAATGCCTTAAAATTGAATCCCATTATTTCCTGTAATGAAGAAGGGGTTTACTATACTGTAGCAAAAGCTCGAGGCAGAAAGAAAAGTCTGGAAAAAACGCTTAGTCTGATTAAAGAATTTATTGGGAACCACAAAAAAGTTGTTTTGGCTGTTGCGCATGGAGAAGCAGAAGAAGAAGCCAAAACTTTCTATCAAAAGTTGAAAGAAAATTTTCCCCAAGCTGAAGAGATTTATTTTGGCACTATCAGCCCGGCATTGGTTGTTCATACCGGACCTGGACTCCTTGGAATCGGTGTTCAAATCTTGGACTGATTTTGTTATGTAATCAATTGCAAGTTCAAATAATTGCGTTAAATTAACAATATGATAAAATGAAAACTGGAACTGCTGAATCAGTCTGTTTCGGTTTTTTTGATATGGAAATTTTATGAAAAGTATTTTAAAAAGACGATTGTTATGTTAAACTCATTATTGTTGAAAGGAGATAATAAAAAATGAAAAAAGCAATTGCAGAAATTATTGGAACATTTATTTTAGTATTTTTCGGAACAGCAACCGCTGTTTTAGGAAACGGAATGGAAGGAATCGGAACAACAGGTATCGCATTAGCCTTTGGGCTGACGATTATTGCAGCAGCCTACAGTATTGGTACAATTTCAGGTGCTCACTTAAATCCTGCTGTATCACTGGGAATGTGGGTAAATAAACGAATCACGACAGTGGAATTGGCCTATTATATTGTTGGGCAAGTGATTGGTGCACTATTGGCATCCTTCTCATTACTGATGATTTTAGAAGCAGGAAGTCTGAACACTTCAAATCTTGGACAAAACGGCTTTGGTGATTTCACAGCTATGGGTGCGTTAGTTATTGAAATTATTTTAACATTTATTTTTGTTCTGGTTATTATGACTGTCACAAGTGCTAAAAAAGGAAATGCCAAACTTGCAGGAATCGTTATTGGTCTTACACTGACAATGGTTCACTTGGTTGGAATTCCGTTAACCGGTACATCAGTAAACCCTGCAAGAAGTTTGGGTCCTGCGATTTTTGCCGGCGGAGATGCATTGTCTCAGCTGTGGGTCTTTATTGTTGCACCGCTAATCGGCGGATTGCTTGCAGCGCTGGTTGCCAAATATGTTTTAGATACTGAAGAAGTATAACAAATTAAATCAACAGTTAATCAGAATCGGTCTTTAAGGACTGATTCTGATTTTTGTTTTTTGTTGATTTTCTTAAGAAAGGTGAATAGAAACAGCGAAATCAGTGAACAAAGATGAAAGACTTCAAAAAATGAGGTATAATGAAAAAAATACTGCAAAACTATGTAGGAAAGAAAAAGAGGTGTCTCTTTATGAAAAAGATTTTAGTCGTAGATGATGAAAAACCGATTTCCGAGATTGTAAAATACAATTTAGTAAAAGAAGGGTATGAAGTTTCAACTGCTTATGATGGTGAAGAAGCATTGGAAAAAGTGAAAGAAGAAGAGCCGGATTTGGTGATTCTTGATCTGATGCTCCCTAAAATTGACGGTTTGGAAGTTGCTCGGGAAATCAGAAAAACCTATGATATGCCGATCATTATGGTAACTGCCAAAGATTCTGAGATCGATAAGGTTCTAGGACTTGAATTAGGAGCAGATGATTATGTGACAAAACCATTTTCAAATAGAGAGTTGGTTGCTCGTGTTAAAGCCAACCTGCGTCGTGGAGCTGCCAGTGTTAAGGAAGCCGACGACAATACACCTTCTGAACTGTCAATTGGCGATTTAACCATTCATCCGGATGCCTATATGGTATCAAAACGCGGAGAAAAAATAGAGCTGACTCACAGAGAGTTTGAACTTCTTTTCTATCTGGCAAAACACATAGGTCAGGTAATGACAAGAGAACATTTGCTGCAGACAGTCTGGGGGTATGACTATTTTGGAGATGTCAGAACAGTGGATGTGACGGTTCGACGACTGCGTGAAAAAATTGAAGACAATCCGAGCCACCCTACATATTTGGTTACCCGAAGAGGTGTCGGCTATTACCTAAGAAATCCTGAACAGGAGTAGTGATCTATGAGGAAAAAGGTTAACTTTTTTCAATCAGTCAACTTCAAGATTGCGTTATCCTTTATCCTCCTTCTTTTGATCGCTATACAGATTATTGGAGGATATTTTATTCGTGAACTGGAGACGACGACAATCAGTGAATACAAAAAAAATATTGATTTGCAGGTGACTCAGCTCGTTAACTCATTGAGCAATCCGCTAAATAATGAGGACGACAATGTCAGCGCGGATGTTGATACAGATATAAAACGAGTCCTGAGCAGCTTTTCAAATTCAGAATTTCTTGAAGTCAGAGTGATTGACGATAAGGGAATTGTTCGTGCAACCAGTGATTTAAACCAACAGGGAGTGGTTGGTAAGAAAAATGAATACCGTAATCTGAATGAGTTTGTCGCAAAAAAATACCCTGCAGTTGAAAACGGGAAAAGGGTATATATTAATATCCAGCCAATTTATTCCCCGACCGGCGATACTGTCATCGGGGCTGTTTATGTTAAAAGCAACATTGAAAACAAATATAAGGAAGTTACGGATATCGCCCGGATATTTTTTACTGCATCATTGATGGCGGGAATTATCTCTGTCATTGTCACACTGTTGATTTCTCGTTCGATTACTCAGCCTATTGGAGAAATGAAAGAGCAGGCGCTGCGTATCGCAAGAGGCGATTACAGCGGGAAAGTAAAAATCTATGGAAAAGATGAGCTTGGACAGCTGGCGGAAACCTTTAACCAGTTGAGCGAACGAGTGGAAGAAGCGCAGGAAACGATGGAGTCAGAACGAAATCGACTGGATAGTGTGCTTACGCATATGACAGACGGAGTTATTGCAGCAGACCGGCGAGGAAAAGTCATTACTATTAACGAAATGGCTACGACTTTATTAAATGTTAAGGCAGAAGAAGCGATTGGAATGTCCTTGCTGGAGCTGCTGGATATTGATGGAGAATACACGCTGAGAAAGCTTTTAGAGGAGCCGGATGAATTACTGATTGACCGTTCCCTCTCTGATAATCCCGAGGATCAAATGATTTTGAAGGTTGATTTTGCGATGATTCGAAGAGAATCAGGTTTTATTACCGGGATTGTTTGTGTGATGCATGATGTAACAGAGCAGGAAAAAAATGAACAGGAACGCCGTGAGTTTGTTTCCAATGTTTCTCATGAACTGCGTACGCCTTTGACAAGTATGAGAAGCTATATAGAAGCGCTCAATGAAGGAGCTTGGGAAAATCCCGAAATCGCACCGCATTTTCTGAAAGTCACATTGGAAGAGACAGACCGGATGATCCGCATGATTAACGATCTTCTGAATCTTTCCAGAATGGATTCCGGAAATTCTGAATTGCAGATGGAGTATGTCAATTTTAATGAATTAATAAATTTTGTACTGGATCGTTTTGATATGATGGTTGAAAATGACGAGAAGAAATTTGTCATTCGCCGTGAGTTTACCAAGAGAGATCTTTGGGTTGAACTTGATATGGATAAAATTATACAAGTACTAGACAATATTATGAATAATGCCATTAAATATTCTCCAGATGGCGGAGAAATTGTCTGCCGTCTGTTGGAAACCCACAGTAGTGTTATTTTCAGCGTAACAGACAGAGGACTTGGTATTCCAAAGAAAGATTTACCGAAAGTGTTTGAACGCTTTTATCGAGTGGATAAGGCGCGGGCGAGAGCACAGGGCGGTACAGGACTGGGACTGGCAATCTCAAAAGAAGTAATGAAGGCTCATAATGGGGCGATCTGGGTTGAAAGCCGAGAAGGTCAGGGATCAACATTCTATATTTCTCTGCCTTATGAACCTTATGAGGAGGTTTGGTGGGAATGAAAATGACTATTACTGAGAAACTGATTCGGATCGGTCTGATTCTGATGGTTTTGCTAAGTCTCTATTTCAGCTATTCAATTTGGAGCAGTTCTTCAATTAAAGAAGATAGCTTGGAAAATGAGGGGCAGGTCACTTCTACAACGAAAGAAAGATCCAGCAGCGATGTTTTTCTCCCTCTAAGAATTGTCAGAATGGAGAATGACGAGATAACTGTAAGTACGAGCGAAAGTCTAATCAGCTCCATTCAAAAGGTGTTGAGCAGCAGTATAATTGACCAGCTTTCTTTGGTAAGCAGCGGAAGCGAAGAAGAATACGAAAATTACTATTCAGATAAAAGAGGATTTGAATTTCTTTATGAAGGACGTTTCCTGCTAAGTGAATATCTGTCCGTGTATAATCTTCCGATTGATCTTACTGATATCTCGTTGGCAGAAGAAGTCTATTTCAGCAGTATACAAGTCGATTTTGATGGAAAAAGAATCTATTTTTTTGATTTTGAGAATAAAAATGTTTACTCAGCATTTATCTCGATTGACCAGGAAAAGATAGAAAATTTATTGAAAAAAGACGGAATCAACTATTTTAAGGCTATTGAACGTTCGTCAATTGCAAATAAGCAATACTATATGATGAGCGACCTAAAACTTAAAAAATACAGCTATATTTTAGCATCTCAGCCTATAACACTTTTCAGAAATGCTTTTTTTGCCAATCCGGACAGTGTTCATACAAATGAGGACAGTAACGATCTTTCATATACAAGCGGGGTTGAAAAGCTGGTTATTGACGAAGAAACGAGTACAGTGTATTTTAGTGGAAATCTCCAGGTATCTTCTGAGGATCATAATGTGTATGCTGACAGTTTTGGCTATATGAAAAAATTGGGAACCAATATTGGGAATATACGCTATTTTGATTACTCAGATAATAAAGTGAATTACCGTACATTTGTGGAAGGTTTTCCTGTTTTCAGTGAAAATAATAAAGGGCAGGTCAAAGTCACCATTGATGGAGAAGAATCTGAGCAGCATAAAATCAGCATTGATACAAGTGTTGATATGATTCAGGTACCTATCCCTTCTGAAGAAGAAGTTACTTTACAGGACACTTCTGATTTGTTGGATGAGCTGCTTGCTTACGGTGCAGATATCGAAGGAATTGAATCGCTGATTATCGGCTATAGCTGGCAGACAATCGAGGGTATCACCCAAGTTGTTGATTTAACACCGGAATGGTATATTTTGTATCGTGGACAATGGTATCCGGAGCGCGAATTGCTGCAGAAAATCGTGAATTTGGAGGTGCAGTAATGGATTTTAAGCGGATTGAATGGATTTTTTTCCTGGTTTTCTTAGGGGTAAATATCTTTTTATTCAGTATCTATCGGGAAGGTCTGCAGGATGAAAGTTACGTCTCTTATTCCGAGAAAACAGAAAGCCTGGAAACGCGTCTGAAAAAAGATCAGATTACGCACAAAAAGGAATTGTCTACTAAACGCTCTGAAGGTTACTACCTAAGTGGAGAACAGACAAATTTTTATATGGCTATTCAGGAACAGCAGGCAGCTAAAAATGACTATTCCTATTTAAAAAATATTACCGTGACTGAAAATGGCGTCATTGATTATCCAAGCAATCACTACATTGATCCAGATGAAGTTAATGAGACGTTTTCCGGCTTTCTTAGGGATGAAAAAAGTGTCTTATACGGCAATGAATATACGTATTTACCTCAGTTTTCTAATTTAAACGGTGAATTTCCCGAACTCGTTGCAGCACAATCATATGGAGGTATTCCAATTCATGATGACACGGCTCAGATTACCCTGTCGCTTGAAAAAAGCGAGACAGATGATTTACTTAGAATCGTACAGTATTCGCAGTCTCATATTGGAAATCTGGAAGAGCTGAGAGAAAAAGCAGATCTTTATTCAGAACAGGATGCCATAGAAACACTTTACGTAAACAATAAGATCCCCAGCAACTCAACTATTACTTTTTCAAAGCTGGCTTATTCGCAGATATACAAGATCAGAGAAAAGAATGTTTATGTTCCTGTCTGGTTTATCGGGATATCTTCCAATTCAACGACTCTGCAGGTTGAGCAGGTGAACGCCATGAGCAATACAATTATTACCAGTAATGCGGTTATCAGGGTGGAAAAAGATAATTGATCGTTGTATACTATATACTGATTACATGAAAGATTAAAGGAAGGGAAGCGTAGGAAAAATGAAGCAGGAAAAGGCATTTAATGTCAGTGTGCTTGCCAGCGGAAGTACAGGCAATTCCCTTTTTATAGAATCAAAGGAAAAGAAAATTTTGGTAGATGCCGGGTTAAGCGGTAAGAAAATCACATCACTATTATCTGAAATAGACCGTAAACCGGAAGAGCTGGATGCTATTCTGGTCACTCATGAACACAGAGATCATATTCATGGGGTAGGAGTACTGGCGAGAAAGTATAATCTGGATGTTTATGCCAATGAAAAAACTTGGCAGGCCATGGATTCAATGATTGGCAATGTGAAACTGGAGCAAAAGCATATTTTCGAAATGGGAAAGGTACTGACGTTAGGTGATATGGACATTGAAAGCTTTGGTGTCTCTCATGATGCGGCAGCTCCTCAATTTTATAGATTTTATAAGGATAATAAATCCTTCGTTATTTTGACAGATACAGGCTACTGCAGCGATCATCTCCGGGGGACTGTGCGAGATGCAGATGCCTACCTGATTGAAAGCAATCACGATTTGGGAATGCTTCGTGCCGGTGCCTATCCATGGAGCCTGAAACAACGTATTTTAGGGGATCATGGGCATTTGTCAAATGATGATGGTGCGTTGGTTATGGCTGATGTGATCGGTGCTCATACAAAACGAGTTTATCTTGGACATTTGAGCAAGGAAAATAATATGAAGGAATTGGCGCAAATGGCAATGACTTCTATTTTGAAAGAGTATGGACTTGGTGTCGGTCACACGTTCAATGTTTATGATACTGACCCCGAATCAGCAACAGATTTGTTTTCGATTTAATAATTTAAACAGAATGCATAATGAAGGTGCGACATAAGTGATATGCTGCTCCTATCTAGGACAGAGAAATAATAAAATCCTAGATAGGGGTATTTTGTATGGGAAAAATTGATATCTACTTCTGTTGTCCGATTTTTAGAAGTTTGACAGTTTTAAGGTATGTCTAAGCTTGTTTTCGTATTATTTATTTGTAAATGATACGAAAAAAGGACGGAAAAAATATATGCCTATAATCAACAGTACAAATCATTCGGAAATGGAAACATATGATACATTTATTCGAAATGCAGCGTTCAGTTCTGTGACTCAGGAAACAGGATGGAGCTATGTGAAAAATAACTGGGAACCTCTATATGTTTATTTAGAAGAAGAAGGTGACATTGTTGCTGCGATGTCTGTGTTAATGGTTAAAAATATTGGAGAAAAGAAATTTGCCTACGTTTCAAAGGGACCGGTGATGAATGAATTTTCTTTAGAATATATAAACAGACTAGTCCGTGAAGCAGAAACAGAATTGAAAAAGCAGCAGGTTTTTCTATTAAGAATGGATCCTGAATTTCTTTACTGTGAGGAAATTAACAAGAGTTTGAGAGCAGCAGGATTTATTGTAAGGAATCGGGAATTAGGCGGGAAAGACACGATTCAGCCAAGATATAACATGGTTGTCAATTTAGAAGGAAAATCAGAAGAAGAGGTATTGGAAGGATTTTACAGTAAAACCAGATACCGTATTCGCTATGCCGAAAAAAAGGGATTGGAGAGTAAAGTCTCTTCTAACCGTAAGGATTTGGACATTTTTTATAAATTATATGCCATGACTAGTGAACGGCACAAGATTTCTTATAGACCTCAAGACTATTTTGATCGATTGGCAGATGCATTTCTTGACTGCGGCAGAATGAAGATTATCCTTGTTTTTATTGATGGCGTACCTGATGCCGGCGGACTTTGCTTCATATCTGGAAGGAAGGTCTGGTATATGTATGCAGGAAGCACCCATGAAAATCAAGGTTTGATGGCACCCTATTTAGTGAACTGGGAAGGAATCAGATGGGCAATTAAAGAGAAGAAAGACGGCTATGATTTTGGCGGAGTATTCAGTTTAAACAATGAGGATGGCTTATATCAGTTTAAAAATGGGTTTGTACGTCCGGAGCCGCCGAAAGAATTTATTGGTGAAATTGACAAGATCTATGATCAAGAGGCTTATAAAGTGTTCTTGAATCAGGAAAAATAAATCAATATTTTTGTAATTTTCAGAAAAATTAATGTTATAATGAGAGAGCGATTGATCAAAATGATGTTTACAGCTGAAATCAGTCAGGGGCGCCTGATTGATTTCATGCCTTTTTATTACAGGAGGGGACTAAATGATTTTGTTAGGATCAATTGTCAACGGACTGGCAATTGTTGTCGGGAGTTTGGCGGGTGCGGTTTTACGCAATTTAAGTGAGGCAACGAAGGATACAGTTACAAAAGGAGTTGGATTAGGCGGAATTCTTTTGGGTATTCAGATGTCAATCAAGTCGGAATCATTTATTCTCGTTTTAATCAGCATGTGTCTGGGAGCAATGGTCGGTGAGTCATTGAGAATTGAAGATCGAATGAATCAGTTTGGACTTTATCTTGAACGACGGTTTGCTAAGTCAGGAAGTAATTTTGCAGAGGGCTTTGTCACTGCTTCACTGATTTTTTTAATTGGCTCCATGGCAATTATAGGAGCTGTCGAAAGTGGTGTTTCAGGAAATCATCAAACGCTTTATACTAAAGCTGTAATGGATGGGTTCATGGCGATTATGCTGACAGCTTCTCTGGGAGTTGGCGTACTTTTTTCGTCGATTCCGGTATTTTTGTACCAGGGATTGATTACAATCTTTGCGAGCGTATTAATTAAATATGTTCCAGACCCTTTGATGGATGAATTGATGGCCGGCATCAGTGCAATCGGCGGCTTGATGTTTTTGGGGATTGGAATGAATATTGCTGGAATTACAAAAATCAGAGTATCAAATTATTTACCGGGTATTCTTATTTTAGCAGCAATTATAATCTGTCAATATTACATGTAAATAAAATGAAGCTACTTCAATATACAGCTGACCGGGGCGAACCTGATCAGCTTTTTTTGCATGAAAAAATACACATTCGGCATGAATATGCATTTAAATAGGGTTTTGATGTATATTTTTCCTTTTTATCTACATAAATTAATAAAAAACCGTTGACGAATTCCCTGTATAAAACTATAATGTGAAAAACATGTCTTTTATTAAAACGAAAAGGAAAGGGTTAAAACAAATGAAAGTATCCATTATTGGAGCAACCGGATATGGCGGTTTGGAGCTCATTCGTTATTTAGTCAATCACCCTCATGTAGAGATAATATCGATTCATAGTCAAACTGAAACGCAGGCTGTTGATCAGCAGTATCCTCATTTGAAGGGAATACTGTCGATGAAGCTAACAGCGGTTGATCCCGAAGAAATAATGAATCAGAGCGACCTAGTCTTTTTAGCTTCACCATCTGGAATCTCAAAAAAACTTGCATTACCATTTATAGAAAATGATTTTCCTGTAATAGATCTTTCTGGTGATTTTCGTTTAAAAGAGGCTGGAGCTTATGAAAAATGGTATGGAACAGATGCTCAGCATTTTTCTTCAATTGAAAAATTTGATTATGGACTTGCAGAATTTAGAGAAAATCTAAACAGTAAGTTTATTGCAAATCCCGGATGCTATGCTACAGCCTCTGAGCTTTCACTTGCCCCATTGTTGCAAAATCAGCTGGCAGAATTGGATTCAATTGTTATAGATGGAAAATCTGGTCTCTCTGGAGCAGGAAAAGGAATGTCAGCTTCCAGTCATTTTTCACATGCAAATGAAAACATGAGTGTTTATAAAATGAATAAGCACCAGCATATCCCTGAAATTGTTCAGCAATTCCAACACTGGGCACCTGAACTAAAGGGAATTCAATTTACGACTTCCCTGATTCCGGTGACAAGAGGAATACTTGTGACTGCTTATGTTAAGTTGAAGGACGTGTTAAGTTGTGTACAATTGGTGAATCTATACAAATCATGTTATATGGAAAAACCGTTTATCCGAATTCAGGAAGAGGGATGCTTTCCCTGTATTAAGCAGGTTGCGGGTACAAATTTCTGTGACATCGGGCTTGCAGTAAATAAGGAAATGAAGATGGCAACAATTGTTACAGTTATTGATAATTTAGGAAAAGGGGCAGCCGGACAGGCGATTCAGAATATGAATCTTTTTGCAGGTTTTTCTGAAACAGATGGACTCATGCAAGTGCCGATATATCCATAGGGAGATAGTGAGTATGAAAAAAATAGATGGAACCATCGCTTCACCAAAGGGATTTTACGCTGACGGATACCATAGCGGATTGAAACGGAAGAAAAAAGATATTGGTTGGATTTATTCAGAATACCCTGCTCGAGCTGCTGCCGTTTTTACAACGAATGCTGTTCAGGCCGCACCAATTAAAATTACCAAAGAGGTACTTGCTTCAGATTCCTTGCAGGCAGTGGTTGTTAACTCAGGAAATGCCAATGCATGTACAGGAGCAGCCGGTTTGACTCATGCAAAAGAAATGCAGAAGATAGCAGCAAAACAACTCGGTCTTTCCAGCAGCCAAGTGGCTGTGGCTTCGACCGGAGTTATCGGACAGGAACTGCCCATGGATAAAATAGAAAATGGAATTGCTCATTTAAATAAAACAGGCGGAGAAGCACCCGCTTTTCATGAAGCGATTTTAACCACCGATACACGAACAAAAGAAATTGTTCTTGAAGTAGTTATTGAAAATCGAAGGGTAAAGATGTCCGGTGTGGCAAAAGGTTCTGGTATGATTCATCCGAACATGGCAACAATGCTTGCTTTCATCACTACGGATGCGGCAATGTCCAGAGAGCTACTGCAGACTATGTTAAAGAAAATAACTGACGAAACTTTTAATCAAATTACTGTGGATGGAGACACTTCCACAAATGACATGGTTTTGCTCATGGCAAATGGAGCTTCTGGAATCTCAGAGATACAGGAGCATACTCAGGAATATGAAATTTTTCAGGAAATGCTTTATCAAGTGATGAAAACATTGGCAATGATGATTGCACAAGATGGAGAGGGTGCAACAAAGTTAATTGAAGCAACAGTAACGAATGGAAAAGATCCGTTGTCTGCGCGAATGATTGCCAAGAAAATTGTTGGCTCCTCTCTTGTGAAAACTGCGATGTTTGGTGCAGACCCTAACTGGGGCCGAATCATTTGTGCAATTGGTTATGCTGACCCATTCGTTAATCCGGAAAATATTGACATTTTTATAGAGGGTCAGCCAGTATTACTCCACAGCCAGCCACAGCACTTTGACGAACGAGTCATGAAGGAAAAGCTGGGAAAGGAAACCATTACAATAACTGTTGATCTTCACGAAGGAGCGGCTGCCGGCAAAGCCTGGGGTTGTGATCTTACTTATAAGTATGTCGAAATAAATGCACTCTATCATACATGAGATAGAAGAAAGGAACAAAAAGATGAAGGCTTTAATAGTTATTAAAATTGGGGGAGCAGCCGGAGACACATTGACTCCAGGATTTTTCAGTCAGATTCATGCATGGCAGGCAGAAGGAAAAAAAATTATTATTGTCCATGGAGGCGGGCACTATATTTCTGAGATGATGGATTGCCTGAATATTCCCGTCTGCTATAAAAATGGGTTGCGGGTAACGACGGATGAAGTATTAAAAATCACTCAAATGGTATTGATTGGACAGGTACAGCCCATGATCACTGTCCGTTTTCAGCAGGAAAATCTTTCAGCTGTGGGCTTGAATACATCAAGTAATAAAATTATTTTAGGTGAGTATCTGGATAAACAAACCTTGGGTCATGTAGGGAAAGTGATCGATATCCAAACAGATTTACTGCTTGATTTACTTGAAAAAGATTATATTCCGATTGTTGCCCCTTTAGGAATAACCGATTCTGGAGAGTGGCTGAACATTAATGCCGATGATTCCGCCTGCCAGATTGCTTCGGAATTAAAGGCAGAAACATTATTTTTGTTAACCGATGTTGCAGGAATCAAATACGGAAACGAATATATTGAAGAATTGCGGATTTCCGATATTGAGTCGTTGATTGAGGAACAAGTGATAACCGGAGGTATGATTCCCAAAATAAAAGGTACGGAAAAAGCTATCAAAGAAGGTGTGGGGACTGTACATATTACTAATGATATCTTAAGCAAAGGAACAGTCATAATAGGAAAGAAGGTAGCGATATGAGTTATTTGTTTCCAAACTATCTTAGAAAAAGCATTGAATTTGTTGAAGGAGATAAATGCAGCCTGATGGATGCTCAGGGAAAGCGTTATTTGGATTTAACCAGCGGGATTGGGGTTGTCAACCTTGGATATAATCATCCTGTGTTGAATCAGACACTTCAGGAGCAATCGCAAAAAGTCTGGCACATTCCAAATCTTTATAAGAATAGTTTGCAGGAAAGAGTTGCTGAGAAGCTTGCTGATGGAAAAGAGTATGTTGCTTATTTTTGTAACAGCGGAGCTGAAGCGAATGAAGCAGCTATTAAACTTGCTCGAAAAGCCACAGGTCGAACAAAAATTATTTCTTTTCTTCAATCATTTCATGGGAGAACATTTGGTGCAATGAGTGCCACAGGTCAGGATTCAATTCATGCAGACTATCATCCGCTAGTTCCAGGCTTTATTTATGTTCCTTACAATTCTCTTGAGGGTCTTAAAGAACATCTTGATAATGATACTGCTGCTGTAATTGTAGAGGTTATTCAAGGAGAGGGCGGTGTTATACCCGCAAAACAGGAATGGTTGAAAGAACTGAAAGCAGTCTGCCAAGACAATGGGAGTCTGCTGATTGTTGATGAAATACAAACAGGAATTGGTCGGACGGGTACCTTTTATGCGTCAGATGGTTATGATCTTGTACCTGACATTATTACATTGGCCAAAGGGTTGGGGAATGGTTTTCCAGTTGGTGCAATGCTTGGAAAAAAAGAACTCGCAGCTTCTTTCGGACCCGGCAGCCATGGCTCTACATTTGGCGGAAATCTTTTGGCAATGAGCATTGCAGAGAACGTAATCGATCTGATTAATCAGGAAGAATTTTTATCAGATGTAGCTGTAAAAGGCAAGAAGACAATTGACGAGCTTTCCACAAGATTAAAAGAAAATAGGGTAGTAAATGAGGTAAGAGGCACAGGATTGATGATCGGAATCGAACTGATAAACAGTCAGATTTTGGCGCAGGCCATTGATAAATTACAATTAGCTGGTGTACTGGTCTTGAAAGCAGGAAGTAATGTTCTGCGGCTTTTACCACCGCTGACAATCACAGAAAAGGATCTGGCAAAAGGAGTTGACAAAATCTGTCAAGTATTGGAGGAGATAGCAAATGACTGAAGGACTATATGGAAAAAGTCTGTTGGATTTAACTGAACTGACAGAGGAAAATTTTATTGAGATTATACAGCTGGGAATTGGCATGAAAAAAGATTCAGAAAAATACAAGACGGTATTATCAGGTAAAATCTTGGCTATGATTTTTGAAAAAAACAGTACACGTACCCGAGTTTCTTTTGAAGCAGGTATTATTCAGCTTGGCGGTCAGGCAATTATTCTGGATACTAAAAGTACGCAAATGGGGCGGGGAGAACTAGTTAAGGACACTGCAAAAGTCATTTCTTCTTATGTGGACGGAATCATGATTCGTACATTTTCAGATCAGATGATTCAGGAATTTTCAAAAGAGTCTTCCGTTCCTATTATTAATGGACTGACGGATCATCATCATCCTTGTCAGGTTCTTGCAGATTTTATGACTATTTTTGAGATAAAAAATAAGCTGAAAGGTATTAAACTTGCTTATGTTGGTGATGGAAATAATATGGCACACTCTTATCTTCTTGGCGGAAGCATCGTTGGTATGGACATTGCCATTGCATCACCAAAGGAGTATCAGCCTAACCCGGAATATGTCGAACAGGCACAGAAAATTGCAAACACCTCAGGGAGTCAGATTATTATAACTGATGATCCATATGAAGCTGTAAAAAATGCAGATGTTGTGGTAACAGATGTATGGGCAAGTATGGGAGATGAAGGAGAACAAGAGATGCGTACACAGATTTTTCACGACTATCAGGTTAACGACTCACTTGTTCAGCAGGCAAAATCCGATTATATATTTTTACATTGTTTGCCGGCTCATAGAGAAGAAGAGGTATCTTCAAAGGTGATAGATGGAGATCATTCTTACATTTATCAGGAAGCTGAAAACCGTCTTCATGCGCAGAAAGCTTTATTGGTTAAACTGATGGCAAAAGAGAAGTAGACGTGGAAAAATTAGATATTGTTAACCAGCAGAGGATTCGGAAGAAAACAGGACTTCCGAATTTTTTTTATTGTTTCCAGAAGTTTTGAGAATAGGTAATTTCTTTATTAATAATGGCTTGAAAGCGAATAAAAAGCTAGATAGCTCTGGTTATCTCAAAAAAAATGAACCGATTGAGGATATTGAGCAAAGAGAACTGAAGGATGAAATTTATAAGATATAATAGAAATGCAGATTTTTTAGCTGTTCTTTTAATAATTTTATCTATATTAGTTTATATTGGAAGAATTTTTGTTTGTAGTTTTAATTACTTTCTAGTAGAATGAAACTGTATGTAATGAAAGAAAAGAGGTGTAGATAAATGGGTTTTACAGATGAAACAGTACGTTTTGACTTTGATGAAAGTCGTAAGAAAGAAGTAAGCGAGACGTTGGCAACTGTCTACCGGGCTTTGGAAGAGAAGGGTTACAACCCAATTAATCAAATTGTGGGATATTTACTTTCTGGAGACCCGGCCTACATTCCTCGTTATCAAGATGCGCGGAATTTAATTCGCCGTCATGAACGGGATGAAATCATGGAGGAACTTGTAAAGCATTATCTATCAAGTTATGGTATCAACCTTCGATGAGAGTGATGGGGTTGGACGTTGGATCAAAAACTGTTGGAGTTGCTGTCAGCGACCTTTTGGGATGGACGGCACAAGGTATAGAGATTATTCGAATCGACGAAGAAAAACAGGAGTTTGGTTTTGATCGTTTAGGTGAACTGATCAAAGAGTACGAAGTGACCAAAATGGTGGTTGGTCTGCCTAAGAATATGAATAATTCTATCGGACCAAGAGCTGAGGCCTCCATGGCTTATGGAAAACAAATCGAGGAAAGATTTCACTTGCCGGTTGTTTTTCAGGATGAACGGTTAACTACTGTTCAGGCAGAACGTATGTTGGTTGAACAGGCAAATACTTCTCGTGCAAAACGAAAAAAAGTGATAGATAAGGTAGCAGCTGTAATGATTCTGCAAAATTATTTGGACGGTGCAGGAAAAAATGCGTAACAGTATGTTTCCAAATTATTTATAGAAGAGGGAGAACGACAATGACAGAGCATAATCATGAGGGACATGAACATATTACGTTAGTAGATGAACAGGGGAATGAAACTTTGTATGAAATTCTTCTAACTGTTGACGGACAGGAAGAATTTGGTAAGAATTACGTTCTTCTATATCCAGCCGGCGTACCTGAAGATGAAGATGTGGAATTACAGGCTTACGCATATATTGAAAATGAAGAAGGCACAGAAGGTGAACTGCAGCAGATCGAAACAGATGCTGAATGGGATATGATCGAAGAAGTGTTCAATACATTCATGGCTGAAGAAGAAGAAAAGTAAGAATATATGAGCTAAGCCCTTGATATGTAAGGACTTAGCTTTTTCTGTTATTCGTTTGAATATGATAACGAATATGATTCGTTTAGAAATTTAAGTGGCACTTTGTCAACGAATGTTGGTAAGAAAAATCGAGAGAAATAGAGTCGAGTCTAGAGAGAAATTTTCTCTAGGCTTTTTTGTTCAGTTTGAAATGCGCTTCGCCAAAGCAGAGATTGATCCTGAGTTTGACGTTATAAAAGCTTCTGAATCCATAAGTATTGCGTTTGAGTACCTTGATATGATTGTTTAAGCTTTCCAAAGGGCCGTTAGAATAAGGTTGTTCAAGGGATCGCTTAATCTTCTTTGACATTTTTTTGAAGGTTTGTATCGTTTTTTGATAGTTTTCTGGAAGAGACATCTTCCAGAAGCGATTGGTGGAAATAAGAAAAATTTTTCTCTCTAAAAAAGATGCCAGTGATTTCTCACCAATATCATAAAGTATAGAGCCCTTAGAAATGCTAAGATTGAAATTACTATAGTAGGGTACAAAAACCCCCAACATCTTAAGAAGCTGGGGACTAAATTCTATACATTGAGTTTTTTATCAGCAATGGCATCGGTGAGAGTTTTAGAGAAATTTAAGTGCATCTCCCGGCCTAGTTTATCAGCCCATTTTGGGATGGTAAGAGTTTTTTTAATAGGCTCTTGGCTATCTAAGTATTCAGAAACATCCACGCTGACCATTGATATAAATGATTTTTCCGGATCGTAAGTATAATTAAGCTCTTCATCATTTTTAAAAGGGTTATTCCCAACAAGTGATAGCTGGCTGATTTGTGACGGTGTAGGGACTTTCCGGCCGTTTTCTATATCATCAGCCAGAGTTATGCCTAACCAATCAGAAGCCATATACATTGCTTCTGTAACCGTATCGCCGCAAGTTCCGCCGAAGTTCTCAAAATCCGGGAAAAAGACGGAATACCCTTCGCTATAACCGTCTTTTTCTGGTTCAAAGTAAAATAATGCTGGAAAAGTTACTAACATTCTTATTCTCCTCCCATCGTTTTAGAACAAGCGGGCTATCTAAGCCCAGCTTGTTTCAATATCCCCATTTCTAACCCCTTCTTGATCTTTTGGGGACAGTTATAGGTCGGTTAACTCCTGGATACCTCACCTTAACGTGTGAGCCTTTGCCGCCTTTGACTTCTACGCCTCCGTTGGCTACTAGAAGTTTAACCAGTTCTTTTTGTGTCATTGGCATTGTGCACGTATACCTCCTGACATCTATCATTGTATACGTGTTGCACGTGTTTTTCAATGGATTTACTGAAAATGTTGATTTTATCGTGTTGGACAAAAATGTCTGTCCCGTGTATTTTATGCCCTTTTCAACCGTGTTTACAATGTTGCTAGACTTTTATGGTAATTTCTATTGAAGGGGGTGTAAGACATCCGTATAGGCTAACATTCATATTCTTTAGAACCTCATATTCGTTCACGTATGGGACTTAATAAAACTTAACTTTTAAAATAAATAGTAAATTAAGCGGACTTAGCAAAACTTGGTTTTCAAATGGACAGGAATTTCATAACCCTGATAAAACCTGATATTTAAGTACTATAAGCGGTAGCTATTGCTCTTTGTTTCTCTTGATTTTCACTAGTTTTGGCAGTTTTAACTTATTTTGGAATTCTGGGTTAAAGAATTTTCTCCATTTAGATTGATGCCAGTAAATGCGCATAAGTCTTGACTTATTGTATCTAGTTTCGTATTCAAAATTAAAACTAAAAGTTGTTAGCTTATTTACGAAAAGACCGTGTGATGTTTCGGTTTCTAAATAATAAGTGCTTTTGTTGTATATCGTCTCTGCGGATTCACCGCTTAAGAAAAAAGCGTAGAAACTGGAAGAATAAGAGTATGGAGCTATCGTAATTGGCAACAATGATGTAGATTCATCTGTCATAACGGAAATTCCAGTTCTGAAAAACGATGAAACAGTACGTTTCTCAAAGATTAATTGACCATCATTTCCTGCAAATATTTTTCCGTTTTCGTCTAATATATTTGTATCATAAATAGTTAAAGGCGTAGATGATTCATTGATAAAAGTAATCCTGGCAAAGAGAATCTCTTCTTTTATGTTTGGCATGAAGTTGTCAGCCGATATCCCTAAACGATAAAGTCTGTTAAAGTGCTGGTTAGCAAAAGTGTATAACGAGAGAGCGGAGGATAATACCGAAATAATTAAAGCAAATAAGCCCATAGGAACACTTCATTTCAATCAAGTATATTTCAGCAAACTACTTGCTGATAGGAATAGTATAACATTTCAAAATGAAACACAAAACAAACACAGTCTAATTTCAAAACAACACGGATAGAAAGCCTAAAGTAAGGGGATTTATAGACATTTCAACGCTCCTTTTCAATCGGAACGTTGAAATGTCCAGAACCTGACAAATCCTGACTTTTATTTTATATATACAGTCGCATACAGAAAAACCTCACTCCTGTTTTTGAGTAAGGTTCATCCGGCACGCTTTGCGTTCCTTAGAGTTTTTCGCTTCGTCTTAAACTAGATATTTGATCGTCTATTTTATTGGTTAAGTCATGAAAATCGGAAACGAAAGCATTGAAAATTTTAGCCTGTGCATAGTATTGTTTGGCAATCTGCTGCTTGTTAACTGGCCGCTTCTTATCGCCGAAAAAGCTTTCTAATAACTTTAGCGGCTCTTTCCATGAATTGAGCTGTTCCACCAAGTCATACAAGGTATAAATATCTTGGTGAGTAACTTTTTTGATCGGTTGCGTGTCCTTAATCACTTTGTTTGGCTGTTCTTCCATCTGTCATACCTCCATACTTCTAAAACCCATGTCTATATAAACAACAGTGTAAGAATATCTTACTATATCATGTTCATACAGACAACAAAATTTTGAGTATAGGGGAAATTCTAATGAGTGCAGATCATAGTGAAATAAAAGTAGAAGTGTTGATAAATAAGCTATTAGCCGAAAGAAATATGTCATTAAGAGAGTTGGCAAGGCTATCCGGCATCGAACCATCAAATTTAAGTAACCTTGCGAATGGAAAACGGAAGAGGATTTATTTAGAGCATATCGAAAGAATCGCAGATGCTTTGGAAATTGATGATATTTCAAAAATCATAAAATTAACGAAGAAATAGGGTAAGCCTTGAATGTGGGTACAAAAAAAGATGGCCCTTTACCATCCTTTTTATGTTGTAGCCTTATGTATAAGCGCCGCAGCTTATGAGAATTTTTAGTGAATGCCATTTTGAATGCCAACAGTAAAATACTTGTTGATATTCAATGCTGTTTTTCTTCTTCTATTTTTGATTTAATTAATGAGATGATACCCTTAAAAATCTAGTGAAATCTGGCTATCATTCATGAGTGAAGAAGAAGAAAAGTAAGAATATATGAGCTAAGCCCTTGATACATAAGGACTTAGCTTTTTCTATTATTCGTTTGAATACGATAATGAATATGATTCGTTTAGAAATTTAAGTGTTATGTCAGTTTTTAAACTGTTCTTTCTTTCGATTCTAATATTGACTAGATGGATAAAGCTTAACGAGGGTCTTCTTGAGCAAAATTGTCAGTCTCACTGATGCTAGTGGGATTGCTAGTCCTGTTTGTTTACTCAGTAACAAGCTAGCAGGCTGGTATGCAATGCATTTATACTGGCGAATGTCTTAAGGTCATACAAGAACTTGCTCCTACGCTTCTTCGAATGCTCGTCGCCTATCCAGTAGTCTTATATGTAATACAGATAGGCTGTACATTTCTTGGATTAGAAGCATAGCTTGGTTTTGAAGCGATCAATACACTGGACAATTGTCATGATTATTTCTTCTAAATAGGGAAATGAAAAATAAAAAAACTGACCACCATAAGGCAATCAGCAAAGATTGATAGTTAGTAGTGTGGAGAATATATTTTTTTCTGTAAAAAATAACTGTGCTGCAAATTATAACTATGTGCACTAACTACCAATGACTTTAGAAAGCAGACTCATATTGGAAATGATGTTACGCATTGTTAAGAAAATCTCTTCCCCAAGATATTCCCTCATGCTAATTAGTATAACTGGTAAATAATAATTTAGTGTGAACAAGATATGCAAATTCGCATATTTTTATGAATGAATAATGAGTGTTATTTAAGAATTTGATAAGAAAACGGGGAGTTTTTGGTGGTACTCTTGTTACAGATAACGTTACTACTTTTATGAATAAGACATAAACCAAAAAGATTTAAGTGGTTTCCTAGACAGGATTACAAGAATGGTCCTGCAAAATTTAAGGATCACTTATAAAAAAATGTGTTAAGCTAAAAAGAAGAATTGTCACTTCCAAAAATATTTTGGCTGTTCAAAAAAGGTGAAGAGTTCCTATCAGATATTCGAATGTTATGTCCGCATATTATACTACTGTTAAATAAGAGCAGTCTGTTAAGAGAACATTTTCCTATTAAGAAATGGTAAGAGTTATGTTTGAGTTAGTGAAAAACGAAAAGATTGGACGGTCAAGAATTTCTGCAAGGTTAAAGGGAGATAGGGAATAAGCAGCTGCTTTATAAAGATAGTTACAGCTGCTTTTGCCAGTTCCCTTTATATAAAATTTGTAGTGGAATTGCCAGTTCCACTTTTGTACTGCCGTTTATTTGGGGGTAGATACGAAGAGAGCTTGGAACTTTATTTCTGTCCCACTCTCCTTTAAATAGTGTGTGTCCACTTGTTTTAGCAGAATACTGGACGAAGCTCTAAGGGACCTGTGACATTAGTATATCTAGAACCCTTAAAACCGAATAAACCGTATTCTGTAAACTGGAGAGTAAAATAGAAGTTGACTTTTTATTAAGGTACCTGTAATGTATGTTTCAAAGGTACCTTATATATAGTGAAAGGGATTTAATTGAAGCTGGAGGAAATCGAATGGAAAATTCAAACTTATTGGAATATTACTTGAAATTTGAAACATTGCTGCATAGATATTTTGCTTGGAAGAGAAGAGAGGAGGGACCACGCGGCAATCCACATCGTGGTCAAGGAAGGATTTTAAGTATTTTGAAGTTGCAGCCTGAAATTAGTCAAAAGGAAATGACCTATTTATTAGATATGCGACCACAGTCACTTGGAGAATTATTGACAAAGCTGGAGAAAGCAGAATTTATTACTCGAAAACCTTCTGAAACTGATCGTCGTGTTATGATTATTACCTTAACAGAAGCTGGTGCAGATGAAGCAGAAAAAATGAATAATGTAGAAGAAAAAAATATTTTTGACTTACTTAGCCAAGAAGAACGGGAACAATTTGAAGCAATTATTGCAAAGCTGGCCAGGGCGATTAAGGATGAGCTTCCTGAAGATGCTATGCATTCAGGGAAATATCGTCATTCTGAATTTGGTGGATTTGAAGGGCATCGCAGAGGATTTGGAAAACGGAGAATAGAAGATTTTCATCCTCACGGAAGAGATGGAGAACTTGGAGACTTTCAGGGTTATTCTGGATTTGGAGGATTTCCTCATAGATTTGGGCCTGATTGTTCAGGAGGAATTGAAGATGAATAGGATGAAGTTGCTTCAAAATTAGGAGAAGCTAAAATACTCAGTTAAAATATAGAAGAACGAGGTTGTAAAAATCTTTGATTTTCTAGGGGAACGAAGGGCTTTGCTTCTACGGTTCTCACCTTATTCTGATCCTTGAAGCACACAGAGACTGGAATATCTTTAAGGAGTCAGGAATACTAATGCTCTAATCGTATTTTCTACGGTTAGTCAAGGAGGTAATAAAAAGCTCTTTGATTTTTCAAGTATGTAAAAAAATAGGGGCTAGAGGATACATCAGGGAACTATCTGAAATTTTTATCTGGTCTGTGACATAATCTGCTCATAAGCATTTGTTCTTATTAATTGCTGGAGGTTGTATACACACTGGCGTATACTGTATAATTTCAGACTATGGAATACATGTACTTCAGAAGCTTGCTCATACAGGCGGCTGCGGCAATCTCCTCTTTTTTAGGGTTATATACAGACTTGAAGTTCGTAGGTCATGCTTGAGCTTCCGTTCACTTTCGCTATATTCTATCAATAGACAATAGCGGGTAAGATATTCCGTCGAATACCTACCCGCTAATTCTGGTATGTTTTGCTATTTTAATTAAAGACCTAAGAAAGGGGCTGGATTTACATAGCCAGACCAAAGTCCAGTTGAGATAGCAAAGTGCAAGTGAACTCCTGTTGAATTTCCAGTTGTACCCATATACCCAACTTGTTGTCCGATACTTACTGATTGTCCTTGGTTGACAGTTGTGCTGCTAAGATGAGCATACATTGAATAATATCCATTACTGTGCTTAATAATTACGCAGTTTCCTGACATGCTGTCATATCCTACGTAGGCAACTGTTCCTGTGGCAGCAGCCATAATAACTGTACTTGAGCTTCCGCCAAAGTCAATCCCTTCATGGAAAGTACCGGAAAGTCCGGTTGGATCTTGACGATAACCATATCCGCTAGTAACAACTACACTGGCAACGGGCGTTCTCCAGCCGCTGCTTGTTTCTGTATAATCAGTGTTTGTATTATTTGTATCTTCATAAGGTGTCGTTCCAGTTGTTTCGGGAACAGCGGCAGTAGCTGTTGATTCATCTGCAACAGCTTGTGCAGCAGCTTCTTCAGCGGCTTTTTGAGCTGCTGCCTGGCGTTCTTTTTCTTGTTGTTCTGCTAAGGCTTGAGCTTCAGCCATTTTTTTCTTTCGTTCTTCCAGTGCTTTAAGCTCTTCTTGTTTCTTTCGTTCGGCTTCAGCCTTTTGTTCTTCAAATTGTTTTTTTTCAGCTGTTTCTTTTGTCAAGCTGGCTGCAAGTTCATTCAACTTAATTTCTTGATCTAGCTTTGCTTGAGCAAGAGCATCTTCTTGTTCAGCCAGTTCAGCTGTTTTCGCTTCCAACACTTTTACCTGTTCCAAAAGGGAATTCTTTAAGAGATTTAATTCCTCTTTATCTGCTTTCTGAGCTTGAATAATATCGTTGTTTGCAGTAACGATTGTATTTACAGCTAAAACTTTTGAAATCGCATCAGAAATGGATGTGGCATTTAACAAAACAGAAATCATTGATGTATCCTGACCTGCTTGAGTTGCACGTGCCTGTGCTTCAAGCTGTTCGCTGCGCTTTTCAATCTTTACTTCAAGTGCAGCAATTTCGGTGTTCATTGTATTAAGCTGCTGTTCAGTATCTTGTTTCTCTGCCAAGACAGCATAGTATTCTTTTTCAAGTGCAGCAATTTCTTTTTCCAGAAGAGCTGCATAGTCGGAAGCTTCTTTCTGAGAGTTAATGATTTCGTTGATTTTTTGGTTCTTTGCTTCAATTTTGTTGTCGATTGATTCAGCAAAAACTGAAACAGGTGCAGCATTTAATAGTAAAACAAATGAAAGAGTCAAAATAATCTTTTTTTTCAAATCTAAATCCTCACTTCTTTATAGATAAAATTACATATTCTTTTCTTATAAATGTGTTATTAATGAGTTATTTTTTTACAGCATAAATCTGCTGAATGAATTCTAATTATTAGTATACCTTAAAATATTAAAACAAGGCTGTATTTTAATATTTTTAATCAGAAAGAAAAGACCAGAAATAATTGTAACATAGGCAGCTGTTTTTTCAAATGGTCATTTTGAGGTATTTTCATTAATATAGTTTTGTAAAAGGTCGATAAATCTGGAATCATCTTCTATTAGAAGTTCAGCACCTGCAGCCCATAGTTTCATCTTTTGAGGCTCTTTTGAAAGCTTGTCAATAAGCGGCAGCAGCTGTTTACGATAGTTGCTGTCACTTTCAATATGATATTCCGGTTCACTTTCTGCAATCAAAGAGTGAGCTTCTGACAGCTGATAAGGATAGACTTGTTCGAATAATTTAGGAAACACAGTTCTTGCTTCTGTTAAAATTTTCAGATCATCACCGTAAGAGATATGTCTTGCATGCAATGTATTAATTAATTGATCAAGCTGCTCTTCAGAGATTCTAAGAGAGGGTGTAGACGCTGTCAGCAAATTCTCCACGTAATTTTTAAAGTCTCCGAATTTGATCCATTCTACTGTTGTATTTCCTAAAATAGCGATTTTTTCCAATCTGTCAGTTTTTGGCAGATTATTTCCCTTTTCCCAGTTATTCACTGTACTTGCACTTGAATTCCCAACTAGTTTTGCAAAGGAAGCCATGGAATAATTATGTTTCCGACGAATACCTCTTATGCGATTTCCTACTTCTATTAAGTTGTCTGCCACTGATCGTACCTCCGATAACGTCTTTATAGGTAAATATACCATATTTTTTCCATCTCTTCATCCCGTTTTTTCTTCATTTTTCTATTGAGTTCACATAATAATCATGATATCATTTTATTACCGAAATATTTTCAATTATTGGTTATAATGTTTCTGGAATTTAGTTTTTTGAATGCCAAAATAAATTCATTTTTAAGGAGGAGCTATGAAAGGAACAGAGATTATAGAAGAAAGAAACAGGCAAAAAGTATATCGTATAATAAATGAATTGAACCAAACAAGCTCAGCTGCTGATTTAAATCCTCGATCCCTTGATTCCTGTACTCAGCAATATGAAGAGACTGTTCAAAAATTGTTCGTTGCGACTGTATTTTATAAAGGGATGAATCAGGCATGCATGGCTTATAAGCATATTGTCAAAAAAGAATATAGAAGATTTTGCAAGCTGCTCATCCAAAAAGCAGAAGATGAATCATTAAAAGAACGGGCTTTGAATAATCTACGCAAAAAAAGGAACAGATTATTAAAAAAAGCTCCTTCACGATTAAAAAAGGAGCCGGGCTTTGAAATTTTTTATGCACTGACTGGCGGTTTCAGGAAAAAATACACCCCTAATCGAAAATCAATAGAATTGATGTACAGAGAAATGGAATCAGCTTCTGCCAATCCACTTCATTCAATCTATTATGCAATATGGTGTGTAATGAAATATCTGGGCTATTTCAAAGAGTACACACTTTGGCAGCTTCGTTCGATAAGGTCAAATTAAGGTTTACAACAGAGAAAGTCTATTAGTGTAATGAGAATTCATCTTGTGCTACCCTCTAATTAAGTGAGAGAAATCTTTCAAAGAAAATTTGAGGAAGGATGACTTGCTATGGAAGAAGATCATAATCACAGCTTGGAACAAGGAACTCCGAACGTGGCAGGGCAGGATGCGAAGATGCATGATACAGTTATGACTGAGTCTGCTGAACATCAACATGTGCATTCATCTGGACATGATATGTCAGCCATGGACCATTCCATGCACATGGGAGATTTTAAAAAGAAGTTTTGGTTATCACTCGTTTTGGCAATCCCTATCATTTTTCTATCTCCTATGATGGGTATAGATTTACATTTTCAATTTACATTTCAAGGATCAGACTGGCTGATTTTAATTTTGGCAACTATTTTGTTTGCTTATGGCGGACAGCCGTTTTTAACAGAAGCCAAATCAGAACTGCATCAAAAAGCCCCGGCAATGATGACGCTGATTGCTATGGGGATAACAGTTTCCTATTTTTACAGTTTATATGCATTTGTTATGAATCGTCTATTTCCGAAAGATCATGTAATGGATTTTTTTGGGGAATTGGCAACGCTGATTGTCATCATGCTGCTGGGACATTGGATTGAAATGAATGCAGTGTCCAATGCTGGGGATGCTCTCAACGAAATGGCTGCTCTTTTACCTGATACTGTATATCGTATGAATGTTGAAGGTCAGGAGGAAGAGGTTCCTCTGGCTGAAGTTAAAAAAGGCGATCACTTGGTTATTCGTTCTGGAGATAAGATTCCAGCTGACGGCAGAATCATCAAAGGACAGACCTCCGTGGATGAATCAATGGTAACGGGAGAAGCTCATCTTGTCAGCAAGCTAGAGGGTCAAACAGTCATCGGAGGATCCATTAACGGCAGCGGCTCAATTGAAATTGAAGTAGTAGGAGTCGGAGAATCCGGCTATTTATCGAAAGTCATGAACCTCGTTGTTCAGGCCCAGTCAGAAAAATCTAAACTGGAATCATTGTCAGACAAAGTTGCAAGAGCGCTTTTTTATGTAGCATTGATAGTCGGAATTTCAGCATTTGTTATCTGGTTCTTTTTGGCACGAGATTTGGCGACAGCGTTTGAACGAATGGTCACAGTATTTATTATTGCCTGTCCACATGCATTGGGATTGGCGATCCCTTTAGTAGTTGCCCGCTCAATGTCTATTTCAGCTAAACACGGTCTTTTGATTAAGAATAGAAACGCATTGGAACGTGCAAATGATTTACAATATATTTTTTTGGATAAAACGGGAACTCTAACCGAAGGCAAATTTACTGTTACTGGAATAGAATTGTTTTCTCAGTTGTACAGTCGTGAAGAAAGTCTGAAATATATTGGGGCATTGGAAAGTAATGCAAATCATCCCTTGGCTATTGGTATTATGAACTATCTGAAAGAAGAAAAGATAAAGCCATACAATATAGAAAAGCTACAGAGCCTCTCAGGAGTCGGTCTGACAGGGAATGTCAATGGAAAAACAGTAAAAATCGTCAATGAAAAGGAGCTGGCTCGTCTTTCTTTTTTGATAAATCAACAGAAAAAGCAAAAGTATTTAGAGCAGGGGAATACCTTGAGCTATTTATTAATAGATAATCAACTTGTTGCATTGATTGCTTTGGGGGATATAGTTAAACCAGAAGCACAGGTGTTCATCAGTCGTTTGAAAGAACAGCAGATAACGCCGGTTATGCTGACTGGAGACAATAACGTTTCAGCTAAAATCGTTGCGGACTATCTGGGAATAACTGAATTTTATAGTGAGCTCTTACCAGAGGATAAAGAAGCACAAGTGAAAAAATATCTTCAGAACAATTATAAAGTAATGATGGTGGGAGATGGGATTAATGATGCGCCCAGTCTTGCTCGTGCAACAATTGGCGTCGCAATCGGTGCAGGAACAGATGTTGCAATTGAGTCAGCAGATGTTGTTCTGATTGACAGTGATCCGTTGGACATTCTTCGGCTTTTGGATCTGGCTAGGCATACACGAAGAAAAATGATTCAAAATTTATGGTGGGGAGCAGGTTACAATATTTTGGCCATTCCTCTGGCAGCTGGAATATTGGCACCAATTGGTATTCTTTTAAATCCAGCTGTCGGAGGGATACTTATGTCTTTAAGTACGATAATTGTTGCATCCAATGCGATGATCTTACGTATAAAAGGTGAGTGAAGTGCACAAATAGATATTTGGTTTTGAACTTTAAAATATACTGCAAATAAATTTATCTGACATATTTTTGGATTTTATTTATTTTTTGAATGGAATTGCTGCAAAACAGCTTGATTCCGTTCTTTTTTTATGAAAAAATAATTTAATAATAGAAATGCGTAGTTTGTTTTGTAGAAGATAATGGGAATACTTGGAGAGCTATTATGAAAATTCAGGAAATTTTAGGCTTTGAAACAAGAAAAATGTTGGAAATCTTAACTCTTTTTCAAAGTAGACTGGAACCGATTTCGGCTAAATTTGTAGCGGAGCAGCTTTATATTCATGCAAAAACAGCAGAGAAATATTTATTGAGACTACAGCAATGTATGAAAGATTATGGTTTCAGCAAATGGCTTCAGCTTGAATTTCAAGAGAATGATAAAGTGATTTTGAGGATGAAAAATACTTGGTATCTGGAAAAATTTCGTTTAATGATTATTTTTAATACCCCTGAAATCTTTCTTTTAGAAAAAACTCTGACAGCAGACAAAATATCCATCAAAGAGCTAGCTTTACGTTTAAATGAAAGTGAAGCCCTAGTAAGAAAGAGAATTACCAAGCTTCGCCAATGGCTGAAAAGCTACCAGCTGACATTAAAGCATCATACACTGGAATTGACTGGCAGCGAACACCAAATCAGAGAATTTATCTTTCAAATTCATCGACTAATTTTTCAAGAGAATATTCAGTTGAAGGATTGTTGTCTGGAAAATCAAATAAATCAGTTAACTCAAGACTGTATACTTTTTTTCCAAATGAAAATGAATCATTTGCAGGAACAATATTTGAGACTGCTAATTCAAATTCAGTTGAACAGGGTGAATACGGGAAACCCGGTAATGCTTAAAACAGATTTAAAAAACTATTGTTTGAGAAATCAATTGTTTCAAAATTTTTCAAAACAGATAAAGAAAAGCAGTTTTTTCAAATTATCCCAAGTTGAAGAAATGTATCTGTTCCTCAATGTGAAAGCACATTTTTCATTTACATTTGGTAAATTGATACAGGAAAAAATTGTCTACGAAAATTCAGCAGCTAAAACAACCGTTTATAAATATGCATCCAGTGGAGCAAAAGGATTAAGAAAAATCTTTGAACACAATGAGCTTATTATTGACATACAAATTTTTGTATCGCTGCTTGGGTTTCATTTGTATTATGAGATGAATGCAGGATTTCTGTATGAAGATCTTTCGGCATTAAAAGATTTGGTCAAATACTATCCAAATACGTTTGAACGAGTGACAAATATGGTAAGTATTCTTAAAGAAGAGTTTAATCATTTTAATAAAATTGATGGAAACCAGTTATTGTTACGATACTTCTTTATTCTTTCAGAGGCATGTTCACCAATTATTCTGGAAAAGCGGAAAAATATTTATTTTGTTCTTGAATGGAATTTAGAGCAGAAAAAAAGGTTCATTAAAAAGATAGCCAATTTTTTTACAGATAGAAAAAACATTCGCTTAATTGATGGCGGGCTTCATACAGAATATCAGAACGCAGATGTTATTTTGACTACTTCTGTTCATCGGATTTTTAAGAAAAAAGCATCTGAATGTCCTGTTATTTTCATTGCAGGAATGGATGAATATTCGCTGTTAAAACAATTAAATTATTTTCTTGAAGATAAAAATTAAAACCCTTTCAATTAATTATGTTAGAATAAAGTGAATACAAGGGTGTGACTGGAAAATCTTTCGATAACTAGATATAGTTTTTACTGATTATGCAATGATTCAACTGGTTTATATTAGCTGGAGTGATTGTTTTTGTTCGCATGATTATGCTGGGTAACGACGTTTGCTGATTTTTCAATTATGTCTAAATTTTAGGAGGCTATTTGATGAAGAAAGTTCAATTTGGTAATAGTGGTGTGGAGGCTGCAGCGGTTATTTTAGGCTGTATGAGAATGAACGGTGCCGATCACCCGCAGGAAATTATTGAAACAGCAGTTGAAAATGGCATCAATTTTTTTGATCATGCAGATATTTATGGCGGAGGAGAATGTGAAACAATCTTTGGGAAGGCAATGAAAGAAAGTACGATTTCCAGAGAAGATATTTTTATTCAGACAAAGTGTGGAATCCGTAAAGGAATGTTTGATTTTTCAAAAGAGCATATCATTCATTCCGTAGAAGACAGTTTAAAACGTCTGGGTGTTGATTATGTAGATGCATTATTGCTGCATCGTCCGGATACGCTGGTTGAACCTGAAGAAGTAGCAGCAGCATTTGATCAATTGGAAGCAGAAGGGAAAGTAAAATATTTTGGTGTCAGCAATCAAAATCCGATGCAGATTGAGCTGTTGAAAAAGACTGTGGTTCAGCCTTTAGTTGCTAACCAGCTTCAATTTGGGATTAAGCACACTGGAATGGTTGACCAGGGAATCCATGTGAATATGACAGATGCAGGAAGTGTAGATCACGACGGGAGTATTCTTGATTATTCCCGATTAAATGAGATGACTATTCAAGCATGGTCACCTTATCAATATGGTTTTTTTGAAGGTGTGTTTATCGGCAATGAAAAATTCCCGGAACTCAATGAAAAAATGGTTGAAATAGCTGACAAATATGGTATCACATCAACCGGATTGGCGACAGCTTGGATTTTGAGACATCCTGCCAATATGCAAGTTATTGCAGGAACAATGAATACCAGCAGAATCAAAGAAATTGCAGATGCCTCAAAAATTGTTCTTAGTCGTGAAGACTGGTATGCTATTTATCTTGCTGCCGGCAATATTTTGCCCTAGGAAGCGATTAAGGAGCAGTCAATGAAGTCAGCATCAAATGATTTGATTTCCAGAGGTTATCTTGAAGAAAATATCTTCATTGAGAAGAGTTTCCGTATGGAAGAACTAATTGAACAATTGAATGATCCTGAACCTGTACAGCGTTCATTAGCTGCCAGGTTAATTGGTGAAACATGTCTTTTGGACAATACAGCAGCAAAAGCTTTGCTTAAGTGTTTGATGATGGAGAAGAAGCTGTATACACGGCTTGAACTATGTCGGGCATTGGAAAAAGGGAACGGCAAGACAGCAAGATTGATGATCCCATATATCAATACAATTGGCAACAATCAGTATGAATCTATTTCAGAAGCAAAAACGTCCTTGAAAAAATCTTACCCTTTGCCAAGAGATATAATTTGCCGAGTGATTGGTAAGATGAGTGGAGAAGAAGGAATTGTATTGCTGAATTATTTAACGGACAAACAGTATTCACGAGAATTAATTGATGGTCTTGGTTTCCTGATATTTTACAATCCTTCTTTGCAAAGGGAAGACTACTTTCTTAAAGGAAAAGAGGCATATGAATTATTTAAAGATGATCCTCTCTATGTATGGAAATATATTATTTTTTGTTCGGCTTTTCCTTTTGATTATTCCAAAAGAATAGTAACAGAAATAGAGCGCTTGAATCCTGAAAAAATTTTTCAAACTGAAGTCGAAAGAACTCGGCGATTAAGCAGGATGCACCAAGTCTTCCTGTAAAATTTACAATTTAAGAAATATTCAGTCATAAAAAATTCAAAAATTGTGGTTAGAATAAACTCAAATAAGAAATTAAGTGTGATAATTTCATTTGTGTGAACTCGAAAAAGAACAGACCTCCTAAACTGTTCTAATTTCAAAAACCTTCAAGCCCGGAAAACTTGAAGGTTTTTTTGTCTGTTAATAAGGAAAAAAGGTCTTTATACCTTTAATTAATGGGGGAGTTATCAGGTTCTTTAGTTCATTTTGAGAGTAAAAATTTGGATGGAACGGAAATTTAGTGAATTTCTCAAACAGCGGTTGTCTTCTTACTGCAAAATTCAAGGATATTTGTTAGAATGAAACAGAGTCAAGTTGAAGAGAAGGAGAAAATAGATGGCTAAAAATAAATTATTGCTGGTAGATGGCAACAGTGTAGCGTTTCGAGCTTTTTTTGCTTTGCATAATTCTTTAGAACGCTTTAAAAATAAAAATGGATTACATACAAATGCAATCTATGCTTTTAATAACATGTTTGAAAATGTCATGACTAAGGAAGAGCCGACTCATGTGTTGGTTGCCTTTGATGCAGGAAAAACAACCTTTCGGACGGAGTGGTATCCTGAATATAAAGGAGGACGTTCCAAAACACCGGGCGAATTTAAAGAACAGATGCCTTATATTCGTGAGCTGTTGACAGGCCTTGGTGTAAAATATTATGAGTTGGACAATTACGAAGCGGATGATATTATCGGTACACTGGCGAATAAAGTTTCAAAAAAAGAGTTTGATATAGTGGTACTTTCCGGGGATCGGGATCTGACTCAGCTTGCTTCTGATTCAGTAAAAGTGGATATTACTGTTAAAGGTGTCAGTGATATTGAAACATACACCCCTGAACATGTAGCAGAAAAATATGATGGACTGACGCCTAATCAAATTATTGATATGAAAGGTCTTGCAGGAGATGCTTCAGATAATATTCCCGGTGTGACAAAAATCGGTGAAAAGACAGCAATCAAGCTGTTGAAGGAATATGGTTCTGTTGAAGGAATATACGATCATATTGACGAGTTGAAGCAAAGCAAGATGAAAGAGAATTTGATTAATGATAAAGCTCAGGCCTTTTTATCCAAACGTTTGGCAACTATTGAAATAGATGCTCCTGTTGACGTGGAAATTGACAGTTTAAAATATGAAGGGAAAGATTTGGACAAGCTTGTTCCCTTTTATAAAGAAATGGAGTTTAAACAGTTTCTAAACAAGTTGAATATTGAGGAAGAAATTCAGCCTATAGAGGATATTCATTTTAAAGTAGTAGATTCATTTACTGAAGAAATGTTTACAGATGACATGGCATTGTATGTTGAAATGATGGAAGAAAATTATCATACCTCACCAATTGTTGGAGTGGCATGGGGGACAAAAAATACCATTTACACCACGAATGAGCTGGCTTTGTTTGAAAGCTCAGCTTTTACCAGCTGGCTGTTTTCTGATAAGTACAAAAAGAAAGTTTATGATATGAAACGGACATATGTCGCTTTAAACCGATATGCTGGAAAAACTGAGGGGATAAACTTTGACGTTTTACTGGCAGCCTATCTTCTTGATACAAATGACAACAGTGCGGATATTGCTGGTGTTGCGCAATATTATGGCTATGAGCATATTCATTCTGATGAAACCGTCTATGGAAAAGGCGCCAAAAAAGGGCTTCCGGAAGATGAAGAAGCATTTTTTAGTCATCTGGCCAGAAAGATAAAAGCCATCCATTTTCTATCTGAAAAGCTGGATCAAGAATTAATTGAGAAGAACCAGTCCGACCTCTTTTACAAAATGGAACTGCCTCTGTCAAAAATATTGGGTGATATGGAAATTACCGGGATTCGAGTTGATGCACAACGGTTAAGAGAAATGGGCGTAGAGTTTTCTGAACGCCTAAGACAGATTGAACAGACGATTTATAAAGAAGCGGGTGAAGAATTTAATTTGAATTCACCGAAGCAATTAGGTGTGATTCTATTTGAAAAAATGGGACTGCCCGTGATCAAAAAGACTAAAACCGGATATTCAACGGCTGTGGATGTGCTGGAGCAGCTCAAAGAGCAGGCACCGATCGTCGAAGATATTTTAACCTATCGCCAAATCGCAAAAATACAGTCTACATATATTGAAGGTCTTCTGAAAGTCATTCAGCCGGACGACAAGATCCATACACGATACGTCCAAACGCTGACTCAGACTGGGAGATTAAGCTCTGTAGATCCAAATTTGCAGAATATTCCTATTCGATTGGATGAAGGTCGGAAAATTCGCCAGGCGTTTATTCCAAGAGAAAAAAATTGGCTGATCTTCTCTTCTGACTATTCACAGATTGAATTGAGAGTATTGGCTCATATTTCTGGTGATGAACATCTGAAGCAAGCCTTTTTAGAAGGACAGGATATTCATACAAGTACGGCAATGCGGGTATTTGGATTAGCCTCTGAATCAGATGTGACACCAAATATGCGTCGTCAGGCAAAAGCTGTAAACTTTGGAATTGTATATGGAATCAGCGACTATGGTCTTTCTCAGAATCTCGGGATTACCAGAAAGCAGGCGCAGCAGTATATTGATACCTATTTTGAAAAATATCCAGGGGTAAAAAAATATATGGAAGAGATCGTTCGTGAAGCAAAGGAACAGGGATATGTAGAAACCTTGTATCACCGTCGCCGTTATTTGAATGATATTAATTCACGAAACTTCAATCTGCGTTCATTCGCTGAAAGAACAGCCATTAATACGCCAATCCAGGGAAGTGCAGCTGATATTCTTAAGCTGGCAATGATTAATATGGCAAAACGTTTGGAAGAAGAACAGCTGGAAGCAACGATGCTTTTACAAGTGCATGATGAGCTTGTATTTGAAGTGCCTGAAATTGAGCTGGATCGTCTGAATGAGCTTGTTAAAGAAGTAATGGAAAATTCAGTCAGCCTTACGGTTCCGTTGATTACAGAAAGCAGCTGGGGTAAAACCTGGTATGATGCGAAGTAGCCAATAAAATAAGAAACTGAAGCAAAGAAAAATGAAATGATTTTCGAAGTTTGATTAATCGAATATAGGAGATAGTAAATGACTGGGAGTGAATTTTTGCCAGTCATTTTTCCTCTTTAAAAGAGAGAGAATCCATGGTATTGTAAAGTTATAAGTATTAAGAAGTTTACATTTATTGAAGGAGTGTTTTAATCACTCTATTTTATTCCATATAGTTATCTGTAATAAAACTTGCAGGATAGTCAAGATACAATTTATTCGAACGGAGGAGAAAAGGTTGCCTGAACTACCAGAAGTAGAAACGGTCCGAAAAGGCTTGGAAAAGCTTGTTACCGGCAAAACAATTAGAGCTGTAGAAGTTTTATGGGGAAAAATCATTGAACAGCCTGAAAAGGATCTGTTTGAACTGTCCTTAATTGGACAGAAAATAAATAGAGTGGAGCGTAGAGGGAAATTTTTGATTTTTAAGCTGACAGAGTATGATTTAATCTCTCATTTACGTATGGAGGGAAAATATGAGTTTCATGAATCAGAAAATGATCTGCTTGTAAAACATACACATGTCCGCTTTATTTTTGAAGATCATACAGAGCTCCGTTACCTTGATGTGAGAAAATTCGGAAGGATGGTTCTTGTGGAAAAGGACCAGTCGAGCCAATATAAAGGAATTTTATCTTTAGGACCTGAACCTGTTCCTGAAGTATTCATATTCTCACCATTTAGAGAAGGCCTCAAAAGACATCATAAAGCCATTAAACCACTTCTGCTTGATCAAAAACTAGTTACCGGCTTAGGAAATATCTATGTAGATGAAGCACTTTGGGAAGCGGAAATTCATCCCGAACAGCCTGCTGATACTTTGACTAAGAAAGAAATTGAGCGTTTATATGCCTCTATTATTGATGTTTTAGGAAGAGCAGTTGAAGCTGGCGGAACGACGATTCGAAGCTATTTGAATGCACTGGGAGAAGCCGGGAAATTTCAAGTTTCTTTACATGCCTATGGAAAGACAGGGGAGCCATGCATGCGCTGCGGTACCCCAATCAAAAAAATAAAAGTGGCACAAAGAGGAACTCATTTTTGCCCTGAGTGTCAAAAATTGAAAGGAAGAAAAAGCTGATGAGCTTTGTACTTGGATTGACAGGCGGTATTGCTACAGGAAAGACAACTGCAATGAAAGTCTTTAAAAATGCAGGATTCCCAATTGTAGATTCAGACAAAATCGCACGAGAAGTGGTTGAGCCTGGGAGTTCGGGATTATCAGCAGTTGTTTCTGCTTTTGGAGAATCCATCAAAAACAATGATGGATCGCTGAATCGAAAAAAACTAGGTACCCTTATCTTTTCTGACCATGAAAAGCGGGCACTTCTAAATCAGACGATGGCTCCCTTTTTAGAAAAAAGTATTGTGGGGAAAATCAATGAACTAAAGAAAAGTTATCCTTTGGTCATTGCGGATATTCCGCTGCTGTATGAAAACGGATATGAGGAGTTTGTAGATAAAACGGCTGTTGTATATATACCTGAAGCTAAACAGATAAAACGGCTGATGGCAAGAGATTCATTGTCAGTAGAAGAGGCGTTGCAACGAGTGAATAGTCAATGGTCGATTGAAGAAAAAAAGGAAAAGGCTGACATTGTGTTTGACAATCAGGGAACAATTGAAGACTTGGAAAGACAGATTTCGGAATGGCTGGAAAAAGAAGGGTTCATTTAATCAATTGGTCTGACTCCGTTTCCAGGAGCTATGGTTTTAAATTAGGCTGAAATTAAGAAAAACTCAAGCCGTTGAGAAAAGCTTGTCAATAACTGGTATATGATGTATTTCATGTTATAATATAACTACTAAATAATGAAATTGAGGTGATCATTGTGCGTTGTCCAAGATGCCACCATAATAACTCAAGAGTGATTGACAGTCGTCAGGCAGATGATGGAAGAGCGATTCGAAGAAGAAGAGAGTGTGAAAACTGCCAAAATCGTTTTACGACCTTTGAAAGAATAGAAGCGGCGCCCTTACTTGTTATTAAGAAAAATGGTGATCGTGAAGAATTTAATAGAGAGAAAATATTGAGAGGGCTGATTCGGTCAGCTGAAAAGCGGCCGGTAGCCATGGAACAAATGGTAAAAATTGTGGATAATGTTGAAAATCGGGTACGGGAGCTTGGTGAAAATGAAGTTTCAACTAATCTGATTGGTGAATATGTAATGGAGGATTTGGTCAATTTAGATGAGATTGCCTATATTCGTTTTGCCAGTGTTTATCGTCAATTTAAGGATATGAGTGTATTTCTTAAGGAATTGCAGGAGATTGTCGATAAGGCGCACTTAGATAAAGATGATACGGAGAACGAATAAGGAGGTCTTTCCGTGACAAATAACAGGAAAGAAATCCAGCCAAAAAATATTTTTAAAGTATTGGTTAACCATCCCTTTTCAGATTTGGAAAAAGATATCCTGATTTTTCTCTATCAGCCGATCGTAGGAGCTAATGCCTTTAGTTTGTTCCTGACTCTGTTAGGAGAAGTAAAGCAATCAGGTCTCAGCGATTCTCTTTTTCACAGAGAACTAAATCTTCTGCTTGATCTGAGTACCACACAATTGGAAGAAGCAAGAGCAAAGCTTGAAGGGATTGGACTGCTGGATACATTCGTTAAAGAGGATGCAGAATTGGATTGGGTATATGTTTTTCGACTAAATCATCCGGAGGCGGTTGAAGCATTTTTTAAGGATGAGGTACTGGCATTAACCTTGCTGAATCGTGTGGGGCAAAAGAAATTTGATCAGCTGTTTGAACGTTTTCAACCGGAGTTTATGAATTTTGCCGGCTATGAAAATATTTCCTGTGGCTATCAGGATGTCTATTCATTTAAGGAAGAACAATTGATAGCCGAAGGAGCTCTTCTTGAAAATTTAAAGCAGGCTTTTAAAGATCCGGTACCTGTCAGAACACAGTCTGTTATTGATGAAGCAAGGTTTGACTGGTCCTTCTTTGTCTCGCAGGTTGAACGCTTTGGGTTGAAGATATCAAATGACAATAGGGATTTGAAAGAAGAGATTTATTTATTTAATAGTCTTTATGGTATTGATGAGCTGGAAATGCTTGAATTCATTAAAGAAACATTTGATTATCAGACAAACGAAATTGACAGAGCAGCATTAAAAAGAGCAATTACACGTCATTATAGTGACAGCAAACCGCAAAAGGCTGTCCAGGTTAAAAGAAATGAACGAGCAAATCTTACAGAAGAGGAACAGCGTTCTTATCGATTTAATTCATTGAAGAAAGATGGCTTTTCTGACGAAGATATTCGTACGATTCTTGATAGTGAAGCAATCCCTCCAATGACCTATCTTGCGGCGATTAAACAGCAGACTGGAGGCTTTGAAATCGCACAGGAACGCTATATTATTGAGTACTTGGTCAAACGTTCAGGCTTGCCGAACAGTGTAATTAATATTTTGATTTCGTATGTTTTAATTATTCAAAAGCAGGCTACTTTGAAGGCAGAGTATGTGTATACCATTGCGAATGACTGGGCAAAGAAAGAAATATTTTCCCCTGAAAAAGCAATGAGCTATTTGAAAACCAAACAGGAAGAAAATCTTAAGAGACGAAATAATAAAGGTTATTCATCAAACAGAAAACAACCAGTAATCCGGAAAGAAACACTGCCGGATTGGGTGGCAAATCCTGTTCCAGAAGAAAAGCTGTCAAAAGAAGAACAAGAAAAACTGGATAAAGAGATGGAAGAGTTTTTGAGGAGACGAGGTGAAAGATAATGGAAGATGTAGGTAAAGAAATGTCAAAGATTATTCGCAGGAGAGACTTGAACGACCGCTTTACCGAACTGGTAAATACCGTATTGGATAATCCGGATGTGAAGCAGTTTATTTCGGAGCACCGGGATCGGCTGACAGACGAAGATATCCAGAAAAGCTATTCCAAGCTGTATGAATTCGTTCAGGAAAAAAAGAAATTCGATTTAAATGATCCGTCAATGATTGCTCCCGGCTATGAGCCGAAACTTACGCTAAATTTCCATTATATTGATGTAACCTATGTACCTACTGAACTTTTGCTGACACGACAAAGAGAAGAGGAAGTTCGTAAACGAGTTAGTGCAATGACGATGCCCAAAGACATTCGAGAAGCTACCTTCAGCAAATTTGACCGCTCATCCAGTGGTCGCTTTGAAGCGCTGAGTGAAGCAACGAAATTCATTGACGCATATATTGCTAAACCTAAGGATTTTCATAAGGGACTGTATTTACAGGGAACTTTTGGTGTAGGAAAATCCTATCTGCTGGGAGCTGTTGCTAACGATTTAGCTAGAGACGGATTTTTAACGACAATTATTCATTTCCCTACATTTACAGTAGAGATGAAACAGGCAATTGCCAAAGATCTGGTAGGTGAGAAACTGGATGCGGTCAAGAAAGCTCCGGTACTGATGATCGATGACATAGGAGCCGAATCAATGACCAGCTGGATCAGAGATGATATACTAAGTGTTATTCTTCAATATAGAATGCAAGAGCAGCTGGTAACGTTTTTTTCTTCAAATCTGAGTATGAAAGCTTTGGAAGAGCATTTAACGATTTCTCAAAGAGGAGAGCAGGAGCCATTGAAGGCGAAACGGTTAATGGAACGCATCCGCTATCTGGCAAAAGAAATCAGCATGAGCGGACAGGATCGGAGAAATGGCTGATCTATATGAGATAAAATTTTAATCTCATTATTTAATAATGAATGGTATGTAATGATACAGAGAGTTTATGATAATTGTTTCTAGACTTTCTGTTTTTTTATTATTCATTAATTTTTCCTAATGTTGCTCCTTGTTAGTTTACAGAGAGAAAAAAAACTTTTAAACTAAATGTGGTTTAATAAATATTTTTTGGAGGGATTGGAATGAAAAAAGTTAAAATGATACTTTTAGCAGCCGTATCTATTTTCATATTGGGTGCCTGCGGATCAGGCAATAATACTTCCAACGAAAGCAGTGAGAGCAGTGTGGCGAAAGAGGAATCAACGAGTCAGACCGGAGAGCAATCATGGTCAGGAAGCTCCGACAGTCAGTGGAGTTCGTTAGTTTCTGTATTTACTGGTGTATTGAGTGAAGATGCAGAAGCCGCTGAGCATGATGGGGCAATTCGTCTCGTACTGAATTCAGTTGAAGCTGTCGACGATCCTGAAGTGTTTTTGCCTATGATGGAAACGGACGGTGTAATTTTAAATGTTTCTGAAGATCAGTTGGCAGAAGGTTTAACGCTGGATCAATTAAAGAGTGGAGATAAAGTTCAGTTTACTCTGACAGGGATGCCGGCAATGACCGCGTCTATTCCTCCACAAGTAGCAGGAAATGCAGTGAAAATTATTGAGAAGGTTAATTAACAAATTTGCGGTAATTATAATAAGTTAATAGGGAAATATAAATCAGAATCGGCAGAAAAACTGCCTGGTTCTGTTTTTTTTGGAAAGAAATGCTTTTTTGTCCTAAAAAATGACAATAGGTTCATACTGAAGGTGGATTTTTTTAGTGATTGTCTGCTGCTGTATTGATTGGCAGTGAAAAATAAAAAGTGGTTGTAACGATAAATATAATGTTTGACCTTTGTTGACCAATTAATTATAATTTAGTTATGAGTATTCGATATCTTTGTATTTTGTGAACAGAAGTTTCATAATTAGTACAAGAATGTTTTTATAGAAAACTATATTTTTTAGGAGGGAATACAGTATGAATATTGAAAAAATGACTACTACATTACAGGAAGCAATTGCAGAAGCACAGAAAATCGCAGTAACAAGACGTCATCAGGAAATTGATATTGCACATTTATGGAAAATATTTTTACAGCCAAATCATTTTGGCAGGAATTTTTATACAGATGCCGGAGTTGATATAGAAGCCTTTGAAAGAGAAATTGATAAAGCACTGGATGAATATCCAAGTGTTCAGGGAGGAAATGTTCAATATGGTCAAAGCATGAGTCGAAATCTGTTCAATTTATTAAATGAAGCAGATAAACTACGTGAATCTTTTCAGGATGAATACTTGTCAACAGAAATTGTCGTTCTGGCTTTGATGAAATTGAAAAATTACCGATTGACAAAATATTTAGTCAGTCAGGGGATTACGGAGAAGGAATTGCGTGCGAACATAGAAAATATTCGGGCAGGTGAACGAGTGACTTCTCAAAATCAGGAAGAGCAGTATAAAGCACTGGAAAAATATGGAGTGGATTTAGTTCAGCAGGTTAGAAGCGGGAAAATGGACCCGATTATTGGTCGTGATGAAGAAATTCGAGATGTCATTCGAATCTTGTCAAGAAAAACTAAAAATAATCCAGTTTTGATTGGTGAGCCCGGAGTTGGTAAAACGGCCATTGTCGAGGGGCTTGCACAACGGATCGTGCGTAGAGATGTACCGGAGAACCTAAAAGACAAAACGATTTTTTCTTTAGATATGGGTGCATTAATTGCCGGAGCAAAATTTCGGGGTGAATTTGAAGAGCGTCTTAAAGGTGTATTGAAAGAAGTCAAAAAAAGTGATGGCCGGATTATTCTGTTCATTGACGAGATTCATAATATTGTCGGAGCAGGAAAAACGGAAGGCAGTATGGATGCTGGTAATCTGTTAAAACCGATGCTGGCCAGAGGAGAGCTGCATCTGATCGGTGCAACAACATTGGATGAATACCGTCAGTATATGGAAAAGGATAAGGCTCTCGAGCGTCGTTTCCAAAAAGTTTTGGTGAAAGAACCGACAGTGGAGGATACGATCAGTATTTTACGTGGATTGAAAGAGCGATTTGAAATTCACCATGGTGTAAATATCCATGATAATGCTTTGGTTGCTGCGGCTGCATTATCTGATCGCTATATCACAGACCGCTTTTTACCGGATAAAGCAATCGATTTGGTTGATGAGGCTAGTGCAACGATTCGTGTAGAAATGAATTCTATGCCAACTGAACTGGATCAGGTGACCCGCCGATTAATGCAATTGGAAATTGAAGAGGCAGCCCTAAAAAAAGAATCAGATGATGCCAGCAAGAAACGATTGGCAAATCTTCAAGAAGAACTGGCAGAGCTTAGAGAAGAAGCTAACAACATGAAGCTGCAGTGGGAGACTGAAAAGGAAGAAGTAAATGCAGTCAGCAACAAACGGGCTGAAATCGATAAAGCCAAACACGAGCTGGAAGATGCTGAAAATAATTATGATCTGGAGCGTGCAGCAGTTCTTCGCCATGGAACAATTCCTGAGCTTGAAAAGGAATTGAAAAATCTGGAGAAAAAGAACGATGATAGTAATATAAAGATGGTGCAGGAATCTGTTACAGATCATGAAATTGCACAGGTTGTCGGACGCTTAACAGGAATTCCTGTTACAAAACTTGTTGAAGGCGAACGGGAAAAGCTGATGAAATTGAATGAAACTCTTCATAAGCGTGTGATTGGACAGAATGAAGCGGTAGATGCTGTGAGTGATGCAGTGATTCGCTCTCGTGCAGGTCTGCAGGACCCAAATCGTCCTTTAGGTTCTTTCCTTTTCTTGGGACCGACCGGAGTTGGTAAAACGGAACTGGCGAAAGCGTTGGCAGAAAATCTTTTTGATTCTGAAGAACACATGGTACGAATTGATATGAGTGAATACATGGAAAAACACAGTGTCTCCCGATTAGTTGGTGCCCCTCCAGGCTATGTTGGCTATGAAGAAGGCGGGCAGCTGACTGAAGCTGTAAGAAGAAATCCGTATACAATAGTTTTGCTGGATGAAATTGAAAAGGCGCATCCAGATGTCTTTAATATCCTTTTACAGGTTCTGGATGACGGGCGCTTGACTGATTCCATGGGACGTGTGGTTGACTTTAAGAATACTGTTATGATTATGACCAGTAATATCGGTTCACAGCTTTTACTGGAAGGAGTAACTGCTGACGGTCGTATTCCGGAAGATGTAGAAGAGCAGGTTCGCAGTATTCTTCGTGGGAACTTTAAACCGGAATTTTTGAATAGAATTGATGATACCATTCTATTTACACCATTGAGTATTGCTGATGTGAAGGGTATTATCACCAAGCTGACTGCTCAGTTGTCAAAACGTTTGGAGTATCAGGAAATTATGCTGGTTATTTCGGATGAAGCTAAAGAATGGATTGCTCAGCAAGCTTACGATCCTGCATATGGTGCCAGACCGTTGAAACGTTTCCTGACAAAAAATGTGGAAACACCTTTGGCGAAAGAAATTGTTTCTGGAAAAGTGATGCCGAAAACAAAAGTCACCATCAGCTTATTGAACGATCATCTGGTATTTGAGAATAAAGTAATTGAAACAGAAGAATAGGATTTTGGATATTTTTTGACAGGGACTGTGACAAACACTCATGAGGGCTGTCGCCCACACCAAACAGAATGAAAAGAAAAAAACGATCGACCTACACGCTATTTCCTGTCATACTAAAGAGGACAGAAGGGCTTGTAGGTCGATCACTTATTGAGGTTCTTTTCCAAGTTGACCTTGAGGGACAAACTAGATCGTTCTGCTTATCTGCTCCTGCGATTACTCGTCGCACAAAGAGATTTGCTCCTGCGATTACTCGTCGCACAAAGAGATTTGCTCCTGCGATTACTCGTCGCACAAAGAGATTTGCTCCTGCGATTACTCGTCGCACGAAGAGATTTGCTCCTGTGATTACTCGTCGCATGGAGAAGTTATGTCACAACCTCGTCATAGTAACAAAGAACTTCTTCTTTTGAAAGAAGTCTGATTTTCTTGTAGATTTTACCGTCTTTATAATTAGCTGATATATTGGTTGAAAGCAAACCTCTTTTTTTGAAAATATCGCCTTTTTCATATTGGTCCAAAACTTTTTAACCGCATAACAGCCTCTTTTTATTTAAATAAATTACCGCCATTTACTGTCCTCCTTATTTTAAATCTTAATCTTTTGACAGCTTGCGAAATGCATAAGCTCTGAAATAATTTGGATTATGACGTTGAGTGACACTGTAAACTGTTAAGATCAAAGATCCAGCTGTGTTAGTTAACAAATCGCCCATAGTGTCCATCAGAGCTTCTCTGCCTACATACAGCTGACCAGATTCTGTCATGTAGCGCTGCAAATTCATATTTCCGAGACTGTCGCAAAGAAATTCCCAAAATTCCCAGAAGACACCGCAGATACCTGCAAATGCAAAGCCCATAATAATGAAAAGCCATGGGCTGATGGAAGAATAATCGCTGTTGCGAAGATAATGATTAATCAAGGCATAACCAACAGCCACCAATAAAATAGGACTGACAGCATGTAAAAATTTATCCCATAATGGAAAAATCAGCATAAATTGAAATCCAGTTCCTAAAAATACAGAAATAAAGAGAAAGAACCAATAATATAGACGGATAATCTTTGGAAAAATTAATCCGGTAAATTTAGTAAAAATAAAGGGAATAAAAATCGTTCCGATACCAGCAATCATTTCGACCGTTAACAATTGATAAAGGCTGGTTGGTTCTGAAATGAACATTCTTACAAAGTTCATAACTAAAGTAAAAATTCCAAATAGCAGCAGTCCAAAAAAGGCTGTGCGTTCCTGTTTGTCTTCAAATTCTAATTTCATTTTTTTCTCCTTCCAGCATTGATCATGGCTAGGATTTTGCCCCTTTAATGGCTGTCAATAAATGCTTTCACAGCAGTTAAAAACTGTTTTTCCGTCCCATAAATATTGCCGTTTAATTTAACCAGTCCAACCGTATATAAATTTAAGTAATGGAACTGGTTCTCTGCTGTTTCCTGCAAGGCAGCAAGCTTTTTTTGATTGTCAGCGCCTTGCTGACGAGTGTCGGTATAAAGAGCAGTGACTGGGATTCCTTTCGCATAGGCCACACCGATTTCAGAGGCTACGCCGGGATCTATTGTTAGACCGTCAAGTACAGCCACCAGCAAGCTGCTTTCAAGCACTCTTTCTGTATCGGCTAGAGCAATCATTTTACTGTCGGCGTACGCTGCCTTATCATTAATATCTGCATTTTCCTGAGGCAGATAGACTGTAACCATTTGATCTAATGCTCGAATTTCCTTTACTAAGTGTTCATTATAGCGTAAGTCTGCGTTGGCAAACATCGGTCCTGCGAAGTAAATATTCATGTGTTGATTCCTCCAATAGTAAAATAGAATGGTATAGCTGATTGATGCAGTATCCAGTTTTCAGAATGTTGTTGATAAGATAATTAGTCAATATTATCGTACTTTGTTTCTAAAAATTATCACTAAAATATGCTTCCTGATCGGGAAGCAGCTTTTCCAATATGTTTAATGTCGCTTTATCTGTGTTGATTCGTTCAATCTGATAAAGATAGTTTGGTCTGCGATAATTCATAAACAGACAAGTCAAGGTTTGGATATCAAGCCTCACTGGTTTTCCAACAGGCTGATCTGAAATAGTCAGAGTGTCTTGGTCATCCCAGCTTAAACCAAAAATCCCATTGTTCCATTCAGCAACTGGATCTTTAACCACAAAATGAAACGGCTCGGTACTGCTTTTAAAAGGATAAGCTGCTAAAAACTCTTTTACATCGACGATACGCGCCATAAAATAAGGCTCAATCGTTTCTTTAATTTGGCTGTCTTCCAGTAAAAATGCCAGAGGTTCATTCTTGTAGATATCACCCTTAACCCAATAAACCATGGAGAAATGAGCGGAGATGAAATTCCATAAACCGTTTCTGGCTTCCTGATTCAGATAAAACATCTCTTTGACATGGAACACTTCTTCTGCAATCCAGTAAAACAGCACGCCAAGAGGCTGCTGTTGTTCATCATAGTAAATGGCAGCTGTGTGCTCTTCCTGATTTTCAAAGCGCCAGTATTCTTCCCAGTTAAACTCACTGCGGATCATCGCCCCATGATTCTGACGGGCAAATTTATTATAAACAGTGAAGATATCTTCATGTTTAACAGAGACACGTTCAACTAAACCAGGAATATCAACGGTTTTTGGCAGTTGGGTATCACGGATTTTAAATGACAGCTTATCTGAGAGAATTTCCCAGCCCTTTCTGCGATAGTAGGGAACACTGTAGGGATATAAATAAGAAATCCACTGCTTGTCTGCCCGCATTGTTTTTAAAGCAATATGGATTAAGTCCTGCATCAATCCATGATTTGCATATTCCGGATAGGTCCCTACTCCAGTAACTCCGCCCATCTCATAGATTTTTCCGTGAATATTCACTTTGCAGGGATAGATAGAGAGTTGGGAAATCAGCTTGTTTTCATGAAACCAGCCAAATACTTTCGATACTTCCAGAATAGGACGCTTAGATTTTACAAATTCCCTTTTGTTATGAAATCCGCTTTCCTCCAAATCAGATTCTGTTACTTGAAAAACATAGCTGAGCAGCTCGTTAAACTGGTTGAGATATTCTTCTCCAACAGGTCTTAATTCCAGCTGTTTACGAAATTCCTTTTGATCCATCATTTTCGCTCCAATAAATAATAATTTAGAAATCATTTAGACTAGGGCGTGTCTGAAAAGTTAGTGGAATTTGAATTTTTCCGTGATTTTTGTTGAAATCAAGGAAGAAAACACAGCTTATGCGGATCATAAGCGAGTATTTATGACGATGAGTTCCATAAAAATCATCAAAATATTCACCGCTTGAGTTTTCAGACACACCCTAAGTATATCAAAAAAAGATGAAACATACAGACGATAGGCTGGAATAACGGGAATTTACTTTTTTTCAGGATACAGTGAGGCATTGCTGATTCTAAAAAGTGAATAGTTCGAGAACAGTGTTTATATGCTGATTTAGCGGTTGTTTTTTTAAGCCGTTAATTTTCTGAAAAAATGATTTTCCATAACTGCTGCTTTTGGTGAAAGTTCTTTAAATCTATGAAAAACCTTGTTATAATGATAACTGCTGATTGAAAAGAAATGAGGAAGACAATGAATATAAATGAAATGAAACAACGACAGGAGAAAATTCGTAATTTTTCGATAATCGCTCATATTGACCATGGGAAATCAACGCTGGCTGACCGAATTCTGGAAAAGACAAATACAGTGACGTCCAGAGAAATGCAGGCACAGCTGCTGGATTCTATGGATTTGGAAAGAGAGCGCGGAATTACGATTAAATTAAATGCAGTTGAATTGAACTATACAGCTAAAGATGGTGAAATGTACATCTTCCATTTAATTGATACCCCGGGGCATGTCGACTTTACGTATGAAGTCTCCAGAAGTCTGGCTGCCTGTGAAGGAGCAGTTTTAGTTGTTGATGCTGCACAGGGAATTGAAGCACAAACACTTGCCAATGTTTATCTGGCTTTGGATAATGATTTGGAAATTTTACCGGTGATTAACAAAATTGATTTGCCGGCTGCTGATCCGGAACGGGTTCGTCAGGAGATTGAAGATGTGATTGGAATTGATGCCAGCGAAGCAGTGCTGGCAAGTGCGAAAGCAGGAATCGGAATCGAGGAGATTCTTGAACAGATTGTGGAATATGTACCTGCTCCGGATGGAGATGTAGAAGCGCCGTTGAAAGCATTGATTTTCGATTCCGTTTATGACAGCTATCGTGGAGTTGTACTGAATGTCCGAGTGATGGATGGAGTAGTTAAACCAGGTGACAAGATTCAGATGATGAGTAATGGTAAAACTTTTGATGTTACTGAAGTCGGTGTCTTTTCGCCAAAAGGAATTGCCAGAGATTACTTAATGGTGGGCGATGTTGGCTATATTACTGCCAGCATTAAAACAGTTCAGGATACACGAGTTGGGGATACAGTGACTTTAGCAGATAATCCGGCTGAAGAAGCATTGGACGGCTACAGAAAAATGAATCCAATGGTTTATTGCGGACTGTATCCGATTGATACATCCCGGTATAATGACTTACGAGAAGCACTGGAAAAACTGCAGCTGAATGATGCGGCGTTACAGTTTGAACCGGAAACATCTCAGGCATTGGGCTTTGGTTTCCGTTGCGGATTCTTAGGTTTACTGCATATGGATGTAATTCAGGAACGCCTGGAAAGAGAATTTAATTTGGACTTGATTACAACTGCTCCGTCTGTTATTTATCATGTAAATAAGACAGATGGAACAAAAGTTGTGGTTGATAATCCGGCAGAATTTCCCGAACCGGTGACCATTGAATCAGTTGAAGAACCTTATGTAAAAGCACAGATCATGGTCCCGAATGAATATGTTGGTGCGGTGATGGAGCTGTCACAGCGTAAGAGGGGCGAGTTCATCACCATGGATTATCTGGATGATTACCGCGTAAATGTGGTGTATTATATTCCTTTATCAGAAATTGTCTTTGATTTCTTTGACAAGCTGAAATCAAGTACCAAAGGCTATGCCTCCCTTGATTATGAAATGAGTGACTATCGTGCAAGTCGATTGGTGAAAATGGATATTCTGTTGAATGCCGAGAAAGTCGATGCACTGAGCTTTATTGTACACAGAGACTTTGCCTATGAACGCGGAAAAGCGATTGTTGAGAAGCTGAAGAAACTGATTCCTCGTCAGCAGTTCGAAGTACCAATTCAGGCTGCTATCGGACAGAAAATTGTTGCCCGTTCTGACATTAAAGCGCTGCGTAAAAACGTACTGGCTAAGTGTTACGGCGGAGATGTTTCCCGTAAACGCAAACTTCTTGAGAAACAAAAAGAAGGGAAGAAGCGAATGAAACAAATAGGATCGGTCGAAGTGCCGCAGGAAGCCTTTATGGCAGTTTTGAAAATGGACGAGGACGAGCCGAAGAAATAGCTTATTTAAAATTGAAAAGCCTATTAAATTAGCCTTTTCGAGTGGTGGAAAATCTGTGATTTACCTGTTTAAAAAAGTTTAAACTGTCATTTGGTTGTCACGGTGATACTCAAATTAACAAAAATGGAATATTTTCCTTGAAGGTTTTTAACCATCAGCGTATGATGAAAGCATCTCATAAGGAGGTGCTTTTTTCAGTGCGCCAGGCATGGCGACTATCTAGGTGGTGAAAGTCCACTGCGAGGGTACACATCGACCAATCGCTAGAGAAACACAAGGTGGCATTCGTGAGGATGTGGCTGAAGGAAGCGTGTATCAAATTCTTGGCTCGACGAACAGAAACCTGATACCAAGGCTCGGTAAGTGGATAAGGTTCCTGAACAAACCAAAGTCCAAAAGATGTGCGTAAACTTATCGGGTAAATCAGGCGAGTAAAAGAGGAAAGTTAGTCGTCTTACCCTGGGAGGTCTCACGGACGACTGAGGAGAACCCTAATAAGAAAGTCGGTCGAAAAAGGTTTATCGTGAGAAGTCAGCAGAGGTCATAGTAATGGAATTTTTTTCCCATGAAGGACCGAACAATTTATAATGTTTCTACACCACGAATGCGTGAAAGAGTTAATTCTGAATGTGTTAATAAGGAAAGTATGAGCGTATCTCAAAGGATAATCAAAAGAGAATAATCTTTCGCTACGTGACAGGAAGGAAGAAACGAGTATGGAACTTTTAGAACAAATCTTGAGTAATCAGAACATGAACCAAGCTTACAAACGTGTTTACCGTAATAAAGGGGCAAGTGGAGTAGATGGAATTACAGTGGAGGAATTGAAGGAGTATCTTCGTGAACATAAAGAGGAGCTGCGTTCTCAAATTCGCCAACGTAAGTATAAGCCACAACCAACATTACGAGTAGAAATTCCAAAAGAAAATGGAAAAATGCGTCAATTAGGTATTCCGACTGTAGTAGATAGAGTGGTCCAACAGGCAATCAACCAAATACTAGGTCCAATGTTTGAAAAACAATTCAGCGAATACAGTTATGGATTTCGTCCGAAACGTAGTTGCGAAATGGCGATTATTCAAGCAATAGAGTATCTGAACGATGGCTATGACTGGGTAGTTGACATCGACTTGGAACGTTTCTTCGATACGGTTCATCAGGATAAACTCATGCGAATCATTTCCTACACTGTGAAGGACGGGGACGTCATTTCACTGATACGTAAATACTTGGTAAATGGTGTGATGGAGGATGGAAAGTATGTGGAGACGCCTGTGGGTACACCACAAGGAGGGAATCTCAGTCCATTATTAAGCAATATCCTGTTAAATGAACTGGATAAAGAGCTGGAAGCAAGAGGATTGCGATTTGTCCGCTATGCCGATGACAGTTTGATTTTCGTTAAGAGTGAGAAAGCGGCAACACGAGTATTGAACTCAATGACACACTTTATTGAAAAGAAACTGGGACTGAAAGTGAATGCCGAGAAAAGCAGAATCTCCCGCCCCAACAGGACCAAGTTCCTTGGATTTGGCTTCTACTTTGATACAAACACCAAGAAGTATCAGAGTAGACCTCATAAGGATTCAATCAAGAAGCTTCAACGAAAACTCAGAAAACTAACGAAGAGAAACTGGAGCGTTTCGTTGGATGAGAGAATCACCAAACTGAATCAGGTGATAAGAGGTTGGGTGAATTATTTCCGTATCGCGAAGATGAAAGGTAAATTGGTAGAAATTGACCAAAAACTCTGCTCGAGGCTCCGTGTTATTATCTGGAAACAGTGGAAGAATAATGGTAAACGCATTCGATCACTCGTTCAACTGGGGATTCCAGAGGAAGAGGCCAAAGGGCTCACCTATTGTCGAAAAGGGTATCGCTACATTGGGTTATCCAAAGTTGTTCAACGAGCACTCTCAAATAAACGGCTTGAGCAGAGAGGAATACCGTCTGCTCTTGGACATTATCTAAAAGTACACACTGAAATATAAATTGAAACGCCGTATACGCGAACCGTTCGTACGGTGTTGTGAGAGGGGCGGAAAGTTAGCTAACTTTCCCCTCTACTCGATTGTCTGAAAACTGAACAAATGTCAATAAAGTAGACACAAAAAGAGCAAATACCTAGTGAGAATCAAAGTATTTATCCTCCATTTCATTTGGTGTAAGCATATTTAGGGTGCCGTGAGGGCGTTGGGAGTTATAGAATCCTTCGATGTACTCAAAGTATGCCAGTTGTACTTCTTTGAGAGAAGAAAAAAACTCTTCTGTTGAGTTCCTCTTTTTTCATATATTTGAAAAAAGCTTCTGTGACAGTATTGTCTCAAGGATAACCAGGTTTCGATAATGACTGAACAATAGAATGATCCTCTAAATATTGTCTGAATTCAAAAGAAGTATACTGAGAACCTTGATCTGTGTGAAAAAGAACAGAAGTCTTGAGCTTCCTAGTTTGAATGGCTTTTTCTATTATTGTAATAGCCAAAGCAGTATCTATTTTTTTGCTGACAGTCCAAGCAATGACTTTTCTGGAAAATAGATCTAGAATCACGCAAAGGTAAACAAAAGATTTTTCCCAAATAGGAATATAAGAAAAGTCACTAGTCCATACTTGATTCGGTGCTGGAGGATTAAAAGCTTGTTTTAAATAGTTTGGGCGCTTCAAAGAAACCTGACTTTTGGTCGTTTTAAAGATAGGTTTCACTGTAGACATTTCAGGTAAATTCATGGTACTCATTAAACGATAGACTCGACCAATACTTAATAGAAATGCCATAGTCACGTAGAAGCATACGTCTTACTTTTGCAGGACCTACTCGTTTTTTAGAAGTCGTATAGATTTCTAAAATGATCGTTCTTAATTATTGATTCTCTGCTATTCTAGGAGCTATTTTTCCAGAAAAACGTTTGTAGTAAGTCGAGCGATTGACTTTAAGAACCCTGCAGAGAGTGACAACAGAGTGCTCATGTCATAGAATACGAATCGCGCTTAATCGTTTGTTGAGTGTGGCGTGAATATGGCAATCGCTTTTTTTTAGGATTAGATTTTCTTCCTCCAATTGGAGATTTCTTTTCTGAAGTTGTTTAATCTGACGAGCCGTGAGGATCGTATCGTCATCGATTTTAACTTCAGAATATTGTTTCACCCATCGAGCGACAGAAGATAGGGCAATACCATATTCTTTAGCTAATACGTTTTGTGATTTTCCACTTTCATAAAGTTTTACGATTGATTTTTTAAATTCCTCGTCAAACTTTCGCTTTGTTTTACGTTTGTCTACCATGATCAAAAGTCCTTTCTTAAATAGTGTCTAATTTATTAATAGTATAGCAAAAAAGCTGTCTACTTTATTAGCATACATGCACAAGTGGTCGTATTCATTATGTGACACAAGATATGAATTAACCCGATCATTACTTGTTGTTTGGAGAAGAAAAAACAAATGATGTGACTCGTTTTATGTTGATTCAACTTAAGATGGATCAACAGGTGAAAAAGATTGATGCAATTAAGGTTTATTATGTACGAAGTGCGTTTTGAAAAAATGTAGAAGAATATATCTAGTTTATATACTTAAAAATGTTTAAATTTTTTATTCAGGAATTATTTTACTGTGTTTCAAGAAGGAATTGTTTTTTGAATTCTAATGAATGCTAAAATGATGGCCTAAAAACATTAATTTAGGAGTGATTAGATTATGAAACATTTAAAACCATCGTCTATTAAAGAGACACAACTTATCTATGGAAGAACAACTCATAGTGGAAAGTACTATGGAAATGGAGTTTATTGCGCTAAAAATAAATGTACAGTCGATTGGGTCAAGGCAACTACTTGTATTGCAGGAATGTCCATAGGTGGTTTTTTAGGTGGAGCAATTCCAGGGAAGTGCTAAAATAAAAAAAATGCTAAATAACTTGTTCATGAATTATATAATGAACTCTCGATAAGTAAAGATCCTAAATATTCTGATATTCTTGAGGTTTTAAAAAAGGTATATTTAAAATTAGAAAAACAAAAATATGAATTAGATCCCAGTCCTTTAATAAATAGATTGGTAAATTATTTATACTTTACTGCTTATACTAATAAAATAAGATTTACTGAATATCAAAAGGAATTAATAAAAAATTTGAGAAAAATCGGAAGAACTGCTGGTATAAATGGTGTATATCGAGCAGATTATGGAGATAAATCTCAGTTTTAATTGTACTAATAATATTAAAGCTGTCTCAAAATTTTTTAATTAGAAAAATAGGTATATTGAATCAGCGCTATAAAAGGTATTTATATTTTTTAGGGGGAATTATAATGGATAAAAAAAATAGACTGAATACTAAACAGTGTTCAGATCAAGAGCTAAAAAAAATTAAAGGAGGGAATAAATCTGGAAAGCAAGGAATACCAATGTCAAATTTAGCACAGTGTGTCTTTACACTATTTAAAAAGTGTAGTTAATAATTTTTTATGTTATTCTATGATCAGGAGGTGTTCTCTTGATTACTATCGATACAAAGGCTTACTTATTGAGAATGTTTGTGGGCAATTGTTTCTTTTTTCTTTTGTACTATATGATTGATCCCAGTCTTAATAAGAAAAAATACTTGCTTATGTGCTTATTGTTACCTCTTACTTTTTTTGTTGAATTATTTACTGATATTTCTGAAGTTCTACCTATAATTGGAGGTTACTTTATATTAAAAGAAAAAAATAAAAGTAATATAGTACTTTTGAATAAATTACTTTTGTGTATGCTTACCTATGATTCTATATCCCTAGTTAGTTCATTAACTATGACCTCTATATTTTCATTTGAAGGAATAAAGGGATATGGCTATGTTTTGTTTCAAATAATGCTCGATTGTTTATTATTATTGATTTTTATTTTTCTATACAGGAAATTAGATATAAGCAAGATTGTTGAACAGTACAGTTCTAAGATTACTGCTATATTCATGATTTATTTACTTACAATTGGTTTATTTGTTTCATATGTTGCTCATCAATATCAAGTATTTGATCATTTTGTGTTTGGTGTCTTAGTATTTTTAATCATTCAAATGTTTGTTGTTCTGTTTTTATTTATTAGAATAACCATTAGGCAACGAGAACAATATGAACAGCAATTGAAAAGAAAAGAATTGGTTTATCTGAAAAAATATACTGACTCACTGGAAAAAGACCAAGAAAAATTTGCTAAATTTAGACATGACTATAAAAATCTATTGTTGAGTTTAAAGGAAATTGCCAATCAAAATCATGATTCACTATTAGAAAAGGAAATAAAAGAATTAGAAATCTATTCTAATTATTATCTAACCAATAAGTTTGAATATCGTTATTTAAAGAATATAAAAAATGATTATTTGAAAAGTTTGTTTATAGCGAAGCTATACCAAGCAAATAATAATAAAATTTGTTGTAAATTCGAATGTCCAAGTACTATTGTTGAAGTTCCTGTTCCAATATTCGACTGTATTAGGGTACTTGGAATTATTCTTGATAATGCAATTGAAGCATCTACAGAGAGTCAAGATAGAGAACTGTCTCTGGCTATTTACCGAGATGATAAACAGATAGAAATTTCGATATCGAATAGTTGTAAAGAGTTACTACTCTCTATAGATACTCTAATGAAAAAAGGAATAACAACAAAAAAGGGACATCAAGGGTTAGGATTATCTAGTATAGAGGAAATCAATAAAAAGAATCCCAATATGTTTGTGAACTATCAAAACGATCCGTATCAATTTGCTACTCAAGTTATTTTGTTATTTTGAGGGAAGGAGGATCTATGAGTTATCCAATAATATTATGTGAAGATCAAATTGTACAATTAAATCAGTTAGAACGAATTATTGATAATTTCATTCTTTTTCACGATGAAGTATTTAAGATAGTATTGAAAACGCAAAGTCCGTTAGAAGTTAAGAAATATCTCAAACAATTCCGACCAAAGCAAGGAATATATTTTTTAGATATTGATTTAAATCATGAAATTGATGGTATAGAATTAGCAGAAGTAATCAGAAAATATGATGTTCAAGCAAAAATCATTTTTACAACTACACATGATGAGATGTTACCCGTAACGATAAAAAGAAGAGTTGAAACGTTAGGATTTGTAACAAAAGATCAAACACTAGATGAGTATCGAAACGAGATTGTTGAGTTATTGTTATTAGCTCAAAAAAGGATAGATGCGACAAAACAGGTTACGAATCAAGCATTTGTTTTTTCCATAGGTTCTCAAACATTTACTTTTGATATAAATGAAATTTATTTTGTAGAAGCTTCAAAATTACCACATAGATTGTCATTGTGTACTAAAGAAGGGCAGTACGAATTTTATGGAAAAATTAGTGAGTTTGAAAAGAAATATCCTATGTTAACAAGAATTAGTCGAGCGTGTTTAGTAAATATCTTTAACGTTAAAGAAATAGATTTTAAAAAACGTTCACTATATTTTGATTCAGAGTTGGTCAGAAACTTTTCTTTAGGGAAAGCGCAAAAAATTAAGGAGAAGTTGAAGGAAAATACTGTGTAGTAATTTTTCTTCAGGGATAGGAGATATGGAGTACAGAAATAAAAATCTACTGTTAGGCGAGTTTAATATAAACCTTGAAGTAACCGAGAATATAATATTAACTGTGTAAGTAGTCACTAATCCTAACCATGTGGGCGCTTCACAGTTTTTCTTTCGCCTTTTATCATTTTAAGTTTTTCAGAATACAGTGGCTTTTTTTTTATTGATTGTTGTTTCATAGTCAACATTCTCTCTTTAATAATGAATGTAGTATGTCATAGTTTTAAATTTAAAATGGAAGGTATTCCTGAACGAGGCATTTTAACCAGATAACTTGTTTAGGAAGAAAATCTTAGGGTTCAGGAAAGACTTTACTGTTAACCAAATACGTATGTTACAGTAACACCCTGGTAAAATATTATTTAAAGGAGCGTGTTTAAACATGCAAAATGTTAAGGGGTTGACTATTAAAGAAATACAATAAGTTTCTGGAGGTGGTTGGCAAACAATGTCTTTTACACCTAATTCGGATAACCCGTAGGAGCAAGTTCCTGCATGCCGCCCAGACATGCGACGAGCATTCGAAGAAGCGTAGGAGCAAAGCCCCTCCATGCTTCGAGGATCGGAACGAAGTCCTTCAATTCTTAATGGCTCTGCCGTTTAGAAATTGATGAGATCGAAAGGAAGTGTAGTGTAGTGAGAACCGTAGACGCAGAAAAACGGCTACAGCGTAATGTTTTGTCTCGAGAATCGTTAGACTCGTAGAGACAGCAGTTCTGGAAATAAATCACTATGATTGACTTGTCAGAGTAGATGATGCATGATACCTACCTGGTTCTTGAGACAGCACACTTCTGCTCCTGCGGTTACTCGTCGCATGGAGAAGCATTGTCACAACTTCCTTATAAAAATAGTATTGGGAATTTGTAGATTTACTATTCACTGAATTAGATTATTTTATAATGCTTCTGAAACGCAAATTTTATAATCAAGTTAGCCACCTAAAAAATAAAAAAACATCCTAGTGAAAAATCGTGTATTATTGAGGTTCCAACACCAATCAATAAGGAGACTTTTCACTATGACTTATACACATTCTACTATAGAACGCAGGAAAGGAAAACACCTAACTTCCATTGAACGGGGAAAAATCGCCGGCTGGCTGGAAGAAGCTCTTTCTCATGGTGAAATAGCTCGTCGAATCGGTGTTAATCGGCAGACCATCAGTAACGAACTTGCTCGTGGAACGGTTGAACAGGTGCGCAAAGTCAATGGGATTAAGCACTTCTCTATGAAGTACGACCCGGAATTCGCTCAGAACCGCTATGAAATCAAGCGACAGAACTGCCACCGTCCCTGCAAATTTGTCCAAGTACGATCTTTTTTAGCCTACTTCGTTAAGTTGTTCAAAACGGCGGACTATGCACCGGATGTCGTTGTCGGCACCACCAAACGTACCGGACTGTTTTCTCCTGAAGAGATGGTTTGTACAACCACCTTATACAAGTACATTGATGCCCAGCTTTTAGAAGTCAGAAACATCGATTTAAACTGTCAGGTCAGCCGAAAACGTACCAAGAAATACACCCGTAAAAATAAGAAAGTGTTGGGTCAAAGTATTGAAGAACGGCCTGCCCACATTGAAGAGCGTCAAGAGTTCGGTCATTTTGAAATCGATACAGTCATCGGAAAGCGTGGAGGGGCTGAAACGACTCTGCTTACGTTAACTGAGCGCAAAAGTCGTTTTGAGATCATCCGGCTCATTGACGGTAAAGACGCTGACTCTGTGGCCTATGGTATCCGACAGCTAATCAAAGAGTACGGCAGCCGTTCCTTCAAACGACTCTTCAAAACAATTACTTCAGACAATGGTTCAGAGTTCACCACACTGGCTGCCACATTGAAAGGTTACTGTGAAGTCTATTTTACGCACCCCTATACTTCTTGTGAACGAGGGACGAATGAGAATCATAATCGCATGATTCGCCGAAAGATCCCAAAGTATGAGAGCCTGGAACAGTATGGGCGTAAAGACATTCAACGGATAGAAGATGGTATGAATGACTTACCAAGAAGAATTTTAGGGTATCAACCCCCCAGACAACAATTTGAACAAGAAGCTTTTATAGTTGTGAGTTGATTTGACAGTGAGCCTCTTGGAATGTGGCTTAAGTCTGGGAAGTCTGGCGGATACCAGACTGTCCTGATCAGACTACCACACACCAACTCACAATCAAATCAACAACGGAACGTAGAGATAACAGACATTTTTCACTTATTTCGAAAAGTGGCTAACTTGTTCTTGAAATTTGGGAATGCTTCTGAAAGTATTTTTTTGAAACTAGTTTGTGATTAGTTATGTCTAAAAAATCTCCTATATCCTCCATAGAATACATAGCGTATCCACTAAATTCTCCTCCAATAGTGTTTACAGCTCCAATTTTTAGATTTTCTTTAGTCGATGGATTTTAAAGCAGTTATTAAAATTTTTAGTCTATTATCAGACCAGAAAAGGTAAATCTTTAAAAATGCTTCTTTTACCCATGTAGGTTGTTCACTCGACTTACTAATCTACCATATATCAGCTGGTTTTCCTTTATATAAAGTTTTCATAAAATATTTTCTTTTTTGCTTTGTTTACTATGGATTACAAGAATTCGGAGTTCCATCTTGTCCATATGGACCGCAGCTATGAGCTTTGAAATTTTTAGTCTTTTCTCCGTTTAACTCTTTGGGAGTTGGCGAAGTGGCTAATCTCCAAGAAGTCCAGTAAGTGCATCAGCCCAGAATCCACCAAAAATTTGTTTCAATTTTTGATTAGAAATTTGCTTAACATTCTTCATAAATAAGCACCTCTAATTTTGTTTTCTTGATTTATGCTACTTGTCTCTATATTTTTCTATAAAAAATGTAATAAGACTTACTATCACTGAAAATAAGATTATAAGATTTAGTTTCCATGGATAGCCAGATAAATTGCCGAAAAAATAGATTATTCCAACTGTAAAAAAGAAGTTGAATAAAATTTCTCGTATACGAAGATAGATTTTATTCATAAATTTTTCCTTGCCTCCTTACTCAAAATTATCCTCCATTTCGATTGAAGCAACCATTTTTTGACATATGACTTATTTCGGCACCTAAGCCACCAACTAATGCAAAAGGTCCTAATTTCCAATTCTTTACAGTGCCAGTTATAGCCGCGCCATAGGCACCAGCAACACATGTATTTAAGTATTTTCCCTTGCTCCATTGTCCACCACCAATAGTTTGTTGCATTTCAACAGTACTTAGTTCTTTAACATTTTGCATGTTTAAACACGCTCCTTTTTAATTATTTTTGGTACTAGTAAACAATACTATAGTTCATTTGTATACAGTAAAAATCTTCCTGAACCTTATTAAATTTATTCTTGAATAGTTAAAATGCTAAATAAATTTAATTCAAGAATGAAAAAGGTGGTGTTCAAGAACTGTTTTCAAATTTTTTGTTGAATCATGAGACAATATTTTTACCGCATTTAAGCTATATTGAGGATTTTTCTAAAAAAATTTTTTAGAAGGAGTTGTGTTAGATAAGTGATAAAATCATTTCCTTTTGTGCACCAACAAGATGAAAAAGATTGTGGTGTTGCCTGCCTTTCGATGATTTTAAAATATTTTAAATCTGATATTCCGATTCATAAATTAAGGGATCTATCTGGGACAGATTTAGAGGGGACTTCAGCATTTGGTTTGAAAAAGACATTTGAAACATTATCTTTTGATTGTATGGCTATTCAAGGTGATAGTAAGATCTGGAAGGAAAGAGATCTTATCTTACCATTAATTGCACATATATTGGTTGATAATAGCTATATGCACTATGTTGTAATTTATAAAACGAAGGGAAATGTACTATGGATTGCAGATCCTGCGAATGGAAAAAATAGAAAAATGATTGAAGAGTTTGAAAAAGAATGGACAGGTATTCTTTTGATACCTATCCCTAGAGAAACCTATATGCCTATTAAAGAAAAAGTAGCTGGATTAAGTTCCTTTTTGCCTATAATTTGGAAACAAAAAGGATTAGTATTCCATATCGTTTTAGCGTCGATTTTCATTACGTTTTTTGGGATAGGGAGCTCATACTATTTTCAAGGTATACTTGATTTCTTCATTCCTAATCAAGCTCGTTCTACCTTAAATATAATTTCCATTGGATTGATCGCTGTCTATTTATTTCGGGGATTGTTTGAATACAGCCGAAGTTATCTTCTTATTATTTTAGGACAGCGAATGAGTATGGCAATTATGCTTCAGTATTTCAAACATGTGTTAACTTTACCAATGAATTTTTTTGCTACGAGAAAATCAGGGGAAATTATTTCTCGTTTTCTTGATGCCAGTAAGATTATTGATGCTTTAGCAAGTGCAATGTTATCAATATTTTTAGATATCGGTATGGTGTTGCTTGTTGGGATTACCTTAGCTATTCAGAATAGTACGTTGTTTTTAATCACTCTATGCTCGTTGCCTTTTTATTTAGTTGCAATATTGGCTTTCGTGAAAAGCTATGAAAAATCGAACAGGGAAGAAATGGCAGCCGGTGCAACTGTAAATTCTAGTATCATAGAAAGTCTTAAAGGAATAGAAACAATTAAAGCATATAGCGGTGAAGAGAAAGTATATAACCGTGTAGACCATGAATTTGTCAAATTAATGAAAAAATCATTTCGTACGGTTACGCTTGATAACATTCAACAAGGAATTAAACATTTGATTCAATTAATCAGCAGTGCATTAATTTTATGGTTAGGTTCTTATTTCGTTATGGATAATAAGATTAGTCTAGGGCAACTTATCACATACAATGCCTTACTAGTTTTTTTCACAGATCCTTTACAAAACATTATTAATTTACAAGTGAAAATGCAAACGGCTCAAGTTGCAAATAATCGTTTAAATGAAATTTTTGCGATTGATCCAGAACAATCGAACCAGTCTTTTGAATATATGATTTCTGAACAATTATTTCAACAAGATATTACTGTAAAAGACGTTTCATTCTCGTATAGCATGAAGGTACCCATGTTGAACGAAATTTCATGTACAATTCCTTCGCACAGTAAAATGGCTATAGTTGGAGTTAGTGGTTCAGGAAAATCAACCCTTGCAAAGTTATTTGTTCGTTTTTATGAAGCAACAGAAGGATCGATCCATTATGGAGACATTAATCACTTAGACATTCCTTTTCAGATATTGCGTGATCGAGTGACATATCTGCCTCAAGAGTCATTTTTCTTTAGTGGAACAATCATTGAGAACCTTATATTCGGTTTAGATAGCCCACCAAGCTTCGAACGAATAATAGAGGTTTGTGAGGTAGTACAACTAAATGAATTTATTAATCAACAGCCATTACGTTACGAGACATTGTTGGAAGAAGGTGGAAATAACCTTTCAGGAGGACAAAGGCAACGATTAGCCATAGCACGGGCTTTATTAAAAGATCCAGATATATTAATTCTAGATGAAGCAACTAGTGGATTAGATACTTTGTTAGAACATACAATTATGAATTATCTACTCAATTTAAAAGAAAAAACTATTATTTTTATTGCGCATCATTTACCAATAGCAAAAGCATGTGATCAAATTTTAGTTCTCCATGAAGGCTGTTTGGTGGAAAAAGGAACGCACGATGAACTTCGTTTTGCTGAGGGTATCTATCAAAAATTATGGGAAATCTAGGAGAGGTAAGCGATTTATGCAGAATAATAATTGGTTAGAACATTCTAGTATCTATACTAAGCAACATCATAGCTTCTACCGTTGGGTGTTATATCCTGTAATTCTTTTTTTATGTACTATTGGATTGTTTTTAACCTTTGCTAAAAAAGAGGTTGTTATTCGGACAACGGCTCAATTGAGCCCTGAAAAAATAGAGAAGTTACAAGTGCCATTAGAAGCTAAAATAATGGAAAACTTCTTAAAAGAAAATCAATTTGTTCATAAGGGCGATGTGTTGGTTAGATTTGATTGTTCTTTAATAGAGAATGAAAAGACTCAGATAGAACAAGAAAATCAACGTATTACTCAACAAATAAAGATGGCTCAGCTATTTATTGAAAGTATAAGTAAAGGAGAAAATTTATTTTCAACGGATGATAGTTTTGGCTACAGTAATCAAGTAAAAAGCATATTGTCAGAAAAAGAATCAATTCGCTACGCTTTGAAGCAAAGTGAATTAAATGATCAAAAGCAATTAGAAGTATACGAAAAGACAAATAGACAACTAGAAAAACAAATTGAGAGTTCAGATAGTAAATTACAAGAATGGCAACAAGTGCAGGTAGCTTGGAGTAATAATCAATCATTAAAAGGATTCTCAGAAGAAATGATGTCAAACTATGAGAATTGGCAGCAGCAACTAAATAATGTTTCTGATGAGCAAAAAAATCAAGTAAAACAGACAATTTCAGCGAGCATAAATGAACAAATTGAGCAACTAAAAAAAGAAATAGAACAGTATCAGTTAGAAAAAGCTAAATTAGTTAAACCAACTACTTCTGAGAATGACCGAAAGAGTCAATCTGAAAAAGGAAAGCAAGAGATAGAACAAGTAATAACAACTGTAAAACAAACACTTACAGAGCTAAATGAAAAACAAGAAAAGAACCAGTCTGTTATCAAGAGTTTGGACGATCAACTTTCACAAGGAGTACTAAAAGCGTCTGTATCTGGAACGATTCATTTAAATGAAGATACAAAAGGACAAACAGAACTAGCCAAAGGAACAGTGCTTGCAGAAATTTATCCAGTCCACGAAAAATCAAAAATGATATTTACAGCATTTTTACCTGCGAATGAAAGTACCTATATTAAAGAAGGTATGAAAGTTCATTTTAATTTGGATCAAAAAGGTGTTGCTCCGATTACGATCGATGGAACTTTGGATGAAATTTCAGAAAATTCTATTGTAACTGAGAAAGGTGCATTTTATACAGTAAAAGGATCCTTAAAAACAATTCAATCAATACCGTTTCGTTATGGATTAACTGGAGAGTTGTCTTTAATTGTAGGAGAAAAAGTATATTGGCAACAAATTGTCGATGTGTTTCTAAATAAAAAATAATTATTTTCACTAAGAACACAGGAGGAGTTTACATGAATAAAAGAAGATGGATTGCTGTGGGAATAGCGTGCGGATTATTGTTACTATCCATTATCATTGCGCTAATTCCAGGAAAAGATAAAGAGGAAGCGTCAAATACAACCTTAACAGGAATAAATAAGATTTTTTACGGATCTAACGAAATCACAGAAGAAACGTTAGAAGAAGGAGCGTCAAATAAAAAGATTATCAAACTATCCGTCGATGGAGTTATTTCAGATACAGGTGAAAGCAATCTTTTTAGTAAGGAACAATATAACCATCAGATTTTTTTAACACAGCTAAAGAAGATTCAAGAAGACAAAACGGTTAAGGGAGTGTTATTAGAAGTAAATTCACCTGGGGGAGGGGTATATGAAAGTGCTGAGATTGCTAAAGAAATGGCAAAAATTAAAAAGCTAGATATTCCTATCTATACTGTATTTAAAAATATAGCAGCAAGTGGCGGTTATTACATTTCTGCTGGATCAGATAAAATATTTGCTACGGAAGAAACAACAACTGGATCAATTGGTGTCATTATCTCTGGTTTAAATTATTCTGGCTTATTAGAAAAACTTGGCGTAACTGATGCGACGTACAAAAGCGGTGCATTAAAAGATATGATGTCACCTCAACACAAACCTTCAGAGGAAGAGAATAAAGTTATACAGGAATTTGTGATGAGTGCTTATAATCGCTTTGTCAATGTTGTAGCAAAAGGAAGAAATATGGATACGAATGCAGTAAAAGAACTTGCGGATGGAAGAATTTATGATGGTAACCAAGCAGTAGAAAATGGGTTGGTGGATCAAATTGGTTACTCTGAAGATGCATTAGATGCTCTAAAAAAAGAAAAGAAATTAACTGATGCGACGGTTATAGAATATAAAAATGACACAACTGGCTTTGCTTCTTCTTGGTTAGGTAATAAGATTGCTGAATGGCAAGGACTAAAGGCGACTACATCAGATCGTGTAATTTCAGTTTTTGAAAAACTTGGATTTTCTGATACTCCAAAACCAATGTATTACTATGGGGGGCTATAAAATGAATAAGAAGAGTGGTGTTGAAAATTTACCTAACTATGTATTTGCGGGATTTTGGTTACGATTTTTTGCTTTTCTTATTGATTTAATTTGTATTAGTATTATCACCCATGCTACTATAGGTCTCTTTTACAAAATCATGGGATTGGAATCTGACAAATCTATTATTACTTTTTATGGTATAGCGTCAGTAGCCATTTATTTAACCTATTTTGTACTTTTGACTAAGCTGAATTCAGGACAAACAATTGGGAAGATGATTTTTGGGATAAGAGTAGTGAGCTTTGAAGAAAAAGAGCTAAGTTGGCAAACTGTCTTTATTCGTGAGTGTGTATGCAGGTTTATATTAAAAAACTTTGTATTTCAAATTGGGTATTTGGTGGCTGCTTTCACATCTAAGAAACAACATGTTGGGGATTATTTTTCTAATACTTCAGTGGTTATTATTCATTCATTAGAAGCTATTAACTATGGAGAAAAAATTTCTAATTCTAAAACGCTTAATTTGGAGGGAATTCAATGAATAAGAGAAAAGCAGAGTTTATTTTGATTTTAATTAGTGGAATAACAGGGATTTTATGTAGTCTTTTAGCATTGTTGGGTGGTATATTTCTATCTTCTATTGATTCAACTACTTTAAATACTACAGAACTAACCAGTAAGGATATAGATATGTTAGTTAATCTAAGTGGAAATGTTGCTTTATTTGCAGGAATTGCCTTAGTTTTTTCGATAACTATTTTCATAATAGGTTTTTTAATAAGAAAAAATCTAAAAACAGTGGTCTATGGTATTAGTTTACTCATTTTATCTATTATTCCATTTTTTCTTTTAACATTATTGTGGGTAATTCCTGAAGTTTTAGGTATTATTGCGGGATTGATGCTTCTAATAAGAAAGTCTTAATTAGGTAATGTAGACAACATGAAACGAATTAATCAATAAAAAGCTAAATACGTTTTGAGAAATGATAACCTGTAGTCAATGGAAGACACGTAGATAAAAAAACTACGTGTCTTTTATTTTTTTCTAGTTTTTTCGAAAAATAGGCACTCTCTGATCGTTGTATTAGTGGAAAGGGGAAAAAGGAGCATATTTATTATGAAACAAAACTCTAATGAAATTTCTATACAACACCAATTTGATGCCTACTGTAAATGGATAAATGTCAATAAAGTAGACACAAAAGAGCAAATACCTAGTGAGAATCAAAGTATTTATTCTCCATTTCATTTGGTGTAAGCATATTTAGGGTGCCGTGAGGGTGTTGGGAGTTATAGAATCCTTCGATGTACTCAAAGTATGCCAGTTGTACTTCTTTGAGAGAAGAAAAAAACTCTTCTGTTGAGTTCCTCTTTTTTCATATATTTGAAAAAAGCTTCTGTGACAGTATTGTCTCAAGGATAACCAGGTTTCGATAATGACTGAACAATAGAATGATCCTCTAAATATTGTCTGAATTCAAAAGAAGTATACTGAGAACCTTGATCTGTGTGAAAAAGAACAGAAGTCTTGAGCTTCCTAGTTTGAATGGCTTTTTCTATTATTGTAATAGCCAAAGCAGTATCTATTTTTTTGCTGACAGTCCAAGCAATGACTTTTCTGGAAAATAGATCTAGAATCACGCAAAGGTAAACAAAAGATTTTTCCCAAATAGGAATATAAGAAAAGTCACTAGTCCATACTTGATCCGGTGTTGGAGGATTAAAAGCTTGTTTTAAATAGTTTGGGCGCTTCAAAGAAACCTGACTTTTGGTCGTTTTAAAGACAGGTTTCACTGTAGACATTTTAGGTGAATTCATGGTACTCATTAAACGATAGACTCGACCAATACATAGAAATGCCAAGTCACGTAGAAGCATACGTCTTACTTTTGCAGGACCTATTCGTTTTTTAGAAGTCGTATAGATTTCTAAAATGATCGTTCCTAATTGTTGATTCTCTGCTATTCTAGGAGCTATTTTTCCAGAAAAACGTTTGTAGTAAGTCGAGCGATTGACTTTAAGAACCCTGCAGAGAGTGACAACAGAGTGCTCATGTCGTAGGATACGAATCGCGCTTAATCGTTTGTTGAGTGTGGCGTGAATATGGCAATCGCTTTTTTTTTAGGATTAGATTTTCTTCCTCCAATTGGAGATTTCTTTTCTGAAGTTGTTTAATCTGACGAGCCGTGAGGATCGTATCGTCATCGATTTTAACTTCAGAATATTGTTTCACCTGATGTTAGCATAGAGTTAGGACAAGGCAAAATGAGAATACTCTGACCGCATGGTACACTTGAAGTACCAGAAAGAAGGAGGAACTCATCATGGTCAAGCCGTATGATAAGCAGTTTAAATTGGCTGCAGTTCAGTATTATTCGGAGCATAAAAATCTGGGGTTGAAGGGATGTGCCAAGAATCTGGGCGTCAGTTACCAAACCCTCTCCCGCTGGAAAAAAGAACTACGAGAATCCAGAGTCATTCACCCTAGAGGTTCTGGCAACTACAGCTCGGATTTAGCCAAAGAAAATGCCCGTCTCAAATGTCAGCTACGGAATACAGAAGAGGTACTGGATGTCCTAAAAAAAGCCATCAACATTCTGGGAAACTGACAGAGACACTTTATCAGAGCGTTTCTGATTAAGATGGAGGCAGAATCAAAGTAGGAGCGCCGTCCCTCCATCTCTGGAATGTTGGCAGTCTTAGGTGTCTCCCGATCCGGTTACTATGCTTGGTTGAATCCCCAGCCATCCGCCTGCCAAAAACGCAAGGAACAGGTCAAGAAGAAAATTCGAATACTCTACCACGTGTCTAAAGAAAACTACGGTGCTCCTAAGATTACGAAAGAGTTGCGCAAAGATGGAGAAATCATTGCGCAACGCACGGTAGGTAATTATATGCGTCAGGAAAGTATCCGGGCTCAGTGGGTCAAACCTTGGACGGTTACAACGAAACCCACTGATTTCTCTAGTAAACTTCAAACTATTTTAGAAGAAGACTTCAACCCAGAGCGTCCCAATGCGATTTGGTGTACGGATATCAGGTATGTTTGGACAGGGACTGGCTTTGTCTATCTAACCAGTGTCATGGATTTTTTTTCCCGTAAAATCATTGCCTGGAACGTGACGGATACGTTGGAGGTTTCCTGCGTGGTGGATACTGTCAAAAAGGCCAAGAAAGGTCGGCACATTTTTCTGCCGTTGGTTTTACACAGTGACCGGGGGAGCCAGTATATTTCCAAAGAATACCAACGCGTCACAGCTGATATACAACTGAGCTGCTTAGCCAAGGCTGCACCATGGGAGAATGCGTGTATCGAGTCCTTTCATGCTCTGATTAAACGGGAATGGTTAAATCGTTTTACTCTCAAAAATTTCACTCATGCCTACCATATGATTTTTGAATACATTGAAACATTCTACAATACAGTTCGAATCCACAGCTATTGCAATTATCTGTCCCCAAATGAATTTGAAACGGTGTATGAACAAGCCGAGAAAAGGAAATGTCGACTCATTAGCTAAAAGCAGAGGGCGTTCTCATTTTAACTTGTCCCAATTCTTGACTTAGGACCATACAGTCTGACGCATGGTGGTTTGAGAGGTCGGTGAGTGAACTAATCGCTCCCCTCCTACTCGATTGAGTCCTTCATGAGCAATAACTAAGTGGTGAAAGTTGGCTACAGGCTTGGGAGAAAAATTGTGTATTTTGAATGATGAAAATTAGGATGATTATTATTCTATACCTGCTACTATTCTATCTATTTATACTGTATAATTATTTTTGAAATAGGTTAATATGCGTAAGGCTTATTCAACAAATATTGGAAAGGTAGGTGTTTTTGCCGTTAAGATTGTTTTCATGTAGTTGTCATAAATGGGGTTAAAATAAGAAAGAAGTGGGGAGAAAAATGAAAAAAAAATTATTTTTGGGGATTAGCTCTTTAATGATACTGAGTACATTATCAGCCGTATCTGCTCAAGCGGTAGAACAACAGTCAGTTTTGAATAAAAATGCTGTATCTGCTGTTTCGACTCAAACAAATGAAAATGTATATCCTGTGTCATTAGAAGAGTATAATAATATTATCAGTATGCGTGATGAATACCGTGAGATTCAAAATGATGCTGTTTCAATAGAGAAATTTATTGAATTACCAGTTCTTCAGGATGGGGTTTATACACTAGGGACTTTCAAAGTTCAGACAACAGAGAATGCTACAAGAAATCTAAATTTCATGCGTAAGCTGGCAGGAGTTTCCGAGATTCCGTATTCTCAGTCTGACTTTGAAACTTCCCAATATGGGGCTGTAGGGATGGCGGCGGCACTATTGCAAAAACACGGACTTGATGATTCGAAGAAACCAGAAGATATGCCTGATAGTTTTTGGGAAAAGGCAAAGCAGGCAACAAATAGTTCAAGTATTCATTCTCATTTTAAAGAGGTGTCTCTTGAGTATCATACACGTGCGTTTATGACCGATTTTGGATATACAAATACCTATGCCGGGCATCGAAGCCATATGCTTGGAATCGCTAATACGAGTGTTGGATTTGGGTATGCGATAGCCAATGGAAATCCAGAATCAGGAATTAAGTATTACACTAGTGTGTATGCAACTCAAAATTATACTTCAATGAGCAGTCGTTACAGTAATGATACAATTGCTTATTGGCCAGCTGAGGGTTTATTTCCATATGAATTGTACAATACTGACAACCCGTATGCAGATGAAGCCTATGCAAACCGTCTGGGCCAGGATTACGAGAAGAATATGCGCTGGACAGTTCATTTTAATCTTTTTGGCTATAGACTAACAGAAAATATAAAGGTAACAATTGAAAATACAGAAACGAATGAATTAACTGTAATGAAGAATGATGATAACAGCGGAGAGTTAACAATAGCTACTGTCAGAGAGAATATGTATGGGAATGATGGATATAATACAGTAATCTTTAGACCCAACAATGATTTTACTGCTGAAAAAAATGTTTTGTATAAGGTAAAGATTGGAGGAATACTCAAAGATGGAAAAGGGTATACTCATGAGTATGAAACAAAATTTGTTGGTTTGGAAGATAACTATGAAATTAGAGCAGAAAAAATAGAATTACCTCAAGCTCTTGAAGTAGAACTAAATCAAGACATTCCGTTAACTGTTACGGTGCTTCCAGAAGAAGCGACAGATAAAACAGTTATTTGGACAACAAGTGACGAATCGATAGCATCTGTGAATGCTCAAGGAGAAGTAACTGGTCTGAAAGAAGGAACTGCCATAATCACAGCTTCAACAAAATCAGGAAAAGTAAAAAGTTCTTGTGTTGTAACAGTGACACCAGAGAAACCAAAAGGGACCTTTGGTACAACTACATGGGTATGGGATAAAGATAGTCAAACAGTGGCTTTTAGCGGCGGAGAATTTCCTGTTGGAGATTTTTCTGAACATTACATCAGAGATGATATAGAAAACCATTCATTATTAGGTGGATTGAAAATTAAGAAGATTGTTTTTACAGCACCGGTAAAATTGAATTCCAGAAGCAGCTATATGTTTTCTTCTCTATCTAATCTGGAGGCAATTGAAGGAATTGAGCTTTTGGATACCTCTGAAGTTGTAATGATGAAGTTTATGTTTAGTGGCTGCACTTCATTGAAGAAATTAGATCTAAGCCATTTTGACACTAGTAATGTCTATACTATGAGCAATATGTTTAAGGGGATGAGCCGCTTAACGGAATTAGACCTTAGCAGCTTCAATACTGGCAAAGTTCAGTTTATGGACTCGATGTTTAATAACGTAACAAATTTAACGGAATTAGACTTGAGTCATTTTGATACAAGTAGTGTTTTATCAATGGGTGCAATGTTTGATGGCATGAAGAATCTAACAAGTCTAGATGTAAGCAACTTCAACACAAGTAATGTAAGAGATATGTTTGCCATGTTTGCTTATCTTGAGAAGATTGAACTGTTGGATATAGGTCATTTCGATACTGGTAAAGTAACAAATATGGGTTCTATGTTTGCCAGAACCTATGAATTAAAAAAATTGGATGTCAGCAATTTTAATACAGAAAATGTGAATAATATGGCTGCAATGTTCAGCTATGCACGTAAGCTTTCTGAACTGGATGTGAGTAATTTTGAAACAGGTAAAGTAACAAGTATGTACAGCATGTTCAGAGAAATGCAGGAATTGCAACAAGTAGACGTCAGTAATTTTAAAACTGATAAGGTAACAGATATGTCTCATATGTTTAGAGAAATGACCAAAGTAACCAAAATAGATATGAGCAACTTTGATACAAGGAATGCGAAAAATATGGATGCTATGTTTCTTCATTCCAATAGGATTGAAGAATTAATACTTGGTACAAATTCGAAGTTGAGTACAGTTTCCATAAATTTAAATGAAATAGTCGATGAATTTTATACAGGGAAATGGTTAGGACCGGATGGAGTATCTGTATATGATACGACAAAAGAGTTCATTTTGAATTATGATGGAAGTCAGCCTGGAAAATATGTAAGAGAAAAAATTTAGATTTATAGCTTAATTAGCTAAAATTAAGGAAAAGTTAAATGGGATAAGTCTTTTAAATAAGAAAATGGGACTGTGACAAAAGTAGTCCTAAAATGATCAAAAAAGAAAAATGGTAATCGAAAATCTGTTGAAAGATTTCGATTACCGTTTTTCTTTATCTTTTCCCCGTGCTCTGGCAGCTAATTTTATCATGTTTAAAGCGAAAGTGATAATCCCGGATTCTCTCCGAACCTTCTCCATCCCTCCTACATGATAACGGGTGAAACCCAAACAAGCCTTCATGCATCCAAAAACAGTTTCCGCATCAATCTTTCTGCTAAGTATGATGATTATGTTATTGTTTTCTATTGCAGGTTGTGCCAGCACTGAAAATGGCAAAGACTCCAGTTAGGCTAACTCAAGCTTTACTGAGTCGCAGGAAGTGGTTCTCTATGTAGCCCTTCATGGGAAAACAATGTTTAATACAGCAGAGCGTGTACAAGTCTGGTCGGACAGCCCTTTGATTGATGAGGTATTGAGGCAGCTGGACAACTTGGAAAAGGGTTAGAGAAAGAAAATATCCAATTTGCTTCAGCTTATTCAAGTGATTCAGGTAGTGCCAGAGAAACGACTGAAGTTCTACTAAATAATGATGGACAAAATGATTTGAACTATACAGAAGATAAGAGATTGCGTGAAATTTGTTTTGGTACTTATGAACACGATACAAATAACAACATGTGGGAAGCTGCCGCAAATTACAAGAATACTGAAAAGGTGTTGGTTGATGAAGAGTTTACCTTAGAAGGAATGTACGAAGCTATCTAATCGGCAGATGAAATTGGACTGGCAGAAGATCTTCCTACAGTGAAATCGAGGATGGTAGAAGCAATAGCACAACGCGAAAGTGATCGTCTCCTTGTTAAAATGAATAAGCTAGTTATTGAAAGCTTCTATGTCTGATTTTAGGATGTAGAAGTTTTTTTATTTTAAAAATCTTGACAGAATGTTGTTCATTTGATAGTATTCAATAACTTAAAACGTAATGATTACGATTTGCGGAAGGTGAATCGTAACCTAATGGGGGGATAATCAAATGAAAAAAACTCATTTTAGGTTCTAGTTTATTGGTAGTTGTCGGTTTGGTCAGTGTTTGTTCATCAAACAAGGAGGATGCTTCAGAAGAAAAGCTGCAAATTGTCACCTGCTTTTATCCTGTTTATGATCTTACAAAAAAGATTATGGGTGATGAAGGCGAAGTAGAAATGATGGTTTTAACAGAGGCAGAATTACTTTTAAGATATATATCCCATGTACAGGAGCTTTCAGATATATCCAATATAGCGACCACACGCTCACTGGTGTAGAAGAGGAGGTCTATCGTCTTTATTTTGGACGTGAAAAACAAAAGAAACTATAGAAATAATCAGATCATTGGTCCACTTATTATCAGTTAACTTAATAGGGTGGAAATTTGCTCAGGAAATATTGGTTCACTATTAAAAAGAAAAGGAGGAGGAAAATGCGTCAAACGATTATTTTAGAATGTATTGAAACAGGGGAACGCTTGTATTCCACAAGTAAAAATCAACGAAATACGCCTGGCAGACTAGAGTTGAAAAAATATTCTCAAAAGCTAAGAAGAAAAGCGATTTTTAGAGAAATCAAGAAATGAGGGAAAAGGAACTTGGCTAAGAAATCAAAAGTTGCAAAATATGAAAAGCAAAAGTATTTAGTAGAACACTATGCAGCATTGCGATATGAATTAAAAAAGAAGGGGGATTATGAAGCATTGCGTAAGCTTCCGAGAGATTCGAACCCCAATAGAATGAAGTTAAGAGACCGGATTGATGGAAGACCAAGAGCTTATATGCGTAAGTTTGGTATGTCAAGAATCAACTTTAGACAATTGGCACATCAAGGAAAAATTCCAGGTGTTAAAAAAGCCAGTTGGTAATATAGAAAAGTTAGGAGAGATAGCTAATGCCTATATCAGCAAGGGAAATTTCCCAAAAAAAGAAGCCGTGATGTACCTATTAAAGTTTCAAAGTCTGAAATTTCTTATGACGAAACTTTGAGAGACAATAGGCAAAGTCATCCTATCTCCTTGAAAGGATAGTATAAAGAAAAAAAGTAATCGAATAGCAGGTAAGAATTTCAGATGGACATTCAAGGCATGGATCAGCTTATTTAGTTCAATATGACGACTTGTGAAGCAAAAGAAAATAAGAATGAGCTGATCATCATTGGACAGAATTTAAGTGAGGAAACGTTTATAGACTTATAGGCTTTTCAAAAAAATTAGTTGAGAAATCAGCAAAATATAAGGATTTAAGCTTCCACATAAGGAGGAAAATATGGAAAAAACAGATTTATAAGGATTTAAGCTTCCACATAAGGAGGAAAATATGGAAAAAACAGATTTATCGAGTGCATATCGACGATTAAAAAGTCCGAATATCAAGACGCGTAAACGAGCATTAAAAATTATTAAAGAGACGAAAAGAAATAAACTAAGAAGATAGCGCTGTAGATACTTCAATGCAAATTATTGTGTTGGAGTATTCATTTTAACTACTCCTGGATATTCAGGCAAAGGAGTATGCAAATGAAAGAAAATATGGAAAATCCTTGAAAATATTTACTAAACATGATTAAATGATAATGAGAATCATTCTCAATTAAATTTTGTTAAAATAAATGAAAGGAGTTAAATGAATGAAAAACGAATCAGTTTTAATCCGATACATTAAACAAAAAAAAGGATTGCTGTCAATCTCGGGAATTTTAGCAACATTGGCGACCATGGTACAATTTATACCATTTTATTGTATTTATAAGATTATCGAATTATTGATGCTGGGAAACTATTCGGCGAATAGTCTTATTCATTGGAGTTTGATATCAATGGGAAGTGTTTTAGCCGGAATGGTTCTACTTTATGCCTCTGCCATGTGTTCTCATATTGCGGCTTTTGATATTTTATATGAAATTCGTATGGATATTTTGCAGCACTTATCTAAGCTTTCTATGGGTTTTTTCAATCAGAAATCCAGTGGACAATTAATGAAGATTATTGATCAGTGTGTTGAGAAGATGGAGTCTTTTATTGCTCATCAAATTCCAGACATTGTTTCTGCTTTAATTTTTCCCTTTATTTATCTTGGATTGATGATCACGATAGATTGGCGTTTAGGGTTGATTTCCCTGATTCCGCTTTTTTTAGCAGTTGGGATGTATTCTTATCTTATGGGACAAAGTATGAAGGGAAACAAGGTGAAGGAATATCATGATGCATTAGAAGCGATGAACAGTAATGGTGTGGAATATGTTCGGGCGATGCCGGCAGTCAAAATTTTTGGGTTGTCTGTGGACAACTTCAAACGATTTCATCAAAGTATCAAAGATTATCGAACCTTAGTAATGGGATGGTCACAAGAATTTCGCTCAGGTTATGTGCTGTTTACTACATTAATATCCTCTGTTGTCTTATTCGTAATGCCTTTTGGGGCTTTTTTAATCAGTCAAAACCCTCAGGATAAGTCGTTAGCTTTGACTGTCATGCTATTCATTATTTTAGCTTCGGGCACTACTGGGCCCTTCATGAAGTTGATGTATGCAGCTGCCACTTTTAGCAATGTAAATGAAGGTGTTAAGCGGGTGGATGAGATTTTTGCTGAATCGCCTGTAAAAGAAATCCAAACAGAGGGTACATTTTTTAATAATACTATTGCTTTTGAAAATGTTTCCTTTGCTTATACAGAAGGGAACCAGATTTTGAAACAAGTCAGCTTTGAGTTGAAGCCGAATACAATGAATGCGCTGGTAGGACCTTCCGGTGGAGGGAAAAGTACCATTGCACAGCTGCTTTTGAGATTCTATGAGCCGTCAGAAGGTACAATCAAAATTGGGAATAAGGATATCCGTGAGGTTACCATTGACACATTGATGCATGAAGTCTCTTTTGTTTTTCAGGATGTCACCTTGTTTAATGATACCATTGAAGAAAATATTCGAATGGGAAACAAGGAGGCTAGCTTAGAAGAGGTTAAGTATATGGCTCATCTGGCACGCTGTAATGAATTTATCCAAGAATTACCTAATGGCTATGCAACAAAGATTGGAGAAGACGGTGTTTATTTATCTAAAGGTGAGGCACAGAGAATTTCCATTGCTCGTGCTCTTTTAAAAAATGCGCCAATCCTTGTTTTAGATGAGGCGACAGCTTATGCGGATGCAGAAAACGAAGTATATATTCAACAGGCAATTAATGAGCTGGTCAAAGGGAAAACAGTGTTGATTATTGCTCATCGTTTATGGACCATTCAACATGTGGATCAAATCCTTGTTTGTAATAAAGGGGAAATTCAGGCAAGTGGGACGCATCAAGAATTGCTTTCAACTAATCCCTTATATTATAGGCTATGGACTATTAATGAAGAAACAAAGGACTGGGAGGTAAAGTAAGATGCGAAAAATGATTTATAATATTACTTCTGGAGAACCCCAAAATTTAGTTCAATCTACTATTTGGGCAACATTGGAATCCTCTGTAAGACTGATACCTCCTATCATTGCTTTTTATGGGATTTCTGAATTATTTGAAGCCTACCAGCAAAATCGGTTGTTAAATACAAAACTATATTTTTATTTGATTTTTGCCAGCTTTGTTTGGTTTTTGCTTCAACTCCTTATATCCACTGTTACGTATGATAAAGAGTATATTGCTGCTTATGAGGTTTCGGAAAAAGGTCGCACAAAACTGGCGAATCATCTGCGTAAATTATCATTGGGCTTTCTAGACAGTCGAGATCCTGGAGATCTCACAACAATGATGCTGGGGGATTACACGCTATTGGAAACGGCTGTTTCTCATATTGTTCCGCAAGCAGTATCTGCACTTATTCTTTTAGGGATTGCTTTTGTTTCCCTTTGTCTGATTGACTGGGAAATGACCATATGCTTATATGCTATGCTGCCCATTGCATTATTAGTGATAAAAGGTTCTAATATGCTAATGAATAAGCTGGGAGCCCAGCATATTCAAGCAAAGGTTGAGAGTGCTTCAAGACTACAGGAATATTTACAGGGAATTAAGGAAATTAAAGCTTACTCTTTAGGTGGAGAACAGTTTACCAGAATTCAAAAAGCATTTAATACACTGCGAAAAGAATCGATTCGGCTTGAAGGGGTACTGGGCCCAGTTGTGATGGTTTCTATTTCGCTGCTTAGAATGGGGCTGCCAATTTTAGTTTTTATGGGCTCTTATTTATTGGCACAAAAAAGCATTACAGAATCTATCTTTTTAGCTTTTATCGTTGTGGCTAGTCGGATTTATGATCCCTTTACAGCGTTAATGATGAATTATACTGAAATGCGTTATGCATTGATCAGCGGCGAACGAATCATGGCTATTCGCAATCAGCCGGAAGTTGAAGGAAGTGAAAAACTGGGCGATGATTACACTATTCGATTTAAGAATGTGGGTTTTGCTTATAAAGAAGAGGCGGTACTGAAAAATATTGATTTAGACATTCATCCAAAAACCTTAACTGCTTTGGTAGGTCCTTCTGGGAGCGGCAAATCAACCATCGTAAAATTGCTTGCTCGTTTTTATGATGTGAACGAAGGAGCCATTGAAATTGGTGGTAAAAACTTAAAAATGATTGATCCGGAAAATCTTTATTCCCATTTATCAATGGTTTTTCAAGATGTTTATCTTTTTAAAGATACTATTTTAAATAATATTTGTGTGGGAAATCAACATGCCAGCTTTGAGGAAGTGATGGAAGCTGCAAAAAAAGCGCATTGTCATGAGTTTATTAGCGAGCTGCCAGATGGCTATGATACGTTAGTTGGGGAAGGCGGTTCGACGCTGTCCGGTGGTGAAAAGCAGCGGGTCAGTATTGCACGGGCTTTTTTAAAGCAATCAGAAATTATTCTGCTGGATGAAGCAACAGCTGCTTTAGATTTAGAAAATGAAGCCGGCGTTCAACAGGCAATCAAAAAACTGGTAGAAGATAAAACAGTGGTTGTCATTGCACACCGCTTAAAAACAATTATGAATGCCGATAGGATCGTGGTGTTGGACAAAGGAACAGTCAAAGCACAGGGGACACACGATGAGCTTTATCAACAGTGTGAGCTTTACCATAGGCTGGTAGACATGCAGAATGAAGCCGCAAATTGGAAATTTAGTAATAATTAGCTGATATCAAAAAGCAGTAAAGCTAGTTTGATTGCTTATTAATGATAAAGGAGATGTATACAAATGAAAAAGAAGACTACGGCTTCACTTGCTTCAAAGGATTATTTAACAATCGGCTTATATACCTTAGTACAATTTGTCATAGTGATGACTTTATCAATGGTAACGGTTCCTTTTCTTTTATGGCTATATCCTTATGCAACAGCCTTTGTTCTGTTTTTTACCTGCCCGATTTACTTATTAATAGCTTTTAAAGTAGGGAAAAAAGGAACTTTGTTAATTTTTGGTGCAGTTAACGGCTTATTTTATGCGATTATGGGAACGATTTATGTGCTGCCATTTACATTAATCGGCGCACTGATTGGTGAATTTATTTTGGCAAAAACTAAAGGATATCGTAAATTGACAGCCCAGACTGCAGCTTTTACTATTTATAATTTATTTTACGGCTTTTCAAATTACATTATGTTGGCAATTTCTGCCGATTATTACTTTTCTACTATGCAAATTGAGGGAATTTTGTTAGAGGCATATACAAAATATATGATAACACCATTTTGGATTTTCATTTCTATTATGGCGCTAATTATGGCAATTAGCTTGGGCTGTTTATTTGGTTATCATTTATTAAGAAAGCATTTTATTAAAGCGGGGATTATTTCTCCTGTAAATTAAGTATTTGATTTGTAATGGGAAGCAATAAGCGTTGCTTCCTCTCTAACATGAAATGAAGGAGAAGATGATGAAAGGTAGTATTGATCCAAAAATTCAGTTTCTTATACTGATTGCTCAAAGTATTCTTGTCTTGGCTGCAAATGTAAATCAATTGATTTTATTAAATATTTTTGGCTTATTTTATTTAATTTATAATGGCTTTTTTAAAACAGCGGCTAAAATAGCTGTGTTAGTCTCAATAACAATAGGACTTCATTTATATATAGTGACTGCAGAACAACAATGGTTAAAATATATCGGTTTTTTTAGCTTTATGTTTTTAAGATTTGGACCGGTCTTAATGATAGCCAGAGTCCTGCAGGATGTTCCTGCTGGGCGGCTAATGTCTGCACTGCAATCCTTAAAATTACCGAAAAATTTTAGTGTTACCTTAGCAGTAGTATTAAGATTTTTTCCAACTATCAGGCAAGAAAACAGTATAATCCAACTCTCCGCTAAATTGCGAGGATTATCCTTTTCACAGCCTAAAAATTGGCTGCATCCTTTAAAAACCTTTGAACACACGTTTGTTCCTTTGATGATGAGAACCATGAAAATAACAGACGAATTGACTGTCTCCGCAATGACTAAAGGAATTGAGTATCCTGGACAGCGAACTTCTATTTATCAAAGCCGGATTACCATAAAAGATCTTAGCATGGTGTTGTTTTTTATCGGCTATGTATTCAATGTATTTGTATTCAAAGTTTGGAGGCTCTAAAATGAACAATCCCATAATTAGATTGAAAGAAATTTCATTTTGCTACGGAGCTGAGGGGCATCAGTTGAAGGATATTTCTCTAGATATTGCTGAGGGAGAATGTGTGCTGATGACAGGACCTTCAGGCTGCGGGAAAACAACATTAACTCGTTTGCTTAATGGGCTAATACCACATTATTACGATGGAGAACTTTCAGGAAGTTTCTATTTAAAGGAGAAAAATGTAAAGAATCTAGAGGTATGGGAGTATGGAGAACTTATAGGAAGTATTTTTCAAGATGCACGCTCTCAGTTCTTTACTTCCAATGTTTTAGATGAGCTCGCTTTTGCCTCTGAAAATTATTGCCTTGATTTACAATTGATTAATAGTCGAGTAAATAGGGTTCTTGAGGTAAATCAAATTGCGTATTTAAAGGAACAAAAGTTAGACAGACTTTCAAGTGGAGAAAAACAAAAAATTGCGATGAGTGCGGTAGAAGTTCATGGACCTGAACTTTTTGTTTTGGATGAGCCGTCAGCTAATCTTGATCATCAGGGAAGTCTACAATTAACTAAAGCCTTGCACAAGCTAAAAAAGGAGGGAAAAACAATTATAGTGGCTGACCATCGAATCTGCTATTTAATGGATGTAGTAGACCGAATCATTTATATGGCAGATGGGAAATTGATTCAGCAGTGGAGCAGAGAGGAATTTCAACAGCTGTCTAAAGAAACATTAGACAATTTAGGAATTCGTGAAAAGCAGGAGATCATAATCACAGAAATTTTGAAAAAACAGGACAAGGAGAATATAGAGAAGTCTCCTTTTTTGGAACTTTCAGATGTGGCTATTGGGCATCATCGTTTTTCTCCCAAGCTGCTCAGTAATATTAGTTTACAGCTGAACAAAGGAGATATTTTATTATTAACTGGAAAAAATGGTTTGGGAAAAACAACCTTGGTCCGTACTCTTTGTGGTTTAAATCATGAAAGGGGTGGGCAGATTTTCATTGATGGCAAGCAATCAGCTATGAAAAAAAGACGAGAAAAATGCTGGTTTGTATTGCAGGATGCTGATTACCAGTTATTTTCTGACAGTGTATTAAATGAATTACTACTGGGGATTAAACATGATGCTGCAAATCTGAAAAAAGCAGAGAAGCTTTTAAACGACTTAGGATTGTTAGAAGTTAGAGAACAACATCCAGCAACACTTTCTGGCGGACAAAAACAAAGATTAGTTTTTGCAGTAGGATTGATGAGAGAACCGGAGCTGTTGATATTGGATGAACCAACTTCTGGCTTGGATGCTGGCAATATGCTTCGTGTGCAGCAGATGATTTTAGATTATGCTAAACAGGGACTGTCTTTTCTGATTGTCACACATGATTTTGAATTTGCCAGAGGGTTTGGACAAAGAACAATTCAACTTATGGGAAATTAGTTTTTTTAAGTTCTGCATCATTTAAAAAAATCCGTATTCTGGGAGTAATTTTTCTATTAAAATGCAACTTCATGAATCGTTGTGGTCAAGCATTCGGACAGTGAGCCGCAAGCGATTCTACTGTGAAAAGCGGCTGCCCGATTTCATTGCTGAATTGAGTCAAATAAACGGCAGCTATTCTTTTAAAACAGCTGCTGATTCCTGATTTTCCTTTGATATTTCGGAAATTCTTGACTATCCGATTTTCTCGTTTTTTACTAGCTCAAACATAAAGTGAGTGGGACAGCAATAAAGTTCCAAACGCTCTTCGTATCTAACTCTAAATAAACGGCGGTATAAAAGCAAAAATTCTTTTTGCGACGAGTAACCGCAGGAGCAACTCCTTCGGAATTAAGCCAAACGATCCTGAAAATATGAGGCGCCCAGGTCCTTCACCGAGTAGGTAACAGAACTTCATCTACTCTGCTAAAGTAATCCTAGTGAAGCCTGTCAACTCTTGTATGTTTCATGCATCGAAGTTGATATGATCGCAGCACAGCGGAGTGTATCCATTCATAGCTAATCATTTTATGATTAGTGTTCCTTGACAATTTTCGGAGCTGATTGCTTTTGTCTCGATCTCAAACGTTCTCTTACCAGGCTGCCCTTATTAAACAGCAATAGAGTGGAGTAATGTATGGACAAAGTCTTAGTATATTGATGATATTAAAAATTATCCAGGTCTTTAAACCAAGAAACGTGGAGCATATCCAATAGTAACATATGAGACCAAACAAAGTAGGGCTTGTAAAATAAGCATACATATGAAATAATCGATAATGAGAATCATTCTCAATTGAGAGAGGGGAACAGAAGTATGATTAAATTTTATGACACTTGGTGGCAGGAAGGAAGTAAGGGGGATCAAGATATGGAGGACAGTCACCAAACAGGATGGCAAAATGTCATAGGTCTAATAGACAGGGATGATGTATTAGACCGGGATATTTTAGATTTTGGGTGTAATCAAGGTGGTTTTTTAAGGAAATTATATGATGAAATTCCTTTCCACAGTGCTTATGGAATTGATTTGGCAAAGCAAGCAATAAAAACAGCAAATCAGCGTGCAGGTACTTATCCGATCTGCTATGTCCAAACGGGAGAAGCAAGAGCGCTGAAGCAAAAGTTTCATACAATAATTAGTACCTCAGTATTGTACTTAATCAAAGATTTAGATAATCATTTTTCAATGATGTCAGATGTCTTAAATGAACAGGGTGTCTACTATGCTTTGTTTACAGATCAATCTAAGAATCCAAGCTTTGAGTATATGAGGGCTAAAATTGATCGTTTTGGAGCAACCAAAATGCAAAATAAAACGTTAACAGAAGTTGTGGATAGTTTAGTTAAAAATGGTTTTTCAGTTGAGCTGCGTAAAGAGTATACAAGTACAATTTATGATGTTACTAATTATCATGATTTTTATTTAACCGTGGATGACTATATTCTTTCTTGTGAAAGTTCATACTTGATTAAAGCTACTAAGAAAGGGGTGCAGCTATGAAGAAACTATCAGTAATAGGGGTAATTATGATCCTCTTTTCTTTAGTATTGACTGGCTGTAATGGTACAAACAAAGAATCATCCGATGAGAATAATCAGGAAGCAGAGACTGTCAATATTGCTATCTCGGATGAACCAAAAGCTGAACAATTAGATGCAACTACCTACAATTCTTCAATGGCGATTTACAGTGCAGTCTATGAACCTTTAGTGGAGTATGATGAAAAAGGAGCTTTTAAGCCGGGACTAGCTGCTTCTTGGGAAATTTCTGAAGATGGCAAAAAATATATTTTTTATCTGAATGAAAAAGTAAAATTCTCAGATGGCAGCCCAGTTGATGCAGAAGCAGTTAAATTTACTATTGAACGGGCAAAGTTTAATAACGAAATGAGCTCACTGCAATTGCTTTCTAATTTAGAAAAAATTGAAGTGATAGATGAACAAACAATCGAACTAACATTCACTGAGATTTCTAATCAGATATTAGCAGAGCTGTGCCAGACACGCCCATTAAGAATTATGAGTCCTCACTCCGTTGAAGAGGAGAAGGTATCTGGAAAATTCATAGAAGCGATTGGTTCAGGTGCATTTATGATCAAAGAAAGTTCTGCTGAACACGTGTTAATGATACCAAATCCTTATTACAATGATGAGAATCCTGTGAATTATCAAATAAACTTTAAGATGATCGAAGATGGAAGCTCAAGAACTTTGGCTTTAAAGAGTGGCGAAGCTGATATTATTGGCGGAACACTGGGAGCAGTAACAGATAGTGATATAGGTTCTTTTGAATCAGACACTGAGTATAATGTAGTAGAGTTTGAAGGGACGATGTCGCATTTTCTAGCGTTTAATCCTGATAATCAAGAATTAAATACAACCCTTCGGAATGTGGTTGAGCTGGCAATTGATAAAGCTTCTTTATCGGATAAGGAACTTGTAGGGTTATTTCGTGAAAATGTACAGTATGTTTCTGAAGTAAATCAAAAAGCCGTTACTTATGACATTGAAAAGGCAATGAGCATACTTGAAAGCGAAGGATACGCTAAAAATAAAGCAGGTTACTATGAAAAAGATCATCAGGAGCTTTCTTTTGATTTAGTGATTCAAACAACTGAATTCCCAGAATGGAAACAGCAGGCGGAATTACTTGAAAATGATTTGAAAAAAGCGGGTATTAAAATCAATATAACTATTTTGGACAGAGAAGGTTATTATGACGCTTTATGGAAAACGAAGGAATATGATTTGATTTTTTATCGAACCTATACAGACGCATTGCTGCCTTATAATTTTTTGAATTCACTCTATCATAATACAGAGGAAGAACATGGTGTGTTAGCTAATGATGAGGTGCTGTCTCAGTTATTGGATGAGTTTGGTCAAGTCATTGATGAACAGCAAAAACAACAAATAGCTGATAAATTATTTAAACGTATCTCAGATGAAACCTTGGCGATTCCAATTGATTACAAAGATGAAAAGTTTGTAGTCTCCGATAAAATTTCAGAATTTTCTTATTCTGGTTTATCTGATTCTCCGATTGATTATAAAAATTTAATGGTGAAGTAAAATGAAGAAAAGGTTTCTGTTGAAGAAAACTTTGCATTTATTGATAAGTCTATTGTTTTTTACTGTTTTGTTATACGGATTATTATATGTATCGACGGGTGATCCGGCACTGGGTGTTTTGCGCAGGTCGGGAGGACAGAATGTCTCGCTGAAAACAATTGAAGAAACAAGAAGGAAGCTAGGAATTGATGGTAATTTTTTTGAACAGTATTTCCATTGGCTGGGGAATATTTTAAAAGGCGACTTCGGCTATTCTTTTATGACGAATGTGCCTGTTCTTCAGATCATTGGCGAAAAGGCAAGTGTGACCTTTAAATTATTAGGGATTTCTTTTATCTTTAGTACAATCATTTCTTTAGGAAGTGGAAGTATTATTGGCAATTTTTCCTCTTTAAAGTGGGTTCAGCAGATTCTTTCTGTGGTATTGTCTTTTCCTATCTATTGGTTATCTCTTGTTCTCATTTTTATTTTAGGTGTTCAATTAAAATGGCTGCCATTTGTTGGCAGTAATTCTGGAAAGCACCTTATTTTGCCTGTGATGGTTATTTGCCTTTCTGAAGGAAGCTATTTGACAAAAATGGTCAGCGATTTGATTACTCTGGTCAGTGGTAGTGAATCACAAAGGATTGCAAAATTTAGAGGGGTAAAATGGTATTATCGCTTTTCCTATCAATTAAAAGAGTCTTTTGTACCCTTAATCTCTCTATATGGCAACAGTTTTACACATTTATTTGGCGGTACAGTAATGGTAGAAATCATTTTTAGCATTGCTGGATTAGGGAAGCTGTTAATGGAAGCTATTTCTACTAGAGATTATCCTGTTATCCAAGGAATTACGCTCTTTGTTGCTTGCAGTACGTTTTTACTTAATTATATAGTGGATGTTTTCATTCAAAAGGTGGATAGTCGTATACAGATCAATCAAGGGGGAGCTAAATGAAAAAGCGAGTCATTATTATTTTAGTCATCTGCCTGGCTGGTTGGCTTGTTATCAAGCATTTGAAAGACCCTTATGCGATTAACAAAATTGAAAGCTTGCAGGGGATAAGCTGGCGTCATGTATTTGGTACTGACTATTTAGGGAGAGATTTATTTAGTCGAATTGTGCACGGCAGTGTTTACTCTTTGTATATCGCTTTTCTTGCGCTGACAGGTGTTGTTATTATTAGTTTGCTGTTGGGCAGCTTAGCTGGCTGTATAGGAGGAAGAGCAGATACAAGTATAATGATTTTAGCTGATAGCTTGATTAGTATACCGTCCTTGATTTTAGCTTTGGTTTTTGCAGGTCTTTTTTCTAATTCAATTTCCACAGTAATGGTTGCTTTAGTGATAAGCTGGTCAGGAAAATATATTCGTTATGTCCGCAATTTAGTCTTGAATATTAAGAAAGAGGAGTTCATTCTTTTTGCACCTTTACGAGGCTCTTTTGGGAGTCATGCGTTTCTTCACCATATTATTCCTAATATGATGGCTGAGCTGTTTTCTCTATTTACGACTGACTTAGGCAAGATGGTTTTAAGTATTTCTGGTCTTTCGTTTTTAGGGATTGGTGCACAGCCGCCAACACCTGAACTAGGAACTATTCTTTTTGATGGAAAGGCGTATTTCTTTACTGCCCCGCAGCTCTTTATTTTCCCTGGAATAATTATTGCGATGATTGTACTTGTTACACAATCCATAAGTCGGCAAATAAATAAGTACTGGGAGGTAAATAATGATTGAATTAACAGAATGTTCAATTACCGCTGAACAAGGTAAATTATTAGATTCCATTTCTTTAAAAGTTCCCAAAGGTGCTTATTTCTGTTTGATTGGTGAAAGCGGGGGTGGGAAAACATTGTTAGGTAAAATGATTTTGGGAATTTTACCCCCCAATTTAAAAGTTAGCGGAAAAATAAATTGTGATCGTAAAAAAATGGAGATTATCCTGCAAAACCCCCTTGGAAGTTTGCAGAGTAATAGTAGGATTGACTCACAATTTCATCATTTACTAAAATCAAAAGGAATGAAGAATAAAGAAGATCGAAAAATGAAGATGTTCCAAGCGTTAAGCCGGGTTGGTTTTACAGCTATTCAAGAGATTGCTGCTAAACGTCCTTATCAATTAAGCGGCGGTATGTGTCAAAAGGCAGCTTTAGCAATGGCACTGATTTCACAACCGGAAATAATTATTGCAGACGAAGCAACTAGTGCACTGGATGAACAAAGTCAGGAAACAATTTTACAACTGCTAAGTAACATTTATTTAGAAAAGCAGCTGACTATTTTTTTCATTACACATGATTTATCTATTGCTAAAGCATACAGTACTCACCTGGGTGTTATGCAAAATGGACAACTAATAGAAGTTGGTCTGACAGAGCAGGTATTAAATCATCCTACAGAAAATTATACGAAGGAGTTGATCGGAATTTTTGAACAAGACGACTCATTTATTACAGGTAAGCAATTTAACTAAAAAGTTTAACAATCAATTACTATTTAAAGCTCTTGATTTTGTGATTGACAACAATCAGTGGGTCGGGATCGAAGGTGAGAATGGTATGGGAAAATCAACACTAGTCAAGATGATAATGGGGCTGGAACACTATTCTGAAGGTAAAATTTATTTTAACGGGCAAACCATTGCTGAACTGACTAGACAAAAATGGTACCAAGAGATTCAGCTAGTTCCTCAATATACCAGAAGGTCTCTGGACCCAACGAAAACGATTAAGCAAATATTGGTTGAGCCATTAAAAAGGTTTAAATTGGTTGAGCGTGGAAAGTATCAGCTGAAAATAGAAGAACTTTTGGATGTATGCAATTTACCAGCTGGACTGTTAGATAAAAGACCAGGGGAAATCAGCGGGGGACAATATCAAAGGTGTTGTCTTGTCTTAGCTTTATTAGTACAGCCTAAGTTGTTAATCTGTGATGAAGCAACAGCCGGTTTAGATAAAATTAATGAATTAAGGATGATTCAGCTCATAAAAAAGCAAAAGGAAATGGCTGTTTTATTTATTTCTCATAATAAAAAGTTGTTAACAGAGGTCTGTGATCAACGAGTCCATCTAAAAAATTTTAAATGATGTAAAATAAGTTGTTCAATTAATTGAAGTACAGCAGATAAAATGATTTTTATTTGGAGAGGAGAGTATGTAAGGATGATGAAAAAGAAAAAAGTAAGTGTTACATTAAAAAATGAAGCAGACAAAGAAGAACAAGCAAATCAAGAGATGGTAACTAGTTTTACATTGGCGACTTCATCAAAAATATCAGGAAGCCAGCAGACCAAACGATCTGATAGTTGTTGTAAAGCAGCTATCGAAGAATATGAATGTGATTTTTATGGGATTCGTCCTAAGGAAATGGATCAATTACAAAGCGAAGTGATTAATAACTTATTTGGAGCAAAAAAAGATAGAGAAACAGATATGTCTGTTCATGAGCTTATTGCCGGGATAATTAGAAAGGCAAATGATAAAAATGAAAAGTAGGAGTAGAGATTATGCTTATGGTTTTCATGATAATGTTCAGCCTCTATTTTCAAGCGGGAGCGGATTAACAGAAGAAGTGATCAGGAAGATGTCAAAGATAAAGGGAGAACCTGAATGGATGTTAGACTATCGATTAACTTCATTTGAAAACTTTAAAAGATTACCCTTACCAAAATGGGGTCCTGATTTATCAGGAATTCGCTTTGAAGATGTCATTTACTATCAAAAGTTGAGTGAGCGGGTATCAACTGATTGGGAAGATGTACCGGAAAAAATCAAGAATACTTTTGTACGTTTGGGAATACCTGAAGCAGAACAAAAATTTTTAGCTGGAGCTGCTGCTCAATATGAATCAGAGGTTGTCTATCACAATATGAAAACAGAGTTTGAAAAATTAGGAATCATTTTTACAGATACAGACAGTGCATTGAGAGAATATCCCAAGCTTTTCAAACAGTACTTTGGAAGGCTGGTTTCTTCCTCCGAACATAAATTTGCTGCATTAAATGGTGCTGTGTGGTCTGGAGGTACCTTCATTTATGTACCAAAAGGGGTAAAATGTGAAATCCCTGTTCAAACTTATTTCAGAATTAACGGAGAAAATGCGGGTCAATTTGAACGTACATTGATTATTGTTGAGGAAGACGCTTCTATTCAGTACATTGAAGGGTGTACAGCTCCTAATTATACAACCAATAGTCTGCATGCTGCTACAGTAGAATTATTTGTAAAAAAAGATGCATTTTTCCGTTATACGACTATTCAAAACTGGTCAGATAATGTCTATAATTTAGTAACAGAACGAGGTTCAGTTGAAGAAAATGGGATTTTAGAATGGATTGATGGAAATATCGGCAGTAAAGTAAATATGAAATATCCTTGTACTTATTTAAATGGTTCGCAAGCAAGAACTTCAATCCTGTCCATGGCATTTGCTAATTATGGACAACATTTAGATGCCGGATGTAAAGTGATTCATAATGCGCCAAAAACTTCTAGTACGATTGTCTCAAAATCAGTAGCTCGAGATGGTGGCAGAACGGATTATCGCGGCACAGTGAGATTTGGCAGAAAAAGTAGTGGAGCTAAATCTCATATCGAATGTGATACGATTTTGATGGATAATGATTCAAAGGCAGATACTGTTCCCTTTAATGAGATCTTAAATAGTAATGTAGCTCTGGAGCATGAAGCGAGTGTATCAAAAATATCAGAAGAAAAATTGTATTATTTGATGAGTCGAGGAATTAGCGAAGAAGAAGCCACGGCGATGATTGTCAACGGATTTATGGAACCGATTACAAAAGAACTGCCAATGGAATATGCAGTTGAACTGAACCAATTGATTACAATGAGTATGGAAGGGTCGGTTGGCTAGATCTATGTTTTAAACTAGAAATGTTGATTTTACAGCATTTCTAGTTTCTTTTTTTATATCTTGAATATACATTTTAAGTGCAACAGTTGATCATAAAAAAAGGCTCATAGCTAAAATCCAGTTAAAATAGGTTTGTCTAGAACACTATTTGAAAGGAAGATAGCTATGCGCCACTATAACCATCTTACAATACTTAAGCGAGAAAACATATTTTTATTATTCAACCAAAGCAGTCCGTACGCACCATTGCCTCTCTTATGGAGCGCAGCCCTTCTACAATCTCTAGAGAAATAAAGCATAAGCTTATTCTCCTGTCACTGCTCAGACCTTGTATTCCTATAGGAAGCAAAATTGTGGGCGGAAATTGATCTTGTTTAACGACAGAGTGTGGAAAATTGTTCGAAGGCTATTCGTAGAAGAACAATAGTCTCCCGAAGAAATCTCTCATCGATTGAAAAACGAACAGACAGGTATCGCTATAAGTTATACAACAATTTATCGCAGCATTTATAACGTTCTCTTTGAAACAGCGCCTATAAGCCAAGGGAATCGTGGACTGGTTCGTTCACTTAGACACCGTGGAAAAACCAGACACCTGTAAAGCAGAATTCGCATATTTTCGATTTGACATTCCAAGAGAATATAGTTTTAATTAATATAATAGCTTAAGTCCAACTAAAAAAGACCATGAAATTATTAGATGAGTTGAATTTCTTGATTCATGATCTTTTACTAAACAATAAAAAAATTTATGAGAATGGTAAAAATCTATCTGCTGCTCAAAAAAATACTAACTATTTTAAGAGGATATTATAGGAATAAAGAAATATTTCTTCTGGATGAACCTTTAGCTAATCTTGATGGGGACAATCAGAGATTAGTGATGAATGTTCTTATGAAATTAAAAAAAGAGAAAATTGTCATTGTTGTTGATCATTCATAGGAACTAGTTGAAGTTGCTGATCAAGAAATAGTAATAGAAGAGGAGTAACATTATGTATTTGAAGCAATTGAATTTCTATGGTGAAAGATACAATGAATTTCCTTTCAATCTTTCATTTTTAAAAAACTTGAATGAAATTGTATTTTCTAAAAACGTTACATTTATCACTGGAGAGAATGGGTCTGGAAAGTCAACTTTAATTGAGACAATTGCCGAGCTATTGGATCTAAATATGGAAGGAGGATCCAAAAATAATACTTTTGCTACATATGATTCTTACTCAAACCTAAGTGAAAAGTGTAGATTAATTAGATATCCTTCATATCCAAAGGATTTATATTTTTATCGAGCAGAGTCATTCTATAATCTGGTGTCTGATTTAGATTACTTAGGAGTCTCAGATGAATTATTTGATCAAAATTTACATAATTTTTCTAGAGGAGAATCCATCAAAAATTTGATAAAAAATAGGTTTTTTGGAAATGGCTTATACTTATTAGATGAACCAGAAACGGGTTTATCACTTCAATCGCAATTAGAATTACTTGTCATGATATACGACTTAGTTGATTCGAGTTCACAATTTATAATTTGTACACATTCTCCAATACTAATGATGTATCCAAATGCAGATATTTTAGAGTTTGATGACAATGGAATAAGCAATGTGACCATAGAAAAGTCAAAAATTATTGAACAATGGGAGATGGTTCTCAAAAGGAAAGAGGTATTTATTTCCCAGCTTTTTGATGGATAAAAAAATGTATAGTTTTTTTTAATATATGTAAGTAGAATGTGTGTATCAGAGCTGTCAGCCGCAATATCTCTATGTGATATTTTGAAATCTATAAAATTGATACTTGAAAATTATAGTATAATATTTTTGTTAATTTTTAAGATAGCTCCTCAATTTTTTGAATACAAATAGTGTGAATTTTAGTGATATTATATGCTTTCATACCTCTATTAAAAACCAATAGTATTACGATTTTAATACTCTATGAAAGGCTATAACCAACTTGGAAATCAAGAGGAAGGGGTTGTTGGCTAATAACAAAATAGAAGCTAGGAACACTGTTATATAGGCATTCCCATCTTTTTTTGAGTGTGCCAGGCATGGCAATTATCTAGTAGATAAAGGGATTATATTTTTTAAGCAGTAAGAAGGTTGCTAGAATAGCCTTATTACTGCTTTTCACATTGTCATAGACTCGATAAAATACCAGAATATTATCGAAATGCAGTAGAAGCAGGATTCAGATTTAGTGATCTGTAATGAGTTTACCTAGATACAAAGAGGTGAGAGTGTATTATTGTTCCGCTCTCTTTCAGAACACACGAAAAAACATTGAAGAAATGGGAGATTCTCTTTCCTCTGGAGGAATACTTCTGTATTAATTTAGTGCTTTTTCTGATGCTAACCAGTTGGCTTTGGTTGAAAATTAAAAAACGCTCCTCTAATTGAATAGAGGAGCGAAAAGGAGTATTTACTCAAAGAGTAAAATGAAAAATAAAAAGGTTGTTGTTGGTTTAAAGATATATTACCATCATCTATTTCATCCGACCAATAATAACACTTTTTATTGAAATCTCTTAAGGTTTTTTTAATAAATAACAAGTAGTATATTATGATTTGTTGGGAAATACGCAGTTGATAGCATACAAATACCAATATTCCAGTATCTGTTCTTATAAAATTAAAACAGTAAAAAGCTTAGCATTACAGCAATTCTTTTTTCAATTCTTCATCTGTTTTCGGTGAAAGGTATTTTGGTGCAATATCTAAAACAGTAAATGCTCCAAAGTTTTGTTCATCGGCTAAACGGACACAAGCTCTTGCATAAGCAACTAAGACACTGGCAGTGAATTCCGGATTACTGTCCAGATATAAATTGTACTCAATCACCTGATTGCTGGACTTATGTGTTGTTCCTGTATGAAGAACGGTTCCACCATGAGGCATTGTCTTGTGGTCGCGGTTTAATTCTTCTTGAGAAATAAAATGTACTTCTGTATCATAATCTGAAAAATAGTTTGGCATGGAAATAATTTCTTCCTGAATTTTTTTTGCATCAGCACCATCTTCCAAGACGACAAAACATTCTCTAAAATGCTTGTCACGGGTGGTGAGAGATAATTTTTCGCCTGCTTTTAATTTTTCAATAACTTCAGTGTTTGGAATGGTATATTGCGTTGCATCAGCCACACCGGAAATTCTTCTCAATGCGTCAGAATGTCCCTGACTGACACCTTTACCCCAGAAAGTATTCGTTTCTCCATTTGGTAAAATGCTTTGTGCGTATAGACGATTTAAACTGAACAGTCCCGGATCCCATCCAGTTGATATAATTGAAACGGTTTGATTTACTTTTGCAATTTCATTTACTTTAGCAAAGTGTTCTGGAATTTTAGCATGTGTATCGAAGCTGTCAACAGTATTGAAAGACTGGGTAAACTCTGGAGTTTGAACCGGCAAATCGGTTGCTGAACCACCGCATAAAATACAAACATCGATTTCTCCTTTTTTCTTCTTTAAATCATCGATATAGTAAGCTTTGGCTCCATCTGTTTCTACTTGTTCAGGAGCTCTTCTGGTATAGACACCAACCAGCTCGAAATCATTGTTTTGTTTTAATGCACGTTCAACACCTCTGCCTAAATTTCCGTAACCAATGATGGCTGCTTTTATCATTTGACACACTCCTTCCTATTTAAAATAAATTATACCAAAAAAGGATAGCTGACGAAAAGCAGCATTTAAATAAAAAGTACGGGGTCGGGACAAAAGCGATCAGCTCTGAGAATTAAGAAGGAATGTCCGAAGATTGTCAAGGAACACTATTCATAGAATGAATAGCTGTGAATTGTTACCTATCTGGAGGTCCTCATATTTTCAAGATAGTTCGGCTTAATTTCGAAGGAGTTGCTCCTACGGTTACTCGTTGCAAAAAGAATTTTTGCTTTTGTACCGCTGTTTATTCAGGGGTAGACACGAATAGAGAGTGAAACTTTATTTCTGTCTCACTCTCTATTGTATTAAAAATTTTCAGATACTCAGATGAAAATCGTCCTTTTTGAATTTACCTATTTTTCACTAAAAGCTCTATTATATCAAGTAGTTACAGAAGCTGCTTTCTAAACAAATAAAATACACTTCAAAATACTGTTAGTTCAATGATTTTCTGTATTAGTTTCAAAAATTTGGGCTAAATTCAAATTTTGAACTGTTGACAATTACTCTAGTTAGACTATAATAGTTTTCGTTCAATAGTCTAATTAGACTGGAATGGAAAATCTTCTGAAGTAGAAAAAAGACTAGTTGCAAATAAAAATTCTATTGTTGAATGATGTATTGGAGGAAAAACAGATGATAAAATCATTTTTGATGATCGGTCAGTCAAACATGGCAGGGCGGGGATTTCTTGATGATGTAGAACCGATTTACAATGAAAGAATAAAAATGCTGCGCAACGGAAGATGGCAGATGATGGCAGAACCGATTAATTATGATCGTCCAGTTGCAGGGGTAGGACTGGCAGGCTCTTTTGCTGCTGCATGGTGTCTGGAAAATCGGACAGATGAAATAGGCTTAATCCCCTGTGCGGAAGGCGGCAGTACGCTAGCGGAATGGGCTGTAGACGGGATTTTATTCAGAAACGCAGTCAGTCAAGCAAAGCTTGCTATGGAAAACAGTGAGCTGGCAGGGATTATGTGGCATCAGGGAGAGAGCGACAGTTATGGAGAAAGCTATAAAACCTATTACAAAAAGTTCCTGATTATTTTGGATACACTAAGAAAAGAGCTGAATGTACCTGATATACCAGTTATTATTGGCGGACTGGGAGATTATTTAGGACAATCTGGCTTTGGCAAAGGATGTACAGAATACAAACTGATAAACAATGAGCTGGAGAAAATCGCTTTTAAACAGCCAAACTGCTATTATGTTACCGGACAAAATTTGACTTGTAATCCAGATGGTATTCATATTGATGCAATTTCCCAAAGAAAATTTGGTTATCGTTATTTTGAATCATTCTCAAAGAAAAAGCATATTATGGATGTGTTAACCGATGAAGAGAAATTCATTAATCCGGACATAAACCGTGTATATACTAAAAATGAAAAAATTTATTTGGAAAGTATGGAGTTTGCACTGGGGAAAATTTCCTATGACACATTTGAAGCAAGAATGATTGCTGTGAATGAGGAGGGTGAATAAAAGTGATTCCTTTACTAATATTAGGCTTGCTAAAAGAGAATCCGGGTGCTCATGGTTATGAGCTTCTGGTACTGATGAGAGAACGAAACTATAAATATATTGTGAATTTTACAAAAGGGTCATTCTATTATAATTTGCAGCAACTGGAAGAAAAAGCACTGATAGAACGAATTGAAACAGAAGTAGCCAGTTCTTTAAAAGAAACACATAATTATATTTTGACGGACGCAGGAAATCACGAGTTTAATCTCTTGATGGAAAAATATGGCTCAAAAACAGACTATGTCAATTTAACTTTTTATGCTGCCATGTTGTTTGCAGAAGACTATGATCCGATAAAATTCAAGAAGCTGGTTCAAACTCAGATCAGTCAGACGAAAAAGAAAGTACAGAATATCGAAGAAGCATTGAAACATCGGGAAACAATTCTGCCTAGCTTTGCAAAGATGCTGGAGAATTCGCAGACACACCATCTTGTAAATATTCGGTGGTTTGAAGAATTACTGGAGGATGCAGAAAACATGCAGTAATGCAAAAAATGAAGAGCTGCTAAATAAAAAAGGGATAAGAGATTCTATTCGTTAATCAAGCTTCTATCCCATTGGTTTATGTACAGCAGTCTCAGTCAAAGGTTAGTTACTATTTCTAATAATTTCTGCTATTTCCTCTTTTGATAAATTTGTAATCGGAATAATTGGTTCCGGTGTTGTATAAGGACCTAGTTGTTTTTCATACCAGGCAACGTCAAACCATTGTCCGTTCTTAAATGCATTATTATGGTAGATCCCCATTTGCTCGAATCCAAGCTTTTCATGAAGCTGCTGACTTTTTCTGTTTGGCAGAGTAACTCCGCCTATCACTGTCTTAATACCCTGTTTTTTTAAAATAGAAATGAGAATTGTATAGAGTTGCATTCCAACTCCTTTGGCGGTTTGTTCCTTGTCCAGATAAATAGACAGTTCAGCGTTCCACTCGTAAGCTTTTCGTTCCATATGGCGATGAGCATAAGCATAGCCGATGATTTTTCCCTCTTCTTCACAGACCAGATAAGGGTAAGTTGTTGTAAAACTGTTGATGCGTTGGGTAAATTCATTTTTTGAAGGAAGAGCATATTCGCAGGTGATAGGTGTATCAATATATTGACTGTAAATACTTAAGACTGCTTCGATATCTCCCGGGGAAATAAGTCTGATTTTCATAGAGTCACTCCTGAATTTTTTATCTAATTTTAACGTAAACTATTAATAAATTCTAGTAAAAATAAATCAAAAAATTTCTTTGAAGTAAATGGAATGGAACGCTGTTGAGATAGGTTCTGAAATCAATTACCATAAATCTAAGAGGAAAGTCGTCAATATGAAGCGTTGTATTGTGCTCTTTGAAATAGTCTTTTATAAATGAACATTAAAGGTGGAAGCAATATGACTATTTCAGATAAAAAAATATATCCAAGAACAAATGATTTAGAAACAGCGTATTAAAGAAACAGCCATTTATAGGATATGTGTTGGATAGGAAATTGACCAAGGTACAACGAGTTGTATTACAAGGATTGTTTTGATCTATAGAAGAAATTCAGGTGCATATCACTGACCTGAACGACTATTTTGTCGAGTATACCACCAAATAACAGGAGGTATTCGAATGATTACAAGAATTGCCGGGAGCCAGTGCATGAACAGCAGAGATTTTCATGGTAGAAGTTGGCTGGAATGCTCAAGCATTTTCTACGAAAGAATATTTAACAAGTTGGGCTGGACTTTGTCTTGGGAGCTATGAAAGCGGAGGCATTCGCAAAAAAACTAAGAGTGGGACAGAAATAAAGTTCTGAACTTTCTTCGTATCTATCTCCGAATAAATGGCGTGACAAAGGGACTGTGACATAAGTATATCTGGGATCCCTAAAACCGAATAAACGGTGTTCTAGAAGCTGTCTCTTCGGAAATAAGTCGAACTATACTGAAAATATGAGTAGCTATTTTCGTATATTCCGACTTATTTCTTGAGACAGAACACTTCTGGCACAACCTCTTTGTCATAACATATACTTGTTTATATTAATGCCTTATTTTGGGGATAATGCATTAAAACAGATAATTATTTTTCCTGTAATATTTGCAGCCTATAAAGATAAACTACGAGAAGAAGTAGGTGCGTTTCACAGGTGCTTTCTTTTCATCGAGTAAATTTCGCTTATATATAATTGTGGGTGTATTTAAATTTGCTTTGTTGTCAGCAAATGCTGTTAAAGCATAGTATATTTTGTAGAAATTTTCAATGGGAGAGGTAAATTCATCATGCCATGGCTTAACATGTCCTGAATAATGAATGATATGAGGATGTTTTCTTGTTTCCTCATATTGCCTTTCTCCTTCAATAGTTGGATGCTTTTTTTCCTGATTAATAATATAGCTTTGAGCATTCCAGCTGGGATGAAGCGGCAGCCATTGGTCGTGAAGGATGGCATTCAGCGCATCCTGATCATGAAAACGAAGCTTCTCAGGATGATACTGGATATACTTCAGTACTTGTCTGGTTATATCTTTTTCAAGCCATGACTGGACATTAATCAGCATAAGTCCTGAATTAAAGTAAAGATCTGAGTCAGTTGAAATTCCCATTTTCTCAAATCTGTTATGAAAGCCGGCATCTTCAACAGCTGCCAAAGGATAATCCTTAAGATCGATCTCCCATAGATAGGAAAGGTCATCGACAGCAATCATATCACAATCTAAATAAAGGATTCTTTTTACATCCGTATCTCTGAAAAGCTCTGGAATAGCGATTCGATAGTAGGCAGTTTTTGGGATTCTTGAACTTTCAACAGCATTGGAAAAGAATCTTTTATTGATATGTAAAAGGTTTACTTGAGTATTGTAGTGACTCAAGGTATCAATTAAAAGTTTCTTATTTTGTTTGTTAATATTATCATCAATTACATAAAATGCGTATTCTTCATTTGATTCTTTTCTGTTTTCTAAAATAGACACAAAGAGTGTGGTCATATGTTTTGTGAATCCTGAATTGCAGCAGGAAACAATAATTCGCTTTTCTCTATTCATTTTGAGACCTCTCCCTTCTGCAGTATACTTTCAGATAATTTCTTCATGTAAAGATCCTGATAAGGATGGTTTTCCAGTGTATTCCAAGGTTTATCATGTCCGGTAAAATGAATAACAGCCGGATTCCGAGAACCTGCTTTGTAAAGCTTTGTATAATGTTCATTAGGAGCAGGGTGTTTTTCAAAAATCAGTGAACTTTGCATGTTCCATCTTGGATGAAAAGGAGCCCATTGCTCGTAGAGAACAGCATTCAAGGCATCCTGATCATGATAAATAATTTTGTCGCCATGATCTGTCAAAAATTGAATCGTCTTTTCAGTAATATTTTCCTTATTCCAGCGTTCCAAATTAATGACCATGACACCAGAATTAAAATAGAAGTTATTTGAATCAATACCCAGACGCTTTAGTGCTTTTGTCTGTCCAGGATCAATTACAGCACCGATTGTTTGATCGTGTAAATCTAAATTAAACAACGTAGTAATGTCATCGAGAATCAGTGTGTCGGCATCCAAATAGAGAACTTTACACGTATCATCTGCAGGTAAAAATTTTGGCAGCGATATTCTAAAATAAGCAGTTGTGGTGATATGATCGCTAACTAAGAAATCCTTATATAAGCTGTGATCAACACTTACAAATTCAATGGATGCTTGATCCGAATGTAAATTAACTGTCTTGCGAAGCTGTTCCTTACTCTTATCAGAGATATCGTCATCAATTACATAAAAGTGAATCCTTGAGTTAGGATCATTGACATTGTCAAGTAATGTAGCAATCATCACACTTAAATAAGGAGCATAGTGCTCATCGGATGCGGTCACAACGGGTACTTTATAAAAGTCCATAAATATCTCTCCCCTTTAAGGTTTATTAAATATACATTAAATGCATTTCTTTTTTTTTGCAAAAGATACACGCTTTTGAATATAGTGCAGTAAATACAACTTTTAGGTATACTCGATGGAAGTGCTTGATCTTCCAGCTTTTTTTAATGAATGATAAAAAAGTATTTTGTTGTTAAAGGAAGACTAAATCTTTTAGACTTAGAATGAAGGTGATAAGCGAATTGAAATGATTTTCAGTTGCTTTAGTGCATCGGATTGATGATTTCAATTGAATCATTGACTTTTTCTGAAAAATGAAAGGACACAAGAGGAGCAGGAAAATAAATAGCAGGTTAAATGAACATTAATTTAGGGAACATAGGTGAATTAAATTTTGAGGACAAAATGGCTGCTGCTATTTCACTGGAATCTGCAGACGGCTTGTTGAATATAAATGGAAAGATTTTTTCTCATGCAACAGAGAGATTGGATGAAAATGAAAAGATTAGTGCTGATATTGATGCGGAAGTAGCTCAAAAGAAAATCGTTATTCAGGTGAACAGTATCATTGAGTATATTAAAAGTATACCAGTAATGTATGAAGCAATACAGAAAATTGACTCAGAAGAGGTTGAGCACATGACTTCATTCAATGTTGCAGAGCTGAATGTAAACATTATTGATGGAAAAAAAGAACAGTTCAAAAAAAAGTTAGCTAAAGGATAAGAAGATGTAATTGTTCCTGCTAGTAAGGTTTCTGATAGAGAATAACAGGAGGAGAAAAGTATAGTATATTTGGTTTCAAAATTGATGTAATAAAACAGAAGTAAGATTCAAGAGCCTTTTGATTTTCTGCTATGTGCTGGGATCGAAAGTTTTTTTGTAGTGGTAATAGGGGAGCGTGTGCCTTTGTCATAATATAAATACTAATAAAGTTGACAGATCATCAAGACCTTGGTAAACTATGCTTAATATTTATTTGATATCAATTTGATATCAAAAAGAAGGCGGGGAAGAAAATGAATGAAGGATTGAAAAGTAAAGTTCCATCAACAGAAATAGAATTGAAGGCTCGTAATGGGATGCCGTTTTTACTCCTTAATATTTTGGGGATTATTCTATCAATCGCACTGTTTATCTTCGGCATTGTCTATTTAGAAAAAGAGTCATTTGTACTTGGAGGTATGATGCTGGGGCTTGCTATTTTTTACTGGTGTCTGCCAATGATTCTTTTATTCGCAGGGCTTAAAGTGATTCGTCCGAATGAATCAATGGTTATGACGCTATTTGGGCGCTATATAGGTACCTTAAAAGGGGAAGGATTTTACTTCGTTAATCCATTTACCACTGCTATCCCAGTTCCAGTGAATCTTTCAAATCAGGATGGTGTGAATATCCTCGAACAGGAAACTGCAGCTGCAAAAGGTGCAGCAGCGCAAAGAGCTGTTACGAAAAAGCTATCATTAAAAACGATGGCACTAAGTAACAATAAACAAAAAGTCAATGATCAGCAGGGGAATCCAATCATTATCAGCATTGTTGTCATTTGGCGTGTAGCTGACACTGCAAAGGCGATGTTTGATGTAGATAATTTTGTAGAATATCTGTCTATTCAATGTGATTCTGCTTTGCGGAATATTGTGCGGCTCTACCCTTATGATGCTGCTGATAACGAAGATGCCAATGAAAAAAGTCTTCGTGGTTCCAGTCAGGAAATTAGTACAAAGCTGAGCGAAGAAATTCAGTCAAAAGTGGAGGTTGCCGGTTTGGAAATTTTGGAAGCCCGCATTACTCATTTGGCCTATGCGCCGGAAATTGCGGCTGCAATGCTGCAGCGCCAGCAGGCTTCTGCAATTGTTGATGCACGTCAGCTGATAGTTGAAGGTGCTGTTGGTATGGTGGAAATGGCTTTAAAGGAATTAAACGCTCAGGGAATTGTTGATCTGGATGAGGAAAGAAAAGCTGCAATGGTAAGCAATCTGCTTGTTGTATTATGTGGAAATCGAGACGCACAACCTGTTGTCAACAGCGGGTCATTGTATTAAACTTAACCTGTTCCTTATTGACTGCTAAGGAGGTCTGCTGTTATGGAAGGGAAAGAGCAAAAAGCAAAAAAGCAAGTGCCCCTTCGTCTTTCAACCGCACTGTATAATGAATTGGCGGCTTGGGCAGAAGATGAATTCCGAAGTGTGAACGGTCAAATAGAGTATTTGCTGACAGAAGCAGTCAAAAAGCGTAAACACTCCGGAAAAACAAAAGAGTAATTAAAGCAACACCAAATAATAGTGGGAAATATATGAAGTACGGGACTGTAACATAAGTATGTCTGATACCCCTTAAAGCCGAATAAACGGTGTTCCAGTCTTTGTATGATTCGAGCATTCGTTAAGAAGCGTAGGATCAAGTTCTTACATGCCCCTCAGACATGCTTCGAGGATCGAAACGAAGACCTTGAATTCTTAGCGGCTCTGTCATTTAAAAAGTGATGAGATCGGAACGAAGTCCTTCAATTCTTAGTGGCTTTGCCATTTAGAAATTGATGAGATCGAAGTGAAGTGTAGTGAGAACCGAAGACGCAGAAAAACGGATACAGTGTAATGTTTTGTCTCGAGAATCGTTAGACTCGTAGAGACAGCAGTTTTTCTCCGCTCCGCATACAGTTCTACTACATCAAGTGAGCTGGTTTCATTCAAGGAATACTTATCGAAACTACGCATACCATTTTGCTAAAGTACAAATATGAGCAGAAGTGGTAAAGTAGAACTAGCACTTGTCGGTCCTAATCTGTGCCGAGTAATCGCAGGCAACATCTCAGAAATAAGGCGAACGATACTGAAACTATGAGCAGCTCCAGGGAGGTGTCAAGGAACACTATTCATTTTATGACTAGTGTTCCTTGACAATTTTCGTATATTCCGCCTTGGTGTCATAAATCACTACGATTGACTTGTCAGAGTAGATGATACCTGCTTGGTTCTTGAGCTAGAACACTTCTGCTCCTGCGGTTACTCGTCGCAATTAAGTTCGTGCAAGTGCTCCTGCGGTTACTCGTCGCATGGAGAAGCTTTGTCACAACCTCGTACTTCATTTTTGTATACTTTTTCAGGTTGCCGTTTTTCTTTAAATACTAAACATTCTCCTTATTCCAATAGCACAATTCTATTGGATGAATTGCTCACTACGAACAACATTTTTTATAATGAAGGAAGCGTTAGTAATTACTGGGTATCTTTTCATTTTCTGCTTCTTACAACTCCTTGCAAACACTTAGACTGGTTTTTAACATTTCTTTGATTTTGTATCAGTTTTCGGTTGACGAAAGTCTTTATTAATGGAAGAATGTTATGGGAAAGACAAGGAGGAGACTTAGTGAGGAAGATTGGATTTGATTCAGAAAAATATCTTACAGAGCAGTCCCAATATATATTGGAACGTGTGAACCAGTACGATAAATTGTACTTGGAGTTTGGCGGTAAATTAGTTGACGATAAACACGCTAAAAGAGTTCTTCCAGGTTTTCAGGAGAACAGCAAAGTCAAGCTGCTCCAAAAGCTAAAAGATCAGGCAGAAATCTTGATTTGTCTTTATGCAGGAGACATTGAAAGAAATAAAATCCGCGGCGATTATGGAATCACCTATGATATGGATATTCTTCGACTAATTGATGAATTGAGAGGATATGGTTTGTTTATTAACAGTGTGGTAATTACCCGTTATAATAATCAGCCGGCAACGAAAGTGTTTATCAATAAGCTCGAGCGCCGCAATATCAAAGTATATAAACATGAAGCAATCGAAAACTATCCTTTAAATGTTGAAAAAATTGTTTCTGAGGAAGGTTTCGGTAAGAATGAATACATTGAAACTGAAAAGCCGATCGTTATAGTGACTGCACCGGGTCCGGGAAGCGGTAAGCTATCTACTTGTCTTAGTCAGCTCTATCATGAAAGTAAAAAAGGACATAATGCAGGGTATTCTAAATTTGAAACATTCCCTGTTTGGAATGTTCCGCTGAAGCATCCATTGAACATTGCTTATGAAGCTGCTACTGCAGATTTGGGGGATGTCAATATGATCGACTCTTTCCACTGGGATTACTATCAGGAAATGGCTGTCAATTATAATCGGGACGTTGAAACATTTCCTGTTATAAAGCGGATTATTGAAAAAATAACCGGTCAGGAATCTGTCTATAAATCTCCAACAGATATGGGCGTTAACAGAATAGAATCTGGGATTATTGATGATGAAGTGGTTCAAGAAGCCTCTCGTCAGGAGATCATTCGACGCTATTTCCAAATAGAATGTGATTTTAAAAAAGGACTGGTGAATGAGGAAGCAGTCAGCCGTATCAGTTTGATTATGGAGGAAGTCGGTTTAAAACCGGAGGATAGAAAAGTTGTTACGCCTTCACACGATTATGCAGCAACATTCGAATCATCTACGACTGATCCAATTGCAGTGATTGCACTGGAATTACCGTCAGGAGAGATTATTACCGGCCGAACTACATCGCTGATGGAAGCTTCTGCATCGGTTATTTTGAATGCGATTAAGACATTGGCAAATATTGACGATGACATTCATTTACTATCACCAATTACACTGGAAACCATTCAACGATTAAAGAAGAATGAAATGCATATTTCAAACAGTTCTTTGACAATCAGCGAGGTACTGATTGCTCTTGCGATCAGTGCAGTTACTAACCCTACCGCACAGAGGGCTTATGAAAAGTTGGCAGAGCTGGAAGGAGCACAAGGGCATTCAACTGTTCTGCTGGGCAAAAGTAATGAACAGACATTGAGGAAATTAGGCATTGATATTACCTGTACACCTGCCTATCCATCAGAACAACTCTATTATCAATAGAATTTGAATAGGTTTGAATGAAAATAGATAAGTAAGAGGCTGTGCCAGTTTTTGCTTGTCTGAAGAGGGCATACAAGACATGCCAACGCTTTTCTAAATAGATGCATTTGTATTGAACATCGAATATTGTGAGACTCGTAGATACAAGGATTTTATTTATTGTAGGAATATCTAGTGAAATTGTCAGTTCTGCTTCTAACCTAAGAAATGTGCATTCAGCATGGGAGAACAACTCGGTAGAAAACACCAAGTTGTTCTCTTCTGTTAATTGGAACAGCTGCCAATTAAGGATGAATGTTTACACATTCAAAGATTGTCGTCTGTATACCATTCCACAAAGCATACAAGTTAAAAATTTCCTATCATTGAACATCATTAATAGAATATTTTTTATGTAATTTATATTTTGGTCAGAGCACCAGCAGCAAGTTGGCATGAAATGCTCTGATTGAGATAGACAGGTAAAACATTTATATTCATATTGAAAAAGTTTGATTCCTTTTTTTGAAGAAATCAAACTTTTTATTGTTATCACTAAGGAATTAAAAAAAATTGTTCAAAAAAGTGAAAAAATTAATTTTTAGTGTAACCTTTTACCAAGTTATAAGGTATTATATATATATACTGATGTGAAAGCGTTATTTGAAAAGACATGTTATTGTTGTTATTTGTTAGTTAGCTGCAAAGTTTTTTTATTGGCTTCAATTATCAGTAAAAAATATTAATTACCCAGAAAAGGAGAAAGAAATGAAAAGTAAGAAAATGGTTAAATTAACACTGGTGACACTGCTGGCACCAACATTATTAAATGCTCAAGTTGCATTGGCAGATTCAGTTGAACAGACAGCAGATTCAACAGCAACAGCTGTTTCAGAAACAGTTGTACCTGCTGCTGAGGAAATTACACCTGCAGCACCTGTTGCAGAAGCTCCGGTGGTGGAAGAGGAAGCAGTAGTGGAAGAACCTGCCGCTGAAGAAGCTGCACCTTCAAATGAACTTCCATCAGTTGAGCTGCCTTCAGCAGAACTGCCACCAGTAGAACTGCCAGGAGCTACGCCTGCTGAGCCTGAAGTACCTGGTACAACTCCTGATGTTGACATTACGCATATTCCACCAGTTCCTAGTGAAGCGGATGCACCGATAATTTCAGTAGTTCCAATTAAAACAATCAGATTGGGTAAAGCATTTAATCCTCTGGAAGGTGTATATGCTTTCGATAATGTTGATGGAAATATTTCATCTAAAATAGTTGTAACAAGTAATAACGTTAATATTAATGTAGAAAATGAGACTCCTTATACTGTTACTTATTCAGTAGAAAATTCTGCTGGTAAAGTAACTACGGCAACAACGGATGTCTATGTTGTTGATGACAGTTATTATGGTATGCTGGATGTGTCAATTTCAGATTTCACAGTTGCACAAAATGGTGATTTCATAACTGAAATCAAAAATCGTATAGTTGTAAAAAATCCAGATGGCAGTATAACTGATCCTTCTGAATATCATCTCTATACTAGTGGTTCTGCTGGCGGAGGAGATGTGGGTGATTACCAACTCTCTGTCGTTGTAGAATCCTTAAAATACGGAACTTTTGCAGAGACAACAGTAAATATTAAAGTAATTAAAGGAATTTCATTGGAAGCTTCAGATCGCACTGTTTTCTTGGGTGATACATTTAACCCATTAGAAGGTGTGACTGCAAATGAAATTAAAGCGGACGGCTCTACTGTTACTTTAGGAGCCTATGATGGAGCTTCTGATAAAGGAATTGCTGTTTATGGAACAGTTGATACAACAACACCAGGAGACTACCCAATCACTTACTCAGCTAAAACAGCCAGTGGTGTTGTTGAAAGAAAAACAGTAACCATTACAGTTGCAGCAAGTATAGTGACAATTACTGCTGAGGATGTAACTATTATGCAGGGCGAAGCATTTGATCCATTAGCTTATGCAAGTGCAACAGACGAAAAAGACGGTACACTTGCAGTAACAGTTACTGCAAACGATGTTGATGCAAGCACCACGGGAACATATAATGTGACTTATGCAGCAACTAATTCTTACGGAACAACTGAAACAAAAACTATTACAGTAAATGTAGTTGAGAGAACAGCAACTATTACTGCTGCAGATCAGGAAGTTTTTGAAGGTCAGGAAGTTACATCTGATATGATTCTAGGGTGGGCAACAGTGACAGATCCTGTGGATACAGACCTTGCGGTTTCTTATACAGTTGTTGAAGGTGATATTGATACATCTGTAATAGGTGCTGTTTATACAGTGGATTACTCAGTAACCAACTCTGCAGGAAATACAACAACTGCACAAATCTCTGTAACAGTTATTGAAAGAGAAGTGACAATTGAAGCTGCTGATCAGACTGTTGAAATCGGTACAGCTGTTACTGATGAGATGATTCTGAGCTGGGCAACAGCAAGTGATTCAGTTGATGGAACAGGTTTAGCAGTTACAGATTTTACAGTACTTGACGGACCAATTGATACAACCGTACCGGGTACATTTACAATTGAATATTCATTTACAAATTCTATTGAGAATACTGTGACAAAAACAATTACACTGAATGTCGTAGATTCAATCGAACCGACAATTTCTGTTGAAGATAAGGTTATGTATGTTGGTGATAAACTGACTGAAGATATGATTCTTGAGTGGGCAGTGGCTGAAAATGCTGAAGCTGTTGGTTTTGAAATAGCAGGTGATCCTATTATGGTTAAGGCTTCGGACAGTACGTTGGTTGAAGCCGGCGTACACACCATTCGCTTCTATGCACTACGTGGAGAAAAAATGGCGGAAACAACAATGACTCTGACTGTAAAAGATAAAGAGGTTGTAACACCGGCTGATCCAGCTCCTGATGCAGGAAATGAACAAAAAGCTGTTAAAACAGAAGCAATTAAGTCTTCAGAAAAAGAATTACCAAAAACAGGGGTTAAAGAAAGCAGCTTCATGTCTGCTATTTCAGGTATGATTATGGTAGCTGGTGCTTATTTCCTGAAAAAGAAAAAAGATAAAGAAAATAATTTAGACTTGTTTTAAAAATGATAGAAGAATAAATTGATTTTTGGTGAAGGTTTCTTATTAATTAAGGCAGGATTTGCATTTAGGCAAATCCTGTCTTTCGTTTGTCTGGCAGGGTCAAATTCTAAAGGTCAAAGTCCCTGATTACATCCTATTAACGAAAAGTCCTTAGTTGAAAACAAGGGTATCTATAGTGACGTGGAAACTGAAGGAAGTTGTAGACAAATCTCTGTTCCAACGAACAGGAATCATATAGAAAGCAGGGGTTGAGGAGAGGACTGCAAGAGAAGTTGAAGCCCAATAGTTACTGGGTCAATCAAACGATGTAAATGTGACGGATAGATGGGGAGGAAGAGTTTGAGCTTTAATCCCATATCTCTGTACCAAAAGTCTTCAGTGGTAGAAACCCGGAATGTGAGAAGTTAGCCAAAATTCTTTTTGTACCTGCGGTTATTCCGCAAATATAAAGACTGTGATGAGTAATCACAGGAGCGGATACTATAGTAATGAAGGCAACTAGCGAAAGCTGGTAAAAGTGAACGGCTGAACAATTTTATTGTTAGGAAATTTCAATTGAGAGAAGATACAAGGCCACTAGCAGAATACGAGAAAGAAGGGAGTAACACACATGTATACAGAAAACAAATAATTCAAATTCTAGAACCAGAAAATCTAAAGGAAGCAATGAAACAAGTGAAGCGAAAACAACGAGCTACTCCTTGTTTTGCTATATGATTTTTCGCTCATTTGAATAATTGATTCCTATTTGAGTTGCAGTCAATGCTTGTATGTTGGACCAGATTTTCATGAAAATAGATCGTTGTAAATTTTCTCGAGAAAGTCATACTCTATGTTAGAACAGCTTCTTTTTAATGAAAGATGAATATTCTGTTTTCTTTTATGTAATACTAATGTTTTACAATATAATCACACACTTTAAGAGGGTAGGGAAAAACTAAAAAATTGCGAAAAAAATAAATTTTTAATACAGGTTCAGTACAGGTTTGGATGTTATTATTTCTATTATATGAGTTTTAGGAGGAGTTTCCATGCGTGTTTTAATGGTTGAAGATGAAAAATATATGGCGAAAGCTGTTGCCGAAATATTAAAAAAAAATCATTATACTGTGGATTTAGTACATGATGGATCAGAAGGGCTTGCTTACGCACGTTCGTCCATTTATGACATAATTATATTAGATATTATGTTGCCTGGAAGAGATGGTCTAACAATACTCAGTGAAATTCGAAAAATCGGAATTGGTACCCCGGTAATTCTATTGACTGCAAAAGGGCAAATTGAGGACAAGGTTAAAGGTCTTGATTTTGGAGCAGATGATTATCTTGCAAAGCCTTTTCATACCGATGAGCTTTTAGCACGCTTGCGTGCTCTACACCGCAGAAAGCCGGAACTACGCAACAATGGTGTGATTACTTTTGGAGATATTGAATTTTCGCCTCATACGCTTGTATTGAAATGCGTCAAAAATGAGACTATGCTTAAATTAAAAGAAGGGCAGCTTTTAGAACTTTTAATTGATAATAGAAATATCGTGGTTTCAAAGAATACTATTATTGAAAGAGTTTGGGGGTATGATACTGAAGCGGAGGACAATCATGTGGAAATCCACATATCACGTTTACGCAAACAATTAACGCGAGTCAAATCACGAATATCTATAAATACCATACGTGGAGCCGGATACACGTTAACCGGAGGGGAATAAAAAATGTTTAAAAAGCTACGCAATAAATTTTTGGTTTTGAATATACTTGTTACATCAATTGTGATGTTGACCGCTTTTTGCGTTGTTTATTTGACTACATACAGAAATACCCAGTCAGAAATTGAACAAAAGCTCAATAATGTGACAGGATCGTTTACCGTTAGTGAATCGGAATCTCCAGAAGATTCTGGTGTAGATTCGTCGGGCAAAAGCGTTGATGAGAAACGGGTTACTTCATTTAATAAGGTCACCTCCGACTATGCTCCCTCGTTTATTCTCACTGTTGACAAGTTTGGAAATATTTTGGAAATAAATAGTTTGATTGATATATCCGGCACTCAATATGCCGAGGCTGCAAGTATTGCATGGGAAGAAAATAACGATTCCGCTATTGTTATAGCAGGACGTACATGGAGGTATAAAATTGCACCTTTGCAAATTACCCATATACAAAATGGCGAGCAAACAAGGTTTGAATCCGAAGAGCAGTTTCAAATCTTGTTCTTAGATGTTACTGATATGCAGAAGAATTTAAGTAACTTAGCAATAACCTTTTTACTTGTAGGAATGGGAATGTTGGCTGTTATTTTTGTTATCAGTATCATTTACGCCAATCGAGCCATCGAGCCTATCTCGGAAAGCTGGGAAAAGCAGAAGCAATTTATAGCCGATGCATCTCACGAATTAAAAACACCGTTGACTACTATCATGACCAATTGTGATGTTTTAGAAGCCAATGAGGATGAAACCATCAAAAGCCAAAAGGAGTGGCTTGGTTATATTAGAATCGGTACTGATAGAATGAGTAAACTTATAAATAGACTTTTAACTCTTGCAAAGATAGAGGGAATGGAGACCAAAACCGAAAAGCAATCTTTTGATATATCAGCGATGATTCATGAGGTTATGCAGTCAATGGATGCCGCTGCTGCAATCAAGAATTTACGAATAGAACGAAGAATCGAGTTTGCTGGGGATATTTATGGATATGTGGATTTTCTCCGTCAAGTATTTATTATACTATATGAAAATGCAATCAAATATACGGATGAAAGCGGCAGTATTGAGATAACGGTACAGAGGATGAGAAACCGTGTATCCTGTACAGTGAAAAATACGGGAAAAGGAATCTCTGCAAAAGACCTCCCCCATGTTTTTGACCGCTTCTACCGTTCTGATACTGTACGAAGCAATGATGAAAATAGTTATGGACTTGGATTATCTATCGCTAAAAGTATAGTGGAACAGATTGATGGGAAAATTACCGCTAAAAGCATGGAAAATGAATGGACTGAATTTACTTTTACATTTGAAATCTAAAACATATCTGATATTTTATCCTTTTTCCAGTACCTCGGAGTCGAAAAGTATTTTTTACTTTTCGACTCCGAGGTGTTTTATTGGTAAGTTTTTTTTGAAATTATTTTCAGAGAATTCTAAATTTTTTATTTCAGTACAGGTCCATGCAAGGTTCGGATATCAAACTATTAACCATAGCAAGGCAGCAGCTATGGAAAGCAATTGGTATTGACAAAACAAACCAAAATTAGAAAAGGAGTTTATGAATATGTACATTGTCAAAAATGCATTACAAAACCTTGTTCGCAACCGTGGACGAAACTTGATGATTGGTGGAATCATTTTTGTCATAATCGTGTCAGTGGTAACGGCTCTGATGATTAACAACACCGCAAATGGTGCAATAACTGATTATAAAACACGATTTGGCTCGGAAGTCAACATTTCGCCTAATATGCAGAGGGTGCAAGAGGAAGCAATGAAAAATAACACAGGTGATAATCTTATAATAAGACAACCTAAAATCAGTTCGGAGGATTTAATTAAATTCGGGGAATCGGATTATTTACAAAGCAGTATTTATACCGCAACTACTAAAGGCAACAGTGACCAGTTAAACCCTATCGATAAAGAAAAAGGTACGGGCGGCGGTCCATCTCTCAGCTCTAAAACCGAGGGAGGAGATTTAATAACTGAGCAAGTCGGCAGGAATTATTACCACAAAATTATGGCAGGAGATTATATGGATTTTGAAAACGGCCTGCGTGAACTTACTACTGGTAGCAGTTATCCTAAAAATAGAGATGAATGTATAATCAGTAAAGAACTTTTGGAGAGCAGCGGACTTAAAATTGGTGATACAATTACGGTTACTTCTGCACTGGAGGAAGTAGGGGATACTCCCGAAAATTCAAATTATACTGATATTGAATGGAAAATGACTATTGTTGGGACTTATACCGATATCACCGATGAATACAGCGCTGGTATGATGGAAAATGCTTATGCTAACCGCCGTAATGAAATTCTGACTACTTTTGAAACACTGAGTGAAAAAATTGTGGATGGATTGTTTGGGATTGAAGTAGCTGCAAAATATTATCTTAAAAATCCTGATTTGCTCGATGCTTTTACTGCTGAAGTTAAGGAAAAAGGACTTGAAAGTGTGTTTGATGTTACAACCGACTCAAGTAGCTACAGCAAGGTAGTCGGTCCTGTTGAAGGACTGAAAAATATATCAGTCACTTTTGTTATCATTGTACTTGCTTTTGGAGCAATTATCTTAGCATTGCTTTCTTCTATCGCTATCCGTGAACGTAAATATGAAATCGGTGTTCTTCGGGCAATGGGTATGAAAAAATCTAAAATCTTAGCAGGGCTTTGGTGTGAAACCTTAGTTATAACCACGATATGTCTGATTATCGGGCTTGGAGTTGGCGGTCTTGCTGCACAACCCGTAACTAACATGATGCTGGAGCAACAGGTTGCGGCAGCTGAAGAAGCTGCAAACAATAATAATATTTTGTCGCCAGGTGCATCATTAACACAAATAGGGGGAAATCCTGATGAATCCAATACACAACCACTTAAAAATCTTGATATTTCTCTTGAACTTATGACGATTATTGAAATTGTGGGGATAGCACTTCTATTATCTTCACTATCCGGTATTATCACTACAAGAAAGATTGTAAAATATGAACCGATTAAAATACTCATGGAAAGGAACTAGGTGAGAAAAATGACAAACGTATTAACACTGAACAACGTGACCTATCAATATGAGGATACAAAAAAGAATGTATTAAAGGGCATTGATGCCGCTTTTGAGAAAGGTTATGTTTATACTATTGTAGGTAAATCGGGGGCTGGTAAATCCACACTGCTTTCTCTTATTTCAGGATTAGATACAGCTACAAGCGGTGAAATTTTGTGCGGAGATATGAGTTTGAAAAAAATTGATAGAGACAAATACCGTGCTGAGAATGTTGGCGTTATTTTTCAAGGATATAATCTCTTAACGAATGCAACTGCGGTACAGAATATTGTATTGTCAATGCACATCAGTAAGTCTCATGAAAAAGATAAAAAAACTTATGCCTATAGATTGCTTGAAAAGGTAGGTATTGATAGGGAAACTGCAGACCGTAAAATTCTTAAGATGTCTGGTGGCGAACAGCAACGAGTGGGCATTGCGAGAGCTTTGGCACATAATCCTGCTATACTCATTGCCGATGAGCCTACTGGAAATCTTGATAAAGATACTGAAAAAGATATTTTGAATACTTTCACAGCCTTGGCACATGAAGAAAATCGCTGTGTTATTATTGTGACCCATTCACGAAAAGTGACTTCTATTGCTGATGTGGTATATGGTATACAGGATGGACGGCTTAATGTAATAAAGCAAAGAAGGGAGTCGTAGCAGATGAATGGAAATAATGATAATGAAGGGTATGCATTGGACGAGTTTTTGGATGAAACTCCGGCACAGCCGTACCTGTACTCTAATCCCTCGCAGGGACAGCCCTATCGCTATCCTAAAGATGTATCGATGAAAAAGAAGAGTCCAGTTATTCTCACTCTGCTTTGCGGTATTTTTATTACTGGTATTGCAATGTTCGCTTTTCAAATTTGGAGATCTTTAGACAATAATGGCAGTCAAATTCCGCAAAATCAGCCAAGTTACGGACAGCCGTTTCAAAACGGGGAGAATGCTTATGGCAATAGGGATAATGATACGTATGGGAATCATAATGGCGGCGAGGCTGACGGTGGTGAGCAATTTGGGCAATATCAGGCAGACGACGGCACGGTGATACAATTCCGCATAAACGACGGAAGAACTGAATACTCCACGGATAACGGCAAAACATGGAGCGAAACTTCACCAGAAGGAATGCCGCCTTTACCATGAAAATAAATGATGACCATAAAAGGATAACTACCCTTGTATATAGAAAAATCTAAAGGAAGCAAAGAAGCTGAGTAATGGAATACAATAAAAGTATGAAGAAATATTTTTCTGAAATGCATAGCTATTGATCAGAAAATTTGCAATTGATAAATAATAATCGTTTATTTCTAATAATCTGCCATCAATAAAAGTGTGTAGGAAATAGCAGAGAAATTTTTGATTCAGAACATAAACGATATGATTTTCATTGTTATTTTTTCTAGACTTTTGTACTGGTAAAGGAGTCGTTGGCGTGGACAGATACGAAGTTTCAAATTTGGGGGATGTGTTTTCTTCTATAATTCTCAAAGAAGAGAGGACCAAGCGAACCCCTGCCAGCTATCACTAGAATAATTAAAATATAAGTTAAATTGTCTGGCGAAGAAATGTCGGGATAGGTGTACAACATATCGTGCAGAGAAAATCAATCAGCTACTCAGTGTTTTACTGGTGGAGGATGAAGAAAGTCTGGACAATTTTATTTCTGAAGAATTGAAGGTTGAGGAGTACAATGTAATCCATGCCTAAGACGGAGCAGAAGCATTGGGGCTTTTTAACGAGCATCAGGAAGAGCTGACACTGTTTGTGAAGTAAAAATAGAGGCGAAAACGGGAGCTGTGGCGAAAAAAGAAGAATGTCTGGATTTTAGATGAGCAGAACGGTGCGGAAAGAAACAACCAATAGCTTGATTTGGATGAGATTATGATATCGGTAAAGCGATGGTTGTCGCTGTGAAAACAGCAGGATAGGACGAAGTAATCAAAGGGTCTCTTGAAAGAGATCGGATAACTATTTACTGGAAAGTAAAAGGTCAAAACGGTCGTTCAGAAGCTTTTGTGAAAATAGATGTGAAAACAGGCGATAGTTTAGAAATAGGATTAGATAACTAACATTAACTTACGCTTGAAAAAACAAAAGAAACTATAAAAAGCAGCCGTGAAAACTTTTCATAATAGAAGGTTTTCCGGCTGCTTTTTTTTAAGATAGACTAGAGCAAAATAGATAATCTCTTTGTAATTTTTCATGCCTCTTCCCTAAGTATTCCCGATTGAATCAGGTCCTGTTTTTTCTTCAAATCCTTCAGATTTTTTTGAAATTCTCTGGCGTACAGCATGGAGAAAAGTGTATCCAGAATATATTCAAATGAAACTTGAGATGAAAATGTTCCGATTTTAACAAAATCATATTCGTCCTGTATCGTAATAATTGGCAGAGAAACCTGTTTGACTAAAGGTGATTTATTGTTCCCTGTCAATAAAATACTGGGAACCCTTTCCTGTTGAAAATAGGACAGGATACGATGATATTTTTCGTTCCTCCCTGCATAAGAAATAAAAATGGCACAGTCTTTTTTTGTTAAACTTGCTGCATTCCAGGATTCATCTGAATACTCTTCAGCAATAATGACAAATTTATTTATTTTAATCAGTTTATTTTGAAAGCTCCGTGCCCGGAGCTGCGAATCACCTTTGGAAAATAGAAAGACTCTTTCTGCGGAAGAAATCATTTCAACCGCATTATTAAGTGTTTTGTCATCTAGCTGAACAAAGGTTTTTCTCACTGCATCCATGGTTAGATCAGCCATTTTCTTGGCAATAACCATTGGAGGATCATTTGGCTCAAAAGGAAAATTAACATTCACAGGTCCAGGTTTATGCAATTGACTGTGAACAACAGCTGAAACAGCCAGTTTAAATTCCCGGAACCCATTGCAGCCGATTTTCTTGCACAATCGAATCACTGCTGAATGTGAAGCATACGTCAGCTTGGCCAAATCTGCTATATAAATCGTTGGGATATCGGCTGTATTTTGTAAAATATAATCAGCTATTCTCTTTTCTGTAACAGTGAACATTTCCTGATCTTTCAGTTTATCAATCACTAACATACCAATTCCTCCCTGATGCTGTTTATTGTAACGCATTTTGGTTGTTTGGGCGACTATTTTCAGTTAAAGATGTTCAATATCTTTGAACATTATGTTCAAGAATTTGCTGGTGTTTAGCAAAATTATGAAAATGATGACCTGTTTTATATGTTTGTCTTATCAAATCAAAGAATGCAGCTATAATTAAAAGTGCAAGTAAATGACAGGAGGAATTTCAATGTTAACAATCGCTTATATAGGAAATGGGAAAAGTACCAATCGCTATCATTTACCATTTTCAACAAAACTAACAGATAAAATCAAGGTTAAGACAATTTATTCGCCGAGAGAAAGTACTGCTTGGGCAAAGCTGCCTGGTGTGCATTACACTACAGAGATTAATGACATCTTTAGTGATTCTGAGATTCAGCTGGTTGTGGTTTCCACACCAAGCAACCTCCACTTTCATTATGGAAAGATGATCTTGGAGCATGGTAAGAATGCGCTTGTTGAAAAGCCATTTACTGAAACTGCTGAAGAAGCAAGAGAGCTGTTTGCTTTAGCTGGAGAAAAAGGTTTACTTGTTCAATGCTATCAAAATCGTCGGTTTGACTCAGATTTTCTGACAGTTCAAAAAGTGATCGAAAGCGGCATTCTGGGTGACATATTAGAAGTGGGAATGCATTATGATTATTTCCGTCCAGAAGTTCCGGAAAGTGTAGAAGCATACTCCAAAAACTCAAGCTATTTGTATGGTCATGGCTGTCATACTATTGATCAGGTACTGTCCTATTTTGGGAATCCGGACAGTATCCGCTATGATGTTCGTCAACTGCTGGGAGAAGGTCGGATGAATGACTATTTTGATCTGGATTTTTATTATGATGTGAAGAAGATTTCTGTTAAATCGAGCTACTTTAGATTGAAGGAGCGACCAAGCTTTGCAGTGTATGGTAAGAAGGGAACTTTTGTGAAGCAGACGAAGGATCGTCAGGAAGAGCATCTAAAAATGTTTTATATGCCTGAAAATAGTGATTTTGGGATTGATTTACCGGAGCATTATGGTATTCTGACTTATATTGATGAAAATGGTGTGTACCATGAAGAAAAAGTAGTATCCGAGGTGGGGGACTACAGTCGTGTCTATGACGGGTTGTATGAAACAATCATCAATGGAAAAGAAAAAGTGATTAAGGATAATGAAACAATCCGACAACTGGAAATACTTGAAGAAGGAAGCAAAATGATTCAGAAATAATCAGTAATAGAAAAGGAGCTGTATCTATGAAACTGGCAATTCTCGGAGCGGGAATGATTGTAAAAGATTTTTTGACGATGGTGGGAGCAATACCGGAAATAGAATTAAAGGCTATTGTCGGAACAACAAGAAGTATAGAAAATTTGCAGAATTTAAAAGAAAACTATGGGATTGAAGCGATGTATACGGATTTTGACCATTGTCTGACCGATAATTCATTTGATACTGTCTATGTAGCTCTTCCTAATCATTTGCATTATGCATACGCTAAAAAGGCCTTGGAATATGGGAAAAATGTTATCTGCGAAAAGCCATTCACTTTGAGGCTGTCTGAGCTGGTGGAGTTGAAGGAAATTGCGCACGCAAATGACCTGATACTGATTGAAGCAGTGACTAACCAGTATTTAGCAAACTATCAGGCGGTCAAAGACGCTTTGCCGAAGCTAGGTGAATTAAAAATTATTGAATGCAATTATTCTCAGTATTCATCACGTTACGATGCGTTTAAAGAAGGGACAATCCTGCCTGCTTTTGATCCCAAAAAAGGCGGAGGGGCACTGATGGATATCAATATTTATAATATTCATTTTGTGGTTGGATTGCTGGGAATGCCAGAAAGTGTTCAATATAAAGCAAATGTTGAACGGGGAATCGATACATCCGGGTTATTATTTTTGAATTATCCGAATACAAAGGTTGTCTGCATTGGTGCGAAGGATTCTGCTTCAGCGATTCGCTCGACCATTCAAGGGAATCAGGGGTCAATGATAATTAATGGACCTACAAGTATTATCAATCAGGTTGAACTGCAGGTGAATAAATCTGAAGCTCAGGTTATTGATCAAAAACTGGGAGAGCATCGTTTGTATGAGGAGTTTTGGATCTTTAATCAGGTCATCGCTGCACATGATACTAAATTTGCGGAAAGAAGGCTGGAGCACAGTCTGAAAGTAATGGAAGTCGTTGAACTTGCTTTGGAAGATGCAGGGATTCAATTAGGCTAAAATGATAAGAAAAAAATCATTTATAAAAAATAATCTGCAAAAAAATTGCGGTCATCGGACAATGAAAGATTTAATCTTTATTGTCTGATGACCATTTGTTCTATTCAGTCGAAAAGAATAGGGGCTAGTGGTTCAATAGCCAAGACTATAAGAGCAGCAGCAGCACAGCCCTAGCCGAGAACTGTAGTTCAGAGTGGACGTTTATATCGTTTACCCATGATTTTTTAGGGCAAGTGAGGGATCATGAAAATAGGTAAAGTAATATTCAAAAAGGGCTGGGAATAGATCAATAGATTGCAGAGTGCTGTTTCATTTCCGCCAAAATAGAGTATACAAATCATTACTGGTACAACAGAAAGTACACATGTAATGCTCCTTCTTGATCAGGTAGGAATTTTTAAGCTGATACAATACACAATAACAATCTATCAGGGGGAGTGTCCCAGTGTATGATTAATTTTAGATAAGTTGAGGCTGTTTGCATAGCGGAGAAATTTATTCTTTGTGTTATCCGTTGTTTTTTCTATAATGAATCTGCTCTCGTTTTTAGGGTAACCTAAATTCAATCAAATGATTGTCTTTAAAATAAGAAAGCTCAAGTGGAAACAATTGGAAATCCTCTACCAGTTGATAGTGATTGATATTTTTTGTATGGTGGTATCATAAATACTGGGGAATAGGATGGAATGAACAACAAGAAGAAATAGTTGTATCAGCTTTGTTTAATTGTAAAAAATTACAAATAGCATGCTGGATTTCTCTTGACTTAAAGTTCGCTTCAACTGTTATAGTTACAGTAAGTAAAGAGAGGAGCGTTATGGAATGGAGTATACAAAACTTGGGAATACTGGTATGGATATTTCGAGAATTTGTTTAGGAGCAATGAGCTTTGGTGACCGGGGAAACTGGGTTCATAAATGGGTATTGAATGATGAGGAGAGCCGTCCTATTATCAGAAAGGCGATCGAGCTGGGAATTAATTTCTTTGATACGGCCAATGTGTATTCGATTGGTCGAAGTGAAGAAATTCTAGGAAAGGCATTGAGGGACTATGCGAATCGGGATGAAATTGTGTTAGCCACCAAAGTTCATGGGAAAATGCACGAAGGACCCAACAGCTCAGGGTTATCCAGAAAAGCAATTTTATCTGAAATCAATCATAGCCTGAAACGTCTGCAGACAGATTATGTGGATTTGTACATTATACATCGCTGGGATTATAATACACCGATTGAGGAAACAATGGAAGCGCTGCATGATGTTGTGAAATCAGGAAAAGCACGTTATATTGGCGCCTCAGCAATGTATGCATGGCAATTTCAGAAAGCTCAGAATATTGCTGAACAAAATGGCTGGACCAAATTTATTTCCATGCAGAATCATTTAAATTTGATTTATCGTGAGGAAGAACGGGAAATGATTCCGTACTGTCAATCTGAAAAAATTTCGTTAACACCTTATAGTCCGCTTGCTTCCGGAAGATTAACAAGGGAGCTGTCTGTCCAGACTGAGCGAAGTACAACAGATGATATTGCCCGTTCAAAATATGATGGAACCGCTGATAAAGATCGTTTAATTATTGAACGAGTGGCAGAGCTTGCTGAGAAATATCAGGTGAGCAGAGTGCATATTTCATTAGCATGGCTGTTACAGAAAGATTCGGTAGCTGCGCCAATTATTGGGGCAACAAAGAGTAGGCACGTGGAAACAGCAGCTTCAGCGGTAGATTTTCAGCTGTCTGCATCAGATATCTTTTACTTGGAAGAACCTTATATTCCACATAATATTGTTGGGTTCTCCTAGAAACGGAAGGACAGGCAGAAAAAGGACGTAGGCTGGAATGCTTTACTGAAAGGAAATCAGATAGTTAGTAGTACTGGTTTCTATTTTTATGTTTTTCTACAGCGTATTGTCATGCTTAAAAAATTCAGAAAAAAATCTTTATTGACTGGAATGAAAAGTACCGATTAGTTTCAACACAAAAAGCACTATGCTATTTGCTATAAAATTTTGGGCAATGAACAGGGTTGCTAGTGATGAGAGAATGTGATTTTTAGAATATGGGAAGGATGCTTTTTCAATAATTTTTCTCTATTCGCATCAAAAAGATATTTTGATTTTTTTCAAGATTTCCTGTAGACTGAATAGGATTTGACCAAGAAGAAAGGAATTCTGAGAGTAAAACAGCTTGGAACCTCCTTTTAATGCTTGAAAAATAGAATCATTCCATATTTTTGGAAAAAACAAAATACAATTGAAAAATAGAAGGAGTATAACAACCATTGGATATCTATTTAAAAAAAGCGACATTACATATTATTGACCGGGAAGCCGGTACACCGGTTTTTTCTGAACATGAGCTGGATTTGACCACAGAATACATTCGTATTTATCTGACGAACAAAATAAATAAGCTGTCAACTGCTCAAACAAAAACAGGACTTCTGGTTGCTGAAAGTCCATTCGTGGAAAAAATAAATGGTATTCCTTCCGAATTCATTCCAAAGAGTCAGGAAATTGTTCAGCACTGGTACGATAGTTATTCTGGAAGCGAGGATGGTCCCAGTGCGGATATTCTTGTCGTTCTATATGAAGAAGATACTGTTCTGCATTTGGCGATGTTGAAACTGAACTATAAAGAAAACTATACACATTTTGTCGATTATGAAAATGAAGCTGTTTATAACAAACTGATTATTAATCGGGCAATCCTTCCTTCTAAAACGCAGAAACCTGATGAAGGAATTATTATAAACCTTGATACTCTGAGTTACGAGCTTTTGGAAAAACGTTACGAATTCTCTGGGGAAAAGATTTGGTATTTTTCTGAAAAAGTCATTCAGTCTCAGCCGGCTCCTTCATTGGAAGAAAATATCAAGGAAATAAAAAAAGCGGTCAAACGTATCGGAAAAAAATATGATGAGGATGAGTTTGAACTGATTGCTTCTGTAAAGGAAGCTGTTTATGAGAGTATTGAAGAAACTGGAACCATCGATAACCAGCAGATTGCTGAGCAGGTGTTCAAGGAAAATATTTCTGCTCGAATGGCTTATCAGGAAGAAGTAAACGAATCGAAGTTTGTCGATAAAACACCTCCGGTTCGGGAGGCCAGGGAAATATCCGAGAAGAAATTCGGAAAGCAAAAACTGAAAATGGACAACGGCATTGAACTAATTGTACCAATTGACGTATACAGAAACAGTGATCTGATTGAGTTTGTCAATAATCCAGATGGAACAGTTTCCATCACGTTGAAAAATATTGAAAAAATCAGTAATCAATTATAAAAAAGACAGTTCCAGGATATTCTCAATAATTGGAGAATTCCGGAGCTGTCCTTTTTCTTACTTTGCTGCTTCTATTTGGTTCAAAGCCTTTTCTGGAATATCTTTTTGTGATACTTCTTCCCAGCTGAGGACTCCTTTACGTTTGTTTACTTTCAATTTTAAGTAGGCACCGATGCGTAATGGTTTTTCACGGTATTCAGTCATTTTTTGAGTGACTTCATGCCCATCTTTATCGTAGGCTTTTTGTGTGTAATGATAGCTTGTAAATGGTTCTCCAGTTGAGCTTATTCCATTTTCAGCATCTCCTGTAACTGTGATCTTTGTGTAATAATCTTTTCCTCCGTAATAGTAATTGTAACCATACCAAGCACCTCCAGAAAGAAGCAGAAAGATGATTAGTAGTCCAATCAATTTTTTCATTATGTTCACCTCTTTTCTTAGTATCGCTTTTTTTAAAATTTTTTTCCATAGAAATATCTTTCTATGAGGTGACAGTTTTGTTAGTCTGATAATGAGAATGAACGAGGAGGGAATAGTGTGAAAAAAGTAAAAGTTTTCATGGATCGTTCCATAGGATATAAAGATGACTTTGGGAATATTGGATAAATGTCAATAAAGTAGACACACAAAAAGAGCAAATACCTAGTGAGAATCAAAGTATTTATCCTCCATTTCATTTGGTAAGCATATTTAGGGTGCCATGAGGGCGTTGGGAGTTATAGAACCCTTCGATGTACTCAAAGCATGCCAGTTGTACTTCTTTGAAAGAAGAAAAAGCTCTTTTGTTAAGTTAATAATTTTTTCTGGCATTTAAAGTGTACCGTGCGGTCAGAGTGTTCTCATTTTGCCTTGTCCTAATTCTATGCTAACATCAGGACCAGAGATCTCAACTCCAGGTTCCGAGACTTCAAATGAAAACATTATTACAATGAAACAGGCAATTGAAGAAGCTAATGAAACTTTAGCATGTTTGGACGATGTACCATTGCCTTACCCTGATGATGTTCAAGCTACTAAAGAACAACTAGTTTCAGTGTCAAAAGAACAGAATGTAACAGTAAAACAAATTTAATCAGCAACGAAGCAATTAGAAGAAGCGATTAACAAAATAGATAAATAGAAAAATGTGTAGAATGGTTTTCTGATTTCAGGAAACCATTTTATCAGTATTTATTATGTTGTTTATTAATATATATTATGTTGTTTTGTGTTATAATATAGAAAAGAAAGGAAATGAGGGATAGGGATGTCAACAACTAAGAAAAAGCCAATTCATATTTCAGTTGATGAAGATTTAAAGGAGCAAGCAGAAATGTTGTTCAATGATTTAGGACTAAATATGACAAGTGCAATTACTGTCTTTTTAAAACAGGCTGTAAAAGAACAAGCTATACCGTTTGAAATTCGTAAAATAAATAGTGAGACTTTACAAGCAATAAAAGATGTAGAAGATGGGAATTTGCAAGGAGGCTTCTCTTCGGTTAAAGAGTTAATGGAGGATTTAAATGCTTGATATTTTTTATACCTCTAAATTTAAAAAAGATTACAAAAAAATGGTAAAACAAGGGAAGCCACTTCAAGAACTTGAGAAAATAATCACGTTGCTTCAAAAGCAAGAAGCTCTACCTGAAAAACATAAAGACCACCAACTAACGGGCAACTACGCAGGCTTTAGAGAGTGTCATATTACTCCTGACTGGCTATTAATCTATCAAGTTAAAGAAGAACAGCTGATTCTTGCACTAGCAAGAACAGGTTCACACAGCGAATTATTTTAGAAAAAACCAACTTTCTTACTGAGAGTTGGTTTTTTCATAACTTCTTAAGCAAGCTTTTTGTGCGACGAGTAACCGCAGGAGCAAGCTTTTTGTGCGACGAGTAACCGCAGGAGCAGAAGTGTTCTGTCTCAAGAACCAGGTAGGTAACATGCACATAGCCATCAAGCTAAGAAATAACTATTTTTTCGAAAGAGACCTCTATCAAAAATCTCAAAAAACAAAGTAAAATAAGGTGAGGATAGAAATTTTTGATAGGAGGACTCATTATGAAAACATCAAAAGAGAGACAATTCCAACACTTTTGCGAGACACTCCATCAACTGTTTGATACAAAGAAACTTCAATCACTTGCTCGCGATACTCATTTTTCCGTTAGAAACAGTAAATTCAGCGGCAATGAATTACTTGCCTGTGCTTTTTTCTCTCAGTCAATTGCGACAGAAAGTTTGGTAGAATTATCTGCTCATTTAGCGCGACATCTCCACTTGTCGATTACGCCTCAGGCATTACATGAACGCTTCAATGAGACCGCCGTACTTTTTTTAGAATCTTTTTTTCACCAGTTAATACAAGAAAAAATGCCCACATCGGGCTGCTCTTTTATGAATGAACAAACTTTTTTTCGACGGATTCGGATCGCAGATGCAACGACCTTTTGTGTAGATTCGAAGCTTCATGACTCTTTTCCGGGTTCAGGTGGTGTCTGTCATACTGCCGGTGTGAAAATACAATTGGAGTACGATCTGACAACCGGTCAAATGATTGAAGTATTTCTAGGGGCTGAAAAGGATAGTGATCATCTGTTGTACTTAAGAAATACCGCGCACATTCTTCCAGGTGATTTAGTCATTCGAGACCTGGGCTATTTTAAACTTAAAGAGTACCAAGCCATCCAAGCGGATGGTGGATACTATGTGACTCGTACGAAGATCAACACGCTATTTACTGTGAAACATTCCGCACCCGAATACTCTAAACGAACCGGAAAAATCAAGAAAAAGGAAGAGTATCTTCGTCTGGATCTCAAACGCCTGGCAGATGAACTACCGCCTGGTGAGAGCCTAGAATATCCCGAAGTATACTGTGGAAAACAACACTTATTAGGTCAGCGACTGATTGTCTATGCCCTAAAACCAGAAGAACAAGCCACACGTGAAAAACAAATCGCACGTGTAGCGAATCGCCGAAAAGTTCTGAGCAAAGAAAGCCATCACTTAAAGAAACTCAATGTATATCTGACCAATTGCCCTGTTGAAAAAGTAAGCATCCAACAAGTGCATGAATTATATTCTTTAAGGTGGCAAATTGAACTTTTATTCAAGATATGGAAATCTACTTTTGCGATTGATAAGGTAAAACCAGTCAATGTTCAGCGGTTAAAATGTCATGTCTACAGTAAATTGATAGTGATTTGGCTACTGTCTACTACCATGTTCAAAATGCGGGAGCTACTCTATGAAAAAGCGCAGAAAGAATTAAGTGAGCAGAAGGCTATGTCTGTATTGGTTCCTTTTTTACCTGATTTATTTCCAGCGATACAGGCAGATGGCATTCTTTTACGTAATCTTCTGGGCGAAATCTTTCGTTTCTTAGAGCAGAACGGGAAGAAGTCACGACGCAAGGGCAAAAAGACCAGTCTTGATATTTTGGTAGCTATTTCATTAGGATAAAACAGCGTGTTTGTCCTTCTTTAGATTCGTGCGGTCTTTTTTTGACAGATAATCATTAGACAAAGTGACTTTCTATATTTATTTCTTAGCTTGATGGCTATGGGTAACATGCATCATATACTCTGACAAGTCAATCGTAGTGATTTATGACAATACGTCGGAATATACGAAAATTGTCAAGGAACACTAGTCATAATATGACTAGCTGTGAATTGATACCTCTTGGAGATTTCTTTTCTGAAGCTGTTTAAACTGACGAGCTGTGAGGATCGTATTGTCATCGATTTTAACTTCAGAATATTGTTTCACCCATCGAGTGACAGAAGATAGGGCAATACCATATTCTTTAGCTAATGCGTTTTGTGATTTTCCACTTTCATAAAGTTTTACGATTGATTTTTTTAATTCCTCGTCAAACTTTCGCTTTGTTTTACGTTTGTCTCCCATAATCAAAAGTCCTTTCTTAAATAGTGTCTACTTTATTAGCATACATGCATATCTACCCAATTAATTATGGCTATGTTGAAGGAGTTATCGGCGATGATGGCGAAGAATAAGATGTCTATATTTTGGATATGTCAGAGCTCTTGAAAGAATTTGAAGGAGAAATAATTGCGATAGTTCATCGAAGAGATGATGTGGAAGAGAAGTGGGTGACAGCTTCTTATTCAGTTCGTTTTTCAAAGGAACAGATTGAAGATGCAATCCATTTTATTGAACGATATTTTGATTCGTATGTAGCATTGCTTGAGTGAAGACTTCAGACAAGGTGCCTCTTAAAAAAATCAGATGTTAAATCATACTTTTTTCATGCCGTCATGGTAAAATAAGGTCAAAGAAAGGAGGCATTTACTATGTTGCCGATATACGGTTTTTTTCATCCATCCTATTTTCTGGTAATTATCGGACTGGTTATTTCCATGATTGCTTCAGCTTATGTGAACAGTACATTTAAAAAATACGATCAGGTGAAGAGTAGAAATAATGTTACAGGAACGAGAGCTGCACAGTTTATTCTGCAGTCTGAACATATTGGAGATGTTGGTGTGCAGCAAATTTCCGGTCATTTAACAGATAATTATAATTCAGGAAAAAAAATACTCAGTTTATCTGCTGCGACTGCTCAATCCACTTCTGTAGCAGCAATTGGTGTTGCAGCCCATGAATGTGGTCATGCTGTTCAGGATCACACAGGGTACAGCCCTTTAAAAATCAGAGCTGCGATTGTTCCAGTCGCAAATTTTGGTTCCATGCTGTCATTTCCAATCATTATGATTGGTGTGCTGCTGAGCTGGAATCAAACGTTGATTAATATTGGTATCCTTGCTTTTTCATTGGTCTTACTATTTCAACTGGTCACTTTGCCGGTTGAATTTAATGCATCAAAACGAGCGTTGAAAATCTTATCTGATGGGAACTTGTTAACAGAAGAAGAAGTACCTATGGCTAGAAAGGTTTTGTTAGCAGCGGCGCTTACGTACGTTGCAGCAGCTCTTTCCACTTTTCTTCAGCTGTTACGTTTAATTCTCCTGTTTAGTGGAAATAATCGCAGAAATTAACTAAGAATCAGTTGAATTACTGTGTTGTATTTTGGCTTTATGTTATGATTAATGTAAATTTAATTAGCAGGGAGACGATACAATGAAAGCATCAACAAAAATAACTGTCGGACTAAGTATTGCTGCTGTGGCAAGTGTAGTAGTTGCTGTAACTGCTTCAGAAAAAATTATTAAAAAGGTTTCTCAATTATCAAATCGCTGCAAAGCTAAAAAAATCGTTAACGATAGATTTGGCGGCAATGAAAAGGTAATGGAGGTTGTCGATCATCTTTCAGATGATGAGCTGGACTCAATCCTAAATTTATTGGATAAAGTAAAAGAAGGTCGCGATAAGACTTCTGAGTATGCAGATAAACTTAAGGATAACGCAGGCGGAATGAAAGATAAATTCACTTCATTCTTGGAAGATTTACTGCAAAATTAATAGAAATTTTTAGACAGAAAGAATGCTGGAAAGGTATTTGCTTCTGTCTTTCTTTTTACAGAGAAAGAGAATAGACAGCTGTCCTGTCAATCAGTATAATAAAACAGGTATTGTGGAAATTAGCGGAGGGACAATGATGAAAGAACAACTGTCAGAACTGACGTTGACTAATAAAGAATATTATATGAATAAAGCTATTCGTATGGCAGAAAAAGCTGCTTCTATTGATGAGGTTCCGATTGGAGCGGTTATAGTTTTGGATGGAGAGATTATTGGAAGAGGCTATAATCTTAGAGAGCATACACAACAGGCAGCTTCACATGCAGAAATGTTTGCGATTGAAGAGGCATGTAAGCATGTGGGCAGCTGGCGACTGGAGGGAGCACAACTCTTTGTGACATTGGAGCCTTGCCCAATGTGCAGCGGTGCTATGCTTTTGTCCAGAGTCGATGAAGTTTATTATGGAGCTCCTGATCCCAAGGGAGGAACAGCAGGAACATTCATGAATCTGCTGGATGATGAACGTTTTAATCATACTGCTTATGTAGAGAGCGGTATTTTGGGAGAAAAATGCGGACAGCTGTTGACTGATTTTTTTAGAGAGCTTCGACAAAAAAAGAAAGAATTAAAAAAACAAAAGAAAGACTAGCCAACGAAATAAAAATGCGGTATACTATAAAAGCCGAAAGGCAGGACAATGGTGGGCCAGTGAAGCGTGTCAGATCTGGAAGGAAGCAGCACTAAGCAGGTGCCACCATGTGTCTGAATTATTTCAATGATATCAAGCCTTAGAGGGCTTTTTTATTTTACTTTTTGGTCCAGAGGACAAAAAGGGGCAATTCCATAGTATAAAAAGAGGTTGGGACAAAAGCGATCAGCTCCGAGAATTAAGAAGGAATATCCGAAAATAGTTTCTCATATTTTCAGGATAGTTCGGCTTAATTCCGAAGGAGTTGCTTTTGTACCACCGTTTATTCGGGGTTAGATACGAAGAGAGTTTGGAATTTTATTTCTGTCTCACTCTCTTTTTTATCTGTAGTATTTGATGTGTTTCTTATAATGGGAATATGATATCCTCTTCGAATAGTACGTCAGATTAATGCCACTGTAGCAAACATATTTCTAGGTGAAGGTTCATTAGTCAATTCGATCTCAATTATTTCATCTGCAAATGTATCATTTACTTTGTATTTGAATAGCCCATTTTCTTTACGTCCTCCCCAGCAAATTTCAATAGAATTGTCAGCGCTGTCTAGTAAAGCAGTTTTGGTTGTACCGAAATAATCGTCAAAGTAAAAGCAGCAAAGCCCATTGGGGTAAGGAGTTAAGAAGAAATTAAATAAATTATCTCGAGTAACGATAGTGTTTTTCTTAGCGAAATCTTCTAATAACTTATATCGATTAATGGAATTTTCTTTTGCATAAGGGTCTTCTTTTTTTATAAAAGGAAGTATAGGATGATTTGTTACAAAAAGATGGTTTTCAGGACTTCCTTTTGTTACTGCTCGGTCTTCTTTCATTCCATCTACTATTTCATAAAGCAGCAGATCGCCATTTTTATCTGCCAACAGATAATTGACATTATCACCGATTGGCAGCTCATCTAATAATACTTTTGCCTCTTGGACAGTGGAACAGGTTTCTAAAATTAATCGAATGGCAATCCAAAATCTCAAGCCCTCAACTTTTGGCTTCCGAAAAGGACCGACTGGAGAACCACAGGCAGACATGCTGACAGATAATCCATGCTCATTTACACCACAATCAATACCGAAAAGCAGCATACTTGTTCCGATAAAATGATTTGCTCCTGTATTTGTATAATGAACCAGACAAAAATCCTCACTTTCTGCATCAAAATCATAATTTCTCATCACAATTGGATGCTTGGTTTCACCATTCAATGAATGACTTGCAAATTGGCTGCATCCAGGGGTAGTAATGCTGTAGTGATAAAAGAAAAATTCATTTGGAGTAAGCCCTGTTCTCTCCATAAAACCTTTGATTTCTTCATTAATTGAGGGACAATATTTTTCAAAATAGTCGACCGCTCTTTTGGCATCCTTATCAGACAGCTGTTTTTTCAAGCCTAACAAGTTGGTAGTATGTAAAACAAGTTGTTCTCCTATCCTATAACCTATATCAAAATTCTTCCCTGTACGATTATTAACCGTAACTTTTTTCTTTAAAACAGATTTTTTATTAGACATCTGAATAAACTCCTTTGGAATACCTGTTTTTATTAAGCTTATTATAACAGAATACAGAAGTAAGACGACCTGATAGGCTTCAGATAAATAATGGATTTCGAAACCTTCAAAATAGATTAGAAGTCGGCTCACCTAATTATTTGAGGTAGTCTTGAAACGGGAAATTTTTAGTTGTGGAGCATAACTTTTCAATTTTTTTGTAGTTGTTAATGCTTGTTGACTTTTACAAAAAGATACTCAATGAAATTTACAAATGATATTTCCCTTTCACGAATGTGAATCGTGTGGTATAGTTTTTCTGAGAGCAAGAAAAGGAGAAGAACCATGGATGAAGAAAAATTATTGATAAGAATTGCAGAAATGTATTATCAGGAAGATAAAAAGCAAAGCCAAATATCAAAAGAACTAAATATCCATAGAACAACAATCAGCCGGCTGTTAAAGCGATCCAGAGAAGAAGGGATTGTTCAAATTACGATCAATTATGATAAATCCGGCAGTTATTCATTGGAGCAGGAGCTGGAAAAGCGATTTGGTTTGGAGAAGGCGATTGTAGTTCCTGTTGCATCAGATTTATCAGCTCAGCAAAAAGAACAAATCTTAGGGAAATCAGCCGGAGAATATTTTTTAGGCTTGTTATTAAATGGAATGAAAATCGGCTTTTCCTGGGGGCATGCACTGGCAGCCATGGTTGAAGAAATGGGCAACATTGAATTAAACGAAGTAACTTGTCTTCCCATGATTGGAGGACCTTCCGGGAAGCTTGCCAGTGCGTATCATGTGAACACTATTGCCTATGCTGCATCTAAAAAAATCGGCTGTAATGCGCTGATGATTGACTCGCCTGCTGTAACAGAGACAAAAGAATTGCAGACAGCTTTAATGAAAAATTCTTTCAATCAGGAATTATCCAATCTATGGAAAGAGCTTGATATTGCAGTTTTTGGTATCGGCAGTCCAAGTATGAGTGAAAATGACAGATGGAAAGGGTTCTATGGAGAAGATGTAATGAAGGAGTTGGAAACAAAAGAAGTTGCTGGTGATATTCTCTCCCGTTTCTTTGATTATTCCGGAAATACGATTGACAGCAACCTTAACGATCGTATTATTGGCATATCAATGAAGCAACTAAAAAAGGTACCTCAACGAATTGGAATTGCAGAATCGGATGAAAAAGTTGGAAGTATTCAAGCTGCGTTAAAAGGACAGCTTCTTACAACGTTGGTTACAACAGAAGAAACAGCTGTGAAAGTTCTTAAGATGGAATAATCCGCATGATAAAAAATAAGTTTGAAAGTGTTTAGTCTATGTATCAGACTAAGCACTTTTTATTTTATCAAAAAAGATAAAGATAGCATCGTTTGTGATTTCTTGAAATCAAATGTGAAAAAAGTGGTTGACATTGTGAATTTATGATCATATAATAAAAATGTGATATCACAAATGTTGATCGTAAATATCAAATGTGAAAAGAGGCTGTGAAATGAACTGGTTGAATATTGAAAAAAGAGTCGTAATTGTTACTGGAGCTTCATCTGGTATTGGGGCAGCAATTGCTGAGGAATTATGCGAACTGGGTGCTTTTGTTATTAATGGAGATATAAATGAGGGGGATTATTATCATGAAAATCTTCATTTTGTGCGGACCGATGTAACCTCTAGGGAATCTGTAAAGCAGCTGGTTGATTTTACAATAAGCATGTATGGAAGAATTGATGCTCTGGTTAATAATGCTGGTGTGAATGTTCCAGCATTGCTGGCTGATAAAAAAGAACATAGTGAATATGAACTGACAGATGAGCTGTTTGAAAAGATGACCAGCATTAATCAAAAAGGGGTTTATCTGGTTAGCCAGCTGACAGGTAGAGTAATGGTAAAACAGAAAAAAGGGGTCATAATCAATATGTCTTCTGAAGCTGGGCTCGAAGGCTCTGAAGGCCAGAGCTGTTATGCGGCAACAAAGGCGGCCGTGAACAGCTTTACACGATCATGGGCAAAGGAACTGGGAAAAGAAGGAATTCGTGTAGTTGGTATTGCACCGGGGATCATGGAAGAGACCGGTCTTAGAACACTGAATTATGAAACCGCATTAGCTTACACCAGGGGGAAAACGGTTGAGGATATTCGAAAAGGCTACAGTCAAACCAGTACGATTCCTTTGGGAAGGAGCGGGAAATTATCTGAGATCGCTGACACAGTAGCGTACTTGATTTCAGACAAGGCAAGTTATATCAGCGGGGTTACGATCAATGTAGCTGGAGGAAAAACAAGAGGATAGGAGAAACTAAAATGGCAAATGTAATTCTGGTTGCTCATGGACGTTTGGCGGTGGAAATGAAGCATTCTCTGGAAATGATATTTGGAACAGTAGACCGATTTTACCCAGTTGCTTTTGATCAGCAGGATGGATTGGAGAGTTTGGAAGAGAAGTTGAGCAATGTCCTGAATCAGACAACAGGAGAAACATTAATTCTGGCTGATCTCTTTTGCGGCACGCCCTATAATGCAAGCTGCAGTCTGGCGATGAAAGAACCGAAAAAGAATATTCAAGTCTTGTCAGGCATGTCGTTACCATTAGTTTTGGAAATAGCAAGCTTGATTGAAACACTGCCGATAAATGAAATCGTATGCATAGTAAAAAAAATGGCAGAGGAAACGGTACAATCTTTTAGTGGAAAAATAGAAGAAGAAGAGGAGGAGGAAGATTTTTAATGAAAATTAAATTGGCAAGAATTGACGATCGTCTGATTCATGGACAGGTTGCAACAGTCTGGGCAAAAGAAGCAGGTGCGGGCCGGATCATTGTTGTGAGCAAAGAAGTGAACGAAGATACCATTCGAAAAACACTTGTGAAGCAGGCGGCACCTCCGGGAATTAAAGTGAATATTGTGGATGTTGAAAAAGCAATTAAAGTTTTTAATAATCCGAAATATGATGAGGAAACAGTTTTTTATTTATTTACAAATCCAAGTGAAGTTTTTGAACTTGTTGAAGGAGGAGTTCCCATAACGTCAATCAATATTGGAGGAATGCAATTTAAGACTGGAAAAACGCAGATAACCAAGGCGATTTCAGTCAGTGCTGAAGATGTGGAGGCATTTAAGAAGTTGAAACGTGCAGGGGTCGAACTGGATTGTCGGGTGGTTGCAACAGATCCAAAGATAAACTTTGAAGCTAAATTGAGTGAGGCTGTATTGTAAAAAGCATGGGAGAGAAAGCACCTTCGTTGATTTTAAGAATCATCAATTGACCGTCGTACTGCTCGTTGCCAGGCGGCTTCACCGGGAATCAAGGAGGGAAAGACTACTAGTTATTTTATTTAATTATCGATGATCAAGTACTTGTATCAAATTTGATGCTTACAAATATATTTTATGAGGAGGAGAAAAGGTGGAACTTTCAGTAATTCAAATTATTCTAATCTTTGTTTTTTCAGCTGTTTCAGGGATGGGCAGTGTTTTGGATGAATTTCAGACACATCGACCGTTAATTGCCTGTACAGTAACAGGATTGATTTTAGGAGATATGACAACAGGTATTATCTTAGGCGGTACTCTGGAACTGATTGCATTAGGCTGGATGAATATTGGTGCAGCTCAATCACCTGATTCTGCATTGGCAAGTGTAATCTCAACTATTTTAGTTGTTGTGGGGCAGCAGGATATTCAAGCTGGAATTGCGATTGCATTGCCGGTTGCAGCAGCTGGACAGGTGTTAACTGTCATCGCTCGAACAATTACTGTTGCTTTTCAACATGCTGCAGATCGAGAAGCGGAGAAAGCGGCATTTAACAAAATTATTTTCCTGCATTTCAGTGCACTGTTTGTTCAGGCAATGCGGGTGGCTGTTCCGGCTACTATTGTGGCGGCATTTGTCAGTGCAGAAATGGTTGATAGTATGTTATCCATGATTCCAGAGGTTGTGACAGGCGGACTTGCAGCAGCAGGGGGCTTTATTGTTGTTGTTGGATATGCAATGGTTCTAAACATGATGAGTGTAAAATACCTAATGCCGTTTTTCTATCTGGGGTTTGTTTTAGGCGGTTATCTGGATTTTAGTCTGCTTTCCTTTGGGGTGGTGGGTCTGATTAATGCACTTGTCTACGTTCAGCTGAATCCAAATTTTCGACAGCAGGGACAGCCTCAGTCTGAAGCAACGGTAGCAGCAGCTGGTATTTCTTCTATAGCAGAAGATGAACTGGAAGATTAAGGAGGAAGAGTAATGGAAGCAGCAGAAACAGAAGTAAATACAGAAAAACAAATACAGTCTTTAATTACAAAAAGAGATTTACTTACGACCTTTGTTTTTTCAAATTTCCAACAGGCTTCATTCAACTATGAAAGAATCCATGCCCTGGCTTTTTGTGTAGATATGATTCCAACGATAAAGCGAGTGTATAAAACGAAAGAGGAGCAGGCAGAAGCATTAAAAAGACATCTGACTTTTTTTAATACGACTCCTGCAGTCTGCGGTCCGGTTATTGGTGTGACCATCGCCATGGAAGAGGCAAAAGCCAGCGGAGCTGATATTGATGACGGAACAATTAACAGTTTGAAGGTTGGATTGATGGGCCCTCTGGCCGGTGTCGGCGATCCGTTAGTCTGGGGAACTTTACGACCCATTACAGCTGCAATCGGTGCTTCATTGGCTTTGACTGGAAGTATACTAGGTCCTGTAATTTTCTTTATTGCCTTTAACACGGTTCGTCTGGCAATGAAATGGTTCGGTTTGACCTATGGCTTTAAAAAAGGTCTGGACATTGTTCAGGATTTATCTGGCAGTCTTCTGCAGAAATTAACGGAAGGAGCAACAATACTTGGGCTGTTTATTATGGGTGTTCTAGTAACTAAATGGACCACTATCAACATTCCTTTAGTTGTTTCAGAAACACCGGGAACAGATGGAGAAATGGTTGTAACGACTGTTCAAAATATTTTGGACGACTTAGTTCCGGGCTTGCTGGCACTGGGATTAACTTTGCTGATGATGAAATTGTTGAAGAAAAAAATCAGTCCAATCTTATTAATCTTTATTTTATTTGCAATTGGAATTATTGGTTATGGTGCAGGTATTTTACAGTAGAAGGGAAGCATAAGAAAAATGAAGACAAAAGCAGTGCGACTATATGGGAAAAAAGATCTTCGTCTGGAAGAATTTGAACTGCCAAAAATTAATGAAGATGAAATACTGGCTTCAGTTATTACCGACAGCATTTGTATGTCCACATGGAAACTGTCAAACCAGGGAGCAGATCACAAAAAGGCGCCGGATAATTTGGCAGAACAGCCAATTATTGTTGGACATGAATTCTGTGGTGAGATTTTAGAGGTAGGTGCAAGCTGGCAAAGTAAATACAAACCGGGTGAAAAATATGTTGTTCAGGCAAATTTACAGTTGCCGGATCGCCCGGATTGTCCAGGGTACTCATATCCATTTATGGGCGGAGATGCGACGTACATTATCTTGTCAAAAGACGTTATGGTACAGGATTGTTTAATTCCTTATAATGGCGAAACGTATTTTGAAGGTTCGTTGATTGAACCATTGTCCTGCGTTATAGGTGCTTTTGAAGCGAACTATCATCTAATTGATAACAGCTATGAACATAAAATGGGAATTAAAGAGGATGGAACATTATTAATTATGGGAGGTACCGGACCAATGGGGCTGTTGGCGATTGACTATGCACTTCATGGGCCCGTCAACCCGAAAAAGATCGTTGTTACCGATGTGAATGAAGAAAAACTAAAGCGGGCGGAAGCACTTTACCCAAGCCAAAATGGGATTGAAGTATTTTATGTAAATGTGAAAGATGAGTCAGATCAGACTGAATTCTTGAAAAAGACAGTCGGAGGGAAATTTGATGATATCTTTGTGATGATTCCGGTGTCTAAAGTCCTGAGTGAAGCGTCAGCACTGCTGAATCCTGATGGCTGTTTGAATTTCTTTGCTGGACCACAGGATAAAACTTTTTCAGCAGAAATCAACTTTTATGATCTGCATTATTCCTTCACCCATTATGTTGGAACTTCCGGGGGCAACACAGAGGATATGCGAAAAGCAGTCGAATTAATTGAAGCCAAAAAAGTAAATGTTGCCAATGTTGTTACACATATATTGGGGCTAAATGCGGTAGGAGAAACAACGCTTAATCAGCCGGAAGTAGGCGGCGGGAAAAAGCTTGTTTATACACATAAAAATTTTGAACGTACAGAATTATCTGAGCTGGAAGATCTTGACAACGAATTGGCTAAAATTGTGGCAGAAAATCAAGGAATTTGGTCAAGACAAGCAGAAGATTATGTATTGAGACACTTTGAAGAAATTTGAGGAAGAGTCAAATTAAGAAGTACAAATAGAAAGAAAGGATTTCTCTTGTCCTTGATAGAGAAATCCTTTCTTTCTATTTTAGCCAACTACTTTTATTTTTTAAAAGCTTCTGCCTCCGCCGCCGAAGGTTCCTCCACCGGTCGAGTGGGTAGTACTTCCACCACCACCACTGCTGCCGCCGGAGCCGCCATTGCTTTTTGGAATTCTTCGCTGTGTAACAAATGAATTTGTGAGACGATCTTCTTTACTAGTAAGCTGCAAAGCGGATTTCTCACGATATGGATAATTGTAGGAATCAAATTTCAGGCGATAGCGCGAAACAGCAATTCCGACAAAAATTCCTGTAATAACCAGAGCTGCAGCAACTGCAATAATAATTTCGGTTATAGTCAATGTTTTATAATACGTAATTTTCCCGGTTTCACTGTCAATTCGGTAGTGCCCTTTAGGAACTCCGGCATCAACGTAACGGCTGACATTTTTCAGGAAGCTTTGTGCTGCCTGAAAGTAGTTCCCATCGATCATGTAAGGCTCTATATCATCTAGGGTGTTTTCGATTCTGCTGTCAGTCATGTAGTCAATCATGTTGCCGGAAGTGGAAATAATAAATTTCCGGTTGTTCATATCAATATAGAAGGTGATCCCATTCTCGTTTTTTCCAATTCTGTCCATCATATACAAGTCGGCAAAACGGGTAGAATCATCTGTATTCGTTGTATTAGTCACTATAAAGACTGAGGCTTTTGCTTTCGTTTCGATTTCTTCCGCTGCTTTATTCAATTGTTGAATCTGTTCAGCAGTCAGCAATCCTGCCTGATCATCAACGGTATTATTTCCAGCTAGAGCAAAGGAAGGGAGCAGAAACAAAGAGCCGATCAGCGCTATAAAAAGTATAAAGTGCTTTCTCATATCATGTAGCCCCCAATCAAAAAGAGAATCAGAAGAACTGCAAACATACCCAAACTGAACAAGCCTAATCGTTTGCCGCTGATTGGCAGTACACCGTTCACTTTACCTGTTCGACCGTTCATTGCGTAGTAATAAACCTGATCACCGCCGGATTGATTACGATACGTGACCAGCCACATCGGAAGTAAGACATAATTGGATTTTTGCCTGTCAACAGAAATGGATGTTCGGACATTTGAGAGCGTTGTATAACCTACTGCGGAATCTTTTAGCAAAGATTCCGAATAACCCTTCAGTTCCTTGTTTACCTGATCTTTGATTGCTTCATATTCAATATCCCTTTTCTCGGCTTGAAACCCTGCCAGATATTGGCTTTTAAAATCAACAGCTTGATTGATCGGGAAGGGCTGAACCCCCTCCATCATTTTTTGCTGAGTATTTTTAGATAAAGCATTTTTCAGCAGCTCCCGAAAGTTCAATTTTCCTTTTCTTCCTACTGCAAATTGCTTTGTTTCAGTAAATTCAATATCTCCAACCCGCCAAATTCGAATCGCTGTTCCAGCTGCATCCATTTCTCCGCTAATCTCAGAATCAACAGACCAATAGGGAAAATAGACGCCAGTCAATTTTTCAATCTGCTGTTTGTTGAAAAAATCTTTAGGAATAAACCACTTCTTTTTAGTCCAAGCTAAAAATTGTTCAACAGCTTCTTCTTTTTCAATGGAAAAAGGCAGCACTTTGTCAGGTAAAAATTTTCCGCTGAGTCTGCCGGAAAGAACGACTGGATTATGACAGTAATAACAGTATGTTGCTGCTGTGGTTGCATCAGTAACGATTTCAGCACCACAGCTGTTACAAATAAAAAGTTCCATATTTTCAGATTCAGCCTGTTGTGTCTGACTATCTGAAGAATCAGGTGTTTCGATTGGTTGAGTAGTATCGTTTGCTGAATTGTTCGTATTTTCTTCCAGCTTTGCCTCACGCTGTGCCCGCTCATAAGCAGTAACTTCTTCCTCTGTATAAATATTTAAGCAATATTCACAATGAAATTTTTGATCTTTCGGATCAAATAACAGCGGACCGCCGCAATTAGGGCATTTATGAGTAAAAGAGTCCATTGCAATTTCCCTTTCTATCGTTAATAAGAAAGAGAGCAGGAAATGTTCACTGCTCCTCTTTCAAGTATGCTGCATATCCAAAAATTAAATAGGGACACCTTGGAAAGGTTTGCCGCAATTAGGGCAGAATTTAGGAATCCCGCCTGCTAAATCAACAATTTCCCCACATTCGCTGCATTTCATTTCTAATTTTGGTTTTTCATCTGTCGGTTTAGGTGTCCCGCAGTTAGAACAGAATTTTCCGGTGTTCTCAGTACCACACTGAGGGCAGACCCAACTGCCGCCGGTGCTATTTTCAGCTGCCTGATTTTGTTGGGCAGCTTGCTGCTGTTGCATCTGCTGCTGATTTGTTTGAGAGGCTTGACTGAAATAGTTCCCGGTAGTATTCATCCCCATGCCGACTCCCATAAACCCGGACATTGAACCACCAGGGTTTTTCCCGGCTTCCTCTATTCCACGAGCTATAGAGCCTTGAACATATCCTTCACGTACACTAGCATCACCTAGCATTGCTCCCTGATTTCTCATGTTAATCAGTTTTGTAGAGTCATCTGTATAGGAGATACTGGAGACTGCCGCCGAAACAATTTCCATTCCTCTCAAAGCACGCCAGTTATCATCCAAAATATTGGATAAATAGCTGCTCAGCTCCATACTTTTTGAAGGGACATAGGAAATTCTTTCACCGTCAGCTGACATTTTATTGATAGCTGATTGAAGAGCTGTTAAAAATTCTGCCAAATACTGTTCATTGATATCGCTGATTTCAACCCGGTCTTTGTTTCTTGGAATCGCATTGGTGAAGAACAGCAGAGGATCAGTAATCTTAATTGAATAGGTTCCATGAGCTCTTAAAAACAGCTCTGCGTTATAAAAGTTATCAAAATAGTTAATTGGTGAAGAAGTACCGAATTTGATTCCTTTGATTTCCTGTAAATTGATATAATAAACTTGTTGTTTTTGAGGAGTTGTTCCGCCAAATTTTACCCGGCTGAAGGTTTCCTTAACAGCTTCTTTCAGACTTCCGTTAAATAGAGAAGGGGCAGAATCATTTTTAACGATATAATAGCCTTCTTCTGCTGTATAGTCGATGACTTTTCCGCCATCTACAAGGATCATCATCATATTAGGATATACGTGGACAACAGAATTGTCTGTGATTACGTCACTTGTTCCTTTAGTATTTGATCCCCGACGATCATTTTTTCTGGCAAAAATACCTTTAGTCATGACAGTAGTATCTGACATATCACTTGGTTCAATAATTTCAACCCACTGATCTGCCAAGCCGCCAGTAACTGAATCAATTGCTGCTTTAATAATTCCCATTATTATTCCTCCTTGAAAAAGACTTTTCGTTTTATTATACCATAGCTGTTGAATGGAAAGACATGAAGAATACTTAACTTATAAATAAAAATAAGCAGATAAATCAGGGCATATTTTGTAACCAGTTCAACCTTTAAAAAAGATGTTTTTTGTTTTTTTACCTTCAATCAAAAATATGCTACAATAAATCGACAACAAGAGGGAAAGGCGGATTTTTTGTGCGCATTTTAGCAATTGATACATCAAATCAAACATTAAGTGTAGCTGTATGTGAAAACAACCGAATACTAGGTGCATATACCAGCACTGTACAGAAAAATCACAGTACAACATTAATGCCGGCAATATCGAAAGTGATGGAGGATAGTCAACTGAAGCCAAAGGATCTGGATCGAATTGTGGTAGCTCAGGGACCCGGCTCATACACAGGCTTGAGAATTGGAGTAACCACAGCCAAAACTCTGGCTTATTCTTTATCGATTGATTTGGTGGGGATTTCCAGTTTGTTGACTTTAGCAGCTAACTGCCTGAACATGGATAGTCTGATTGTTCCTCTATTCGATGCGCGGAGAAACAATGTCTACAGTGGTGCTTATCAATATGACAAAGTAAATGAAAATTGGGAAACAGTGATCCCTGATCAGCATATCTCAATGAATCAATGGCTTGAAAAATTAAAAGATTTTCCATCCATCTATTTTGTTGGGGAAGATGTTGAGAAATTTCGAATAACTATTGAAGAGAAGTTGGACAATGCTGAAATAAATAAGCATCCTCAGTGGCAGATTCCTTCTGGAGCTGTTTTGGCTCAATTAGGGGCTGGTAAGGAACCAGTAAAAGAAGTTCATCACTTTCTGCCCGAATATCTTAAACGGGTGGAAGCTGAAGAAAACTGGTTGAAAGATCATTTTCCGGGAGATGAGAACTATGTTGAAAAAATTTAATTTTATAGAAAAATTATTTGGAAAAAAGGAACTGCCGAAAGAGTATGAAAGTGCTGTTATTGCGATTGGAAACAATGAATACTTTGTAAGAGAAATTACGCAGGATGATATCAAGGATCTTCTGATGATTGAACGAGAAGTCTATGAAGGAGAGGTTCCCTGGACACGCTCTGCGTTTTTGAATGAACTGCATTCAAAAAATCCGCATTTATATATCCTTGTTCAAAAAGAGGGGAAAACTGTCGGATTCATCGGCTGTAGGGTCATTGAAGCGGATGGACACATTACAAATGTTGCAGTGGCAAAAAAAGAACAGGGAAAAGGGATTGCTGTATACTTATTAAAAGAAGCGATAGCCTTCTCTAAAAATCATCAATGTACAAATATGTCATTGGAAGTGAGGCTGAGCAATAAACATGCTCAGGGAATCTATCGTAAGTTGGGATTTTCATCCAATAAAATCACTGAGGGCTATTATGATGATGGCGAGCATGCACTGGAAATGAAAATGGACTTGTGAGATGTGTAAATGATGAGTGAATTAAAAGAATTGCCAAGTGTCTCTCAATCAGAAGAAAAGCTGTGGCTGTTAAGTGAAAACAGTTACTTCCATGGCTCTCCCTGGACAAAGGATCAATTTAAAGAAGACATTTCTCAACCCAACAGTCATTACCTGATTTATACTGCAAATGAGGTTTGGTTAGGTTTTGTGAGCTATTATCAGACGTTTGATGAAGCGGATATCACACATGTGGTGGTTGAAAAATCCAGACAAAGCAGCGGTGTTGGCAAAAGGATGTTAAAGAGTGTCATTCAATGTATGAAAGAAAGTGGTGTGAAAACAGTCTTTCTGGAGGTCAGAGAATCGAATGAGCCTGCAAAAAAACTCTATAAATCACTTGGCTTCCGGCAGATTGGCAAACGAAAAAATTATTATCATCAGCCAACTGAAGATGGAATGGTGATGGAAATGAGAATGGAGGAGTTGAATTAAATGACTGTTTCTGAAAAAGAAAACAATTTGCTTTTGGCTATCGAAAGCAGCTGTGATGAAACGAGTGTTTCTGTCATAAAAAACGGCGGTGAAATTCTTTCCAATGTTATTGCTTCTCAAATTAAAAGCCATCAGAGATTTGGCGGTGTTGTTCCTGAAGTGGCCAGCCGTCATCATGTAGAACAAATTACTATTTGCATAGATGAAGCGTTGACAGAAGCAGCCGTTTCGCCGGATGAACTTTCTGCGGTTGCTGTTACTTATGGTCCGGGATTAGTTGGTGCTTTGCTGATTGGCGTGTCGGCAGCCAAGGCCTTTGCTTGGGCTCATGACTTGCCGCTGGTTCCTGTCAACCATATGGCAGGTCATATATATGCTGCAAAACTGGTACAGCCTTTGGAATTTCCGTTAATGGCTTTGCTGGTCAGCGGCGGACATACGGAGCTTGTCTATATGAAAGAAGATGGCGAGTACGAAATTATCGGTGAAACACGAGATGATGCTGCCGGGGAAGCCTATGACAAAGTTGGACGAGTACTTGGTCTTGCCTATCCAAGTGGAAGAGAAATTGATATATTGGCCCATCAAGGGTCAGATACTTTTCATTTTCCAAGAGCAATGATGAAAGAATCTAATTATGATTTCAGCTTCAGCGGACTAAAGAGTGCTTTTATCAATACCGTTCATAATGCAGAACAACGTGAAGAAGTGTTGAATAAAGAAGATCTAGCTGCTAGTTTTCAGGCTAGCGTAATTGAAGTTTTAGTTTCCAAGACAATACGAGCCTGTCAGGAGTATCAGGTAAAGCAGCTGATTGTGGCAGGAGGAGTTGCCGCAAATCAGGGCTTGAGGACAGTATTGGAACAGGAAACAGCAGATCAGCTTCCAAATGTTCAGCTGATCATCCCGCCATTAAAGCTTTGTGGAGATAATGCGGCAATGATTGGAGCCGCAGCGTTTATTGAACAGAAAAAAGGCAAGTTTGCAGATTATCATTTAAATGCAGTGCCGGGCCTCAGTTTTTAGCAGCAGAAGAAGCACAGGAGCAAAGCCCTTCATGCAACGAGTAATCGCAGGAGCAAATCTCTTCATGCGACGAGTAATCGCAGGAGTAAAGCCCTTCATGCGACGAGTAATCGCAGGAGCAAGGCCCTTCATGCGACGAGTAATCGCAGGAGCAAGGCCCTTCATGCGACGAGTAATCGCAGGAGCAAGTTATGCAAAAAGTCATAAGACACACGCCAATATATATGGGACTGTGACAAAAGTATGTCTGAGATCCCTAAAACCGAATAAACGGTGTTCCAGTCTTTGTATGATTCGAGCATTTGAAGAAACTGTAGGAGCAAGTTCCTACATGCCCCTAAGACATGCGACGAGCATTCGAAGAAGCGTAGGAGTAAAGCCCCTCCATGCTTCGAGGATCGTGTTCGATTCTCGATACAAACGCGTCTGGTTGGAAAAGCGTTGACAACCCGTTTTCCTCAATAGTTTTCAGACAGCCTCTAGCCAAGGAGCAAATTTTTTGCTATACTTTGCAATGAATTGAATAGAAAATTTACAGTCAAAGAGAGTACTAGTTTCGGCATTCAGATCAGCGATCCCGGGAAGGTGTAAGCCGGGAATGGAGGAAATTGGGAAGCGCACTTTGTAGTTACTGAATAAAAGCAGTCGGCTGACAGCCGTTATCTGTCAAAGCAGGTCTGTTTATAGACAGACAATCAGAGTGGTACCGCGGGAATTTCTCGTCTCTAATAATCCTTTAATGGATTTATTAGAGGCGTTTTTTATTTATATTTAGGAGGGAAATAAATGAACAATAAGCAAATTGTAGCAGAAGCGATCTTCACTGCTGTAAAAGAAGAATTGAGTTTTGAGCAGGTCTTAAGTCTGCTGGAAAATCCCAAAACATCAGATCATGGAGATGTTGCCTTTCCGGCTTTTTCACTGGCGAAGGTTTTCAGAAAAGCACCTCAGCAGATTGCAGCAGAGCTGGCAGAAAAAATAGATCCAGCTTCATTCGAAAAAATTGAAGTGGTTGGTCCATATCTAAATTTTTTCATGAATAAAAAAGTAGTCAGTGGATCAGTAATCAAAGAAGTTATTGAAAAAGGGGCTGACTTTGGTGAGGCTTCAATTGGAAATAACGGAAATATTACAATCGATATGTCTTCTCCAAATATTGCCAAGCCTATTTCGATGGGGCATCTTCGGTCTACAGTAATTGGAAATGCAATTGCAAATATTCTCGAAAAAATCGGCTATAAGCCTGTCAAGATTAATCATCTGGGCGACTGGGGAACACAATTCGGAAAATTGATTGTTGCATATAAAAAATGGGGTTCAGAAGAAGCTGTGAAAGAGGAACCAATTAATGAGCTTCTGCGTTTATACGTTCATTTTCATGAGGCAGCAGAAACAGAACCAGAATTGGAAGAAGAAGCAAGAGCATGGTTTAAAAAGCTTGAAGATGGAGATGAAGGAGCTATTCAGCTGTGGCAATGGTTCAGAGATGAATCATTAAAGGAATTCAATAAAATCTATGATATGCTGGAAGTTTCTTTTGACTCTTTCAATGGAGAAGCATTTTTCAATGACAAAATGGATGAGATCGTTACATTATTGGAAGAAAAGCACTTGTTAAAAGAAGACAAGGGTGCAGACATTGTTGATTTAACAGCTTATAACTTAAATCCTGCTTTAATTCGTAAATCAGATGGGGCAACACTTTATATTACCAGAGATTTGGCGGCTGCCGTTTATAGAAAACGGACATACAATTTTGCGCAATCAGTCTATGTTGTAGGAAACGAACAGTCTAATCATTTCAGACAGCTTAAAGCAGTATTAAAGGAAATGGGCTTTGACTGGTCTGATGATATGCATCATGTCCCCTTCGGGTTAATTACTCAAGGCGGTAAGAAGCTTTCAACCCGTAAAGGAAAAATTGTTCTCTTGGAAGAAGTACTGAATGAAGCAGTGGAATCTGCGGAACAGCAAATACTTGAGAAAAATCCTAGTTTGAAAAATCGACGGGAAGTAGCAGAACAAGTCGGAATTGGGGCTGTTATTTTCCATGATCTGAAAAATGACCGCCTGAATAATTTTGATTTTGTCTTAGATGAAGTGGTTCGATTCGAGGGTGAAACAGGACCGTATGTTCAATATACACATGCAAGAGCCATGAGTATTTTGAGAAAAGCGGACTTTAAAGCGAATGGGTCTGATGACTATAGTTTGAATGACAAAGACAGTTGGGAAGTAATTAAATTATTGCAAAAATTCCCGGAAACTGTTTTGCAGGCTGCTGAAAAATATGAACCTTCTGTGATTGCCAAGCATGCTATTCAGCTGGCTCAAGCTTTTAATAAATACTATGCTCATGTAAAAATCTTGGCTGAGGATGAACAAAAAGAAGCTCGTCTTGCTCTTGTTTCAGCAATGGCTGTATTACTTAAAGAGGACTTGCGTTTGCTGGGACTTCATGCCCCGGATGAAATGTAACAGGATTGTTTTATGGGGATTCCAAACAGAGACTAAATCTTTTCGTTTAATCTATGGTGCTGGAACGGAATCAAATGAAGAGTATGAAACTGTTATGAAAGAATTACTGGAAGCCGCGTTGTATGAAGGCTGCTGCGAATCAGAAAATATCAGAGTTTTTAATTTAATGAAAAAGTTAATGGATATCTAAAGCTGGAAGTAATTTTGAAAGAGGAGTTGGCTAGAACAACGTTCCAACTATCTGAAAACAAATAAGTCATACATCAACAACTTCTTTTTTGAAATCAAAGAGTTGTTGGTGTTTTTTTAAAAGAGGTGGAAATAAATTGGTAAGAAAAATTGAAGTCGTTCCATATAATCCGTTTTGGCCAAGTCAATTTTTAGAGGAGAAGAAAAAGATTACAGAGGTTCTTCCTGCAGCTTTGATTATAAACATCATTCATATTGGAAGTACTTCTGTTCCTAATTTAGCAGCAAAACCAGTCATTGATATCTCATTAATTGTTGATGATATAAATCAGCTGGATCAATACATTAATAATATGGCGGAGCTTGGCTATGAATGCTGGGGAGAGTATGGGTTGCCGGGAAGAAGGTACTTTCAAAAAGGCGGAGATGAGCGTACCCATCAAGTACATGCTTATCAATATGATAATCTGAAAGAAATAGGACGACATGTTGCGTTTAGAGATTATTTACGTACACATCCGAAAGTTGCTTCAGAATATGGTGCAATAAAAATGGAGGCAGCCAATCAAAATCCGACAGATATTGACGGATACATGGCTTATAAGGATGAGTTTGTGAAGAAATTCGAAAAGGAAGCATTGAAATGGATTTGGAAAAATAAATAATAGATAGATATTTCAATTCAATGGACTGTCAACCCTGCATGTTTGAAGACTGCTCTACCATAAAGTATTTTTAATAATCCTAGTGAAGTCATTACCATAAAGGATAAATATTAAGCTTTTTTTACGTCTTTTAAATAATCTAGTATTTTTAAAAAAAGGGTGCTATACTTTTCACAAGTTTAGTGAATTAACTTCAAAAAAGGTGGAACCCATATCTATGACAGAAAATTGGACTGAAGATAAAGAATATATGTCTTATGTAGAAGATTTATTGGCAACTGAAGAAGTACAGAGGTTGGGAAATTACATTCAACATATAAATTCTACTCGTTTAGAGCATTGTATCAGTGTTTCTTACAACAGTTACAAGCTTGCCAAACGATGGAATGGTGATGCCAGAGCGACAGCAAGAGCTGGACTGCTTCATGATTTGTTTTATTATGACTGGCGTACAACTAAATTTGATGAAGGCTCTCATGCATATATGCATCCAAGGATTGCTGCCAGAAATGCAGAAAAAATTACAGACTTATCTGACTTGGAACGTGACATCATCATCAAGCATATGTGGGGAGCAACTATTGCTCCGCCAAAATATAAAGAAAGCTATATTGTAACGATGGTTGATAAATACTGTGCCATTAAAGAAGCCTCTACACCTTTATTGGAGGGCGTTAAAGGAAAATGGGCACAATACTTTGGAAGAAAAGAATCTGTACAGGTACAACCAGTACAGATAAAAAACGAGACACAGCTGTAAGACATGATGAAAGAGCTGCAGGGCTGACTTGTCCTAACTGCAGCTCTTTTTGAATTCAGCTTTAGAATATGTATTAACTTAAAGTATTTCTGTCTGTTTCTAAAAGAGGATTGTGGTAAAATAGTAATAGTTGAATAACTAGAGATGGCGATGGTGTTCGCCGATAAGCATTTATTCCAGTAATAAATTAATGACGCCTACTAAATTAGGAATTATTTTCCTGTTTGGTAGGCGTTTTCATTTTGGATCGGGGGGAATTTGTAATGGGGAAAATGAAGAATCAAATAATAACAATAGGAATGTATATGTTGAAATGGCTGGTGATTTCTGTGATTATCAGCATAATAATGGGATCATTATCTGCATTTTTTCTGACCAGCCTTACATGGGTTACAAATTATCGAATGAGTCATCAATGGCTGTTGTTTTTGTTGCCGATTAGCGGAGCAATCGTTGCTTTTCTTTATAGTCATTACGGAAAAACTGCTGTTGGCGGAAATAACTTGGTTATTAAGGGGGCCAATGGGAGTGAAGAGAAGATTCCGTTGCGCTTAATTCCGCTTACTCTATTTGGAACAATCACAACTCACTTGTTTGGAGGCTCTGTTGGACGAGAGGGGACAGCGGTACAAATGGGCGGAGTAACAGCAGAATTTATTGCCAAGCTATTTAAACTTTCTGGTTATGAACGAGAGATGATACTTATCAGCGGTATTAGTGCAGGGTTTAGTTCTGTTTTTGGAACTCCGCTTGCAGGAACCTTATTTGGCATTGAAGTTCTTGTCTTAGGGAAGCTCCGTTCAGAGGCTGTTTTCCCTAGTTTTTTCTCTGCATTCTTTGCAAATGCTGTAACAGAAATGTACGGTATAACACATAGTCATTATTCAATGGGGGCAATTCCAGAGTGGTCGCTATGGTTGTTTATGAAGCTGCTGATAGCGGGGATTTGTTTCGGTCTGATTGGGTGGGGGTTCAGTCATTTAATTGTTTTTCTAAAAAAAGTCTACAGTAATTGGTTTGAAAATGCTATTGTATGTAATTTTATAGGAGGAGCAGTTGTTGTTACGGCAGCTCTTTTACTTGGGAGCCAACGGTATTTGGGATTAAGTTTACCGTTATTATCGGATGCCTTTCAAGGACATGCTTATATGTTTGATTTTGCAGGAAAGTTTTTCTTTACTATCCTTTCGTTGGGTGCAGGGTTTCAAGGGGGCGAAGTTACACCTTTATTTGAAATTGGCGCAACTTTAGGAAGCAGTCTGGCACAGGTTTTACATGTTTCGATACCGTTTTTAGCAGCGCTCGGCTTTATTGGTGTTTTTTCCGGCGCCACGAATACACCAATTGCCTGTTCTGTTATGGGGATAGAGCTGTTTGGGAGTGAAGCAGCTGTTTTTCTTGTTATGATTTGCATTGTCAGTTATTTGTGTTCAGGTAATGCTGGAATTTATTCAGCACAAAAAGTTGAACAGGGAAAGGGACAGCTTTCTTTGCCTCTGTTTGACGACTGGAAAAAGAAGCGTTACAGTAAATAAAATTGAGTGATTACTTTCGACGATTTTCCACTTGTGCTACACTAAATTGGATGGGGTGAATTTATGAAGGAATATCAATATCCGTTGGACTTAGACTGGACAACGGAAGAAATGGTTATTGTGACCAATTTATGGTCTGCCTTAGAACAGGCAAATGAATCAGGGATTACTGTTGAAAAATTTCTGGAAAGCTATACAGCATTCAAAAAAATAGTAAAAAGCATTGGTGAAGAAAAGCGATTGGGCAATGAATTTGAGAAAGCATCGGGCTACTCATTGTACCGTACCGTTCAAGAAGCCAGGAAAAGAAAAAACGGAAAGTTAAAAATGGGAGGTTGATCAAATGAAGACAGTAAATATAGAACAAGTAAAAAACTGGCTGATGGAAGCAGGCGAGTTTATTAAAGAGAGTTTGACAAAAACATTGGAAGTTAAGGAAAAATCTAATCGTAAAGATTTAGTGACTAATATTGATGAAGAGACACAACAGTTTCTTATAAAAAAAATACAGGAAGTTTATCCGAAAGATAAAATTCTTGGGGAAGAGCAGGGCTACAGTACAATTGATTCTTTAGATGGACGTATTTGGATCATTGATCCGATTGATGGAACGATGAATTTTGTGATAGAGCAGGAAAATTTCTGTATTATGCTTGGTATATTTGAAGACGGTATTGGACAACTGGGGTTTATCTATGATGTGATGCGCGGTGAATTGTATTGGGGTGGGAAAGAGCTTGGTGTCTATCGAAATAAAGAAAAGCTGTCGGCTCCTGACCCCGTTGATTTGCGTGACGGTCTTTTAGGCTTCAATGCTTATATGTACGGGGAAAATGTTCATGGGGCTAAAGCGGTGGCAAATGCAAGTATGGGAATTCGGGTGAGCGGATGTGCCGGTCTGGAAATGATTGCACTGCTCAAAGGGAGTCATGTTGGGTATATCTCTAACCTGGCACCATGGGATTATGCACCTGGGATGGTTCTGCTTGAATCTTTCGGCTATCAGTCAACTACTCTTACAGGGGAAGCATTGTCGTTTGATGGAAGAGAATATTTTGCTGCGGCAATGCCGGAGAACCATCAGAAAATTGTTGCAATGTTTAAAGAAAATATGACTGAAAAGCAAAGGAATGAATGATTATTTTCAGAAAAAGTATGCACAGTCTAAAGTTTTCAGCATTTATGAAAACTTTGGGCTGTATTTCATGAAAAAAATTTGTTATAATAAACAGTCGGATTTAGATAGTAAATTGTGTAGTAAGCAAACGGATAGGAGCAAACAATGGTAAATTATAGAAATGATATCCGGAACGTAGCAATTATTGCCCACGTTGACCACGGAAAAACAACACTGGTAGATGAGTTATTGAAGCAGTCATCTACATTAGACGGACACACTCAATTACAAGAACGCGCAATGGATTCCAATGCAATTGAAAAAGAACGCGGAATCACAATTTTAGCAAAAAATACTGCTGTTGATTATCAGGGAACTCGCATAAACATTATGGATACACCAGGACATGCGGATTTTGGTGGTGAAGTAGAACGAATCATGAAAATGGTTGATGGTGTCTTACTGGTTGTTGATGCCTATGAAGGAACAATGCCTCAAACACGTTTTGTTTTGAAAAAAGCATTGGAACAGCATTTGACTCCAATTGTTGTAGTAAATAAAATTGATAAACCTTCTGCTCGACCTGAGCATGTTGTAGATGAAGTACTGGAACTGTTTATTGAATTGGGAGCAGATGAAGATCAGCTTGAATTTCCTGTTATTTATGCTTCTGCTTTGAATGGAACATCCAGTTTGTCAGATGATCCTGCAAATCAGGAAAAAACAATGGGACCAATTTTTGATACAATTATCGAACATATTCCGGCTCCAGTTGACAATAGCGACGAACCGTTACAATTTCAGGTTTCTTTACTTGATTATAACGATTATGTTGGGCGTATCGGAATTGGCCGTATTTTCCGTGGTACGATAAAAGTTGGAGATCAGGTTGCTTTGCTTAAGCTTGATGGAACAGTGAAAAAATTCAGAGTAACCAAACTATTTGGCTTCTTCGGTTTACAGCGTTTGGAAATTCAGGAAGCAAAAGCTGGAGATTTAATTGCTGTTTCAGGGATGGAAGATATCTTCGTTGGTGAAACAGTTACACCGATTGATCATCAGGATGGTTTGCCGATTCTTCATATTGATGAGCCGACACTGCAAATGACTTTCCTTGTTAATAATTCTCCTTTTGCCGGCAGAGAAGGAAAATTTGTTACAGCTAGAAAGATTGAAGAACGTTTGATGGCACAATTGCAGACAGACGTATCTTTACGAGTAGAACCAACAGATTCACCGGATGCCTGGACTGTTTCAGGTCGCGGGGAGCTTCATTTATCTATTTTAATTGAAAATATGCGTCGGGAAGGGTATGAGCTGCAGGTTTCACGTCCGGAAGTTATCGAACGTGAGATTGAAGGAATCAAATGTGAACCTTTTGAACGTGTTCAAATCGATACTCCTGAGGAATATATGGGAAGTGTTATTGAGTCATTGAGCCAGCGTAAGGGCGAAATGCAGGATATGATTCATACGGGGAATGGGCAGATTCGTCTGATTTTCCTTGCACCTGCTCGTGGATTGATCGGTTATACAACAGAGTTCCTGTCTATGACAAGGGGCTATGGAATCATGCACCATACATTTGATCAGTATCTTCCTATGATTCAGGGAACAATTGGCGGACGTCACCAGGGCGCGCTTGTTTCCATTGATACAGGAAAAGCAACTACTTACAGTATTATGAGTATTGAGGAACGCGGAACAGTTTTTGTAGAACCGGGAACAGAAGTATATGAAGGTATGATCATTGGAGAAAACAATCGTGATAATGACCTGACTGTAAATATTACCAAAGCAAAACAAATGACTAACGTTCGTTCAGCAACGAAAGATCAAACTTCTGTAATCAAGAGACCAAAACTTTTAACACTGGAAGAATCACTGGAATTTCTTAACGACGATGAATATTGCGAAATAACACCGGAAAGTATCCGTTTGCGTAAACAAATTCTAAATAAAAATGAACGTGAAAAAGCTTCTAAGAAAAAGAAAAAAGCTGACTAAGATTGCCTGGTAGTTGGTAAATGCATTAAGAGAATAGATTAATTACAAGTAGGATGAGACTAAAAATAGTCCTAAAACAAAAACGGAAATCAAAAAATCTGTTGAACAGATTTTGATTTCCGTTTTTACTTATTTTTTGATGATAACTACATCCTATCTAGTTTCCAAATGATGATAACGGATTCTCATTGATCGTTTTTAACTGTCGAACGTGCTAGTGAGTTCGATCTAAACAAACCTTTATATGCCCAAAAATGAGTGACTGTGAGTTTAGACACAAACTCTCTTCATATCTAAACACTCATGCGTGTTTGTCCGCCCTCTAACCAATGAGTTGAAAGATTTTATTCTGCTAATTGTTGGACTTTTCGACTACTGAAGATACTTTGTGTGTAGAGAAATAAAGGAGTACCTATGTCATCTTCTCCAAGCTTTTCGAGAAGATGAGCGCCGAAAAGCTGAAGTAGCTCCAACAAGGTTAGTAATGAAGCAGAAAGTATTATTTTTTGACAGTAAGATAACCTAATTTTAGGCTGCTAAGCTTCTCATTCTACTGATTTAAGTTGAAAAAAAGCACTGGTATCAATTTTTACTCAGTACTTTTTTAGTTGCTCTTAAGCTTACCTTTTTCATACAGCATCTGTTACGTACTACACAGTCAATAATACTGTGTCTGTTTTACGCGTGACAAAGCTTTTATTCTTTTCGTAGGAAACAACTTATCGTATACTAATCAGATCAATGATTTCGGCAGCCTGTTGATCATATGCATTTGGGATGCTGAGCGTTTGAATATTGTTCAGTAAATTACCAGTTTCTTGGGAAACCCAGTCAGGATCTGATTCATATCGTGGGTCTTGATAGTGATTTGGAATTTTATAAAAACGAATTGAACCATTATGGTTAGACAGATAGGTTACAATCACTGTAGAAGCCATTGTTCCATCCATACTAAAGCTAAGTTGGAAACTTGGTTCCGTCAGTGTCTGTGAACCGTTAAATGGTAGTACTTGGGCACCGGCTGCATTTTTAGTTACTGAGACTTCAATCGGTTGCCCTGTAATGCCATAGTATTGCAAAAGTGCTTCGGTCACACGTGCGTATTCAATCTGTTCTTCAGAGTAGCCTGCTAATGGTGTGGGTACAGTTGCCGTATTTCCTTGCAATACTTCGGCCATCACGTCTGCCTCTTCTATCGGATAGTTCCCGGCATAATTTGATGTAATCAGAGACAGCCCACCATTATTATTGACAAATAGATAGAGTTTGTTGCTATTGTTCCCACCAAAAAAATAAGTATCTTCAGCTACTGGTTGTAGAGCAATTTCTGTATTTACATTTACTGTCCGAAGCTTATTGCCAGATGTGCTGTTTGCACTATAAATTCTGATTAACTTTGTTGAAATAGTGTTGAAGGTGGCATTGTATTCATACGTTTGTTCACCCATAAGAAAAGTTACTTTACCTGAGTTTCCGTAAGTAAAGTCCAGCGTAACGGAATCTGGCATATTTATTCCATTAAAATAAAAAGCTAGTGGATAACTTAAGGATTCTCTGGTCACTGCATAAGGATAACTTGAAACTTCTTGCTCGGAAGCTTCACCAATCTCTTTTTCCTGATTGATTTTATCCTTTTCATTTATCACAGATTGAGAGTAAATAGAACCGTCAGCATCCTTTACAGTAACTACACCTTTACTGAACATAAGAACTCTGCCAATAGGTAATGTATATTGCTCTCCTGACTTCAGATCTATACCATTGACTTCCGCTAGCTTTTCATGCTTAATATTCACTTTTTGACCAATTGCCCAAAGGGTGTCACCCCATTTCATTGTATATTCCTTCTGCCCATCTACGATTTGGATGGTGTCAGGACTATTGGGGCTCCATTCCTTCGCTAAAACCGTAGAACCTGCAAGCATTCCCAAAATAAAGAGACATCCCGTCAATAGCATGACAGATAATCTTCTCATTTTCTTTACCTCCTTCTATATTTCATTTTGGTTACGATTTCATTGTATTATCTTTACGAAATTATTTCAATAAATATCACATATATTCGTAGTATTTATTTTTAATCTGTATCAGTTTGATTCGATCACCTAATTTTTTTCGATCTCTTACTGTCTCAAGAGAATCGATAGAAAATGTAGATTCTTCGCCATCTTGTTGAATTGCAGAAATGGTAAATTCTAATACCTCACTTTGATCATTTTCTGCCAGCATATGTGGATGGTTTTTATAAAAGACCGTAATAATTTCAAACTCACCTTTATCTACTATTTGTGAACCATATTATTCTTCTAGTTCGGATAAATTTGGCAGCTTCTTAGTGGCTTCTATACTTGTTCCTGCTGTTTCAAGAGTAATGGAAGAGAAAGATATTGTTTTTCTATCAACCTCTTTTTTTTGATTTACTGCTAAAAAAACAGTAATACCAATCACAGCCAGCAAACCAAGAATTAGTCCTCTGTTTTTCATATTCACACCCCAAATGTTTTTTGGTAACTTAAAATCTATTCAGCTAAAACTTTCATTTGATAATTTAATTGTGTTATCTTACGGTGAGGAACGAACATTTTATATTGAGCGGCACCGAGCTGCAATAATTGTTTTTGCGAGTTTCTTTGTTGCGCTTTTTATTGTCGGAGTGCTCAATGATGGTGGTTCTTTGTCAAATCCAACGGTTATTTAATTGATCAGTTTTTCATATTTCTTTGATTTTTAATAGCTTTTATAACAGGTATACTTTTTTTTTCAAGAAAACCAAGAATTGAGATGAGGAAACGAAGTTAGGACAAAAATGAGCTTATCCAATAATGAAGAAGGAATAGATGAAAATGGTTTTTTTAATATTTCAGTTTATCTTGGTATACTTTCAAAAGGACAGCTGTCGGTTAGCCACATTTTCAGGTTTTGAAAGTGTGGCAATTTTCAACATGATTATTGTTCAACCGCGGTCTGTAAAAAAGTACTTATAGTTATCATTATTTTTCTAAGCAGTGCATCAAGATAGCAAAAAACTCCATTAAAAATTAAATTTTTCACAAATATTAACAGAGGGTATAATATTTGTGAAGATGATCAAGTTCTTTTCGTATGGTACCGTTTCAAAATTCTTTCTACTAGATTGGTCACCATAAATCCTGCTGCAAGAGAAGCTGCGGTCATAATAACTGTCATTGCATACTGAAACCCTGACATGTAGCTCCCTAGAACAAAGCTTCTGATAGCCTGGTAGGCGGGACCGCCAGGCACAAGAGGAACTATGCTGGGAATATTAAAAAGTATGGTCGGCATTTTTTTCTTTCTTGAAAAATAGACACTGAGCAAACCAATGCAGACTGCACTGAAAAAGTTTGCAAAAACTTCGCCAGCTTCTAAATGTTTAGCTGCAATAAAAAGCATCCAGCCGGCAGCGCCTGTGATTCCACAGGCATTAAGGGCTTTTCTTGGAATATTGGTAATAATACCAAACGTAACAGTACTCAAATAGCTGAATACCAGATTTATCACTACATTCATATCTTTTCTCCTATAAAAATAAAATAAAAATCATCGAAATACCAATCCCGATAGATCCCGCAACAAAGATGGCTTCAGTTGCCCGAGCCATTCCACTGATTAAATGACCGGCAAGTATATCTCTAAAGGCATTTGTAATTGCTACACCCGGAACGAGCGGCATGACTGAACCAATGATGATATGATCCATATTGACTGCTAAATTCAGCTTCACTGAAAGATAAGCTAAAAAGCCAATTAGGAAAGCGGCAATAAAATCATCAAAAAATTTCAGTTTCAAAAATTTATTGATTACGAATGATGCTGAAAATCCAGCCATACCAATAAAAAAAGTAGGAATAAAATCTTTCCAGGAACCGCCAAAAATATACATCAGTGTACAGCTGACAATTCCTGCTGACAAGATTTGCAGAGGTATAGAGAAGGTTGGAGTATTAAAGTCAATCTCGTTCAAATTTTTTTGAAGTTTCTCAATTGAAATCTTTTTTTGCTCAAATTCCCTGGACAACTGATTGACAGTAGCCACTTTCTGGAGATTAATTCTTCGCTCTCTTATATTTTCTAATTGGGTGTAAGGTAATGACTTAAAGCCCATGAAAATGCCGGTTACAGTTACATGGCTGACACTGTCCTTATATCCTGCGTTGGCGGCAATGCGTTCCATCATTTCTTCAGTTCGGTAGACTTCAGAACCATTTTCCATCATAATTCTGCCTGCAGTCAAACAGATATTGAGTATGAGCTTTATTTCTTTATCAATTTGTTTTTCCATAGTAAAGACCTCTATAAAAGTAATTTGATGCAACAAAATTAGTTTACCATTTTTTTAGGGACTATAAAATAAAAGATATAATTGTCTGCACATATTCATTAGAATTTCTTAATGAAACTGAAGAACAAATAAAATATACTTGATTTTTAACTGAATTAGTCCTATGCTTGTCGTAACAAACCAAAGGGGTCCTTTGAACATGGATAAACAGTGGTCGCTGTATTTAGGAAGCAGTTTGATTGTCGTGATTTTACTTAGGAGAGCAATTCTTCAGGAGAAGTTTTTTCTCAGTGGATTTTTAATCACTCTTTTACTGGTACAGGTGACAGGTGGTATATTATGTTATTATCAAAGTAAAAAGAAAAAGAGAATCCCGACTTCTAAATAGAAGGTTGGGGTTTTTATTTTGCTTGTTTTAAGAAAAAATGAGATGGAAGCTGTGGAAAATACTTCAAATATTGAATAAATACCAAACCTTTCTTGAAGAAAGATAGAATTTATTGGAGCGGTTGTCTTTTTAGAGTATACTAAAGGTAAATATTATTGTTGATAAAGGAATGAAGAATAATGAACGTATTAATGATAGAAGATAATGAATCAGTTTCAGAAATGATGCAAATGTTCTTTTTAAATGAAGGCTGGAAAGCAGTCTTTGAATATGATGGAAAGAAAGGTCTGGACACATTTCTTGAGCACCCGGAAAAATGGGACATGATTACACTTGATTTGAATCTGCCTACAATGGATGGGATGATGGTGTGTCGGGAAATTCGTAAAATTTCTCAGACGGTTCCGATTATTATGCTGACAGCAAGAGATTCAGAAAGTGATCAGGTAATTGGTTTGGAAATGGGAGCCGATGATTACGTAACGAAGCCTTTCAGCCCATTGACTCTAATTGCAAGAATAAAGGCTCTTCATCGACGTTCTGAAATTGTTGAGCATGTGGCTGGGGATGAAGAATCTGATGAATCGTTCGATGTTATGACACAACATTTCAAAATGAATACAAAGACGAGAGAGGCTTATTTGGATGATCAGCTGATCGAAGGTTTGACACCTAAAGAATTTGATCTGCTCTATACACTGGCTAAAAAGCCGAGGCAGGTCTTTTCAAGAGAACAGCTGTTGGAAATGGTTTGGGATTATCAATACTTTGGTGATGAGCGAACTGTGGATGCTCATATCAAAAAACTGAGACAAAAAATTGAAAAGGTAGGTCCTCAGGTTATTCAAACAGTTTGGGGAGTAGGGTATAAATTTGATGATTCTGGGGTAGCTTCATGAAATACCTGTATCAGCAGCTTTTGGCTTTTGGGGGCCTGATTCTCTTAATCATAGTTATTGTTGGAACGTCATTTACACAGATGACGAAAAAAACAATGCAGGATGCAAATTATGATCAGCTTTTCAGGTATGCGGAAGCCGCACTTAAAGCTAAGGATTCGTTCAGTCCAGCACTTTTTACAGAAACTGAGCGGGTAAATTTGGCTTTTCAATTTACTGAAAATACATTTGAAACTCAAAACCTTCAGTTTGTATACCTGGATACTAATATGAATAGAATATTTCCGGAGCAGCTTGAAAAGCCTTTGGAAATTAAAATTTCGGATGCTGAGCTGGAGAGGATGGCTAAAGGTGAAACGGTTTACAAAACAATTGACAAAGATATTTATGGAAATAAAAATGCAACCTCATATGTGATTACACCAGTAACTTATAGTTATGGCGGTAATGAGCAGAGCAATTTGGCCGGTTATTTAATGGTCACTCAGCCTGCAAAAAACGTTACGGACAGTGTAAATGAAGTAACGTCCAATTTATCCAAGGGCTTTATTATCTCAAGTGTGGTTGCTGTCATAGTGAGTTATGGGTTTGCGGCCTTTCAGGTGCAGCGGATTAATCGTATGAGAAAAGCTACCCGTGAGATTACTAATGGTAATTTTGATATTAAGCTCCCTGTCCATGATAAGGATGAGTTTGATGATTTGGCTGAGGATTTTAATAAGATGGCTGAATCGTTGGCATATTCACAGGAAGAAATTGAACGGCAGGAAGAACGGCGAAGACAATTTATGGCAGATGCTTCCCACGAAATGAGAACTCCGTTAACGACTATCAACGGACTTCTGGAGGGCTTGGAATACAACGCCATACCGGAAGATCAAAAAGAAAATGCGATTAAGCTAATGCAGAATGAAACGGCACGACTTATTCGACTAGTTAATGAAAATCTTGATTACGAAAAAATAAGGACAGACCAGATTAGTATTGTCGTCAAAAAATTTAATGCAACAGAAACATTAAAAAATATTCTTACTCAGTTGCAGGGGAAGGCTGAAGCAGCAGGAGATACGCTGTATTTGGATGCAGAGGAATCTGTTGATGTTTATGCTGACTATGATCGCTTTACTCAGGTTATTGTGAATATTGTTCAGAATGCCATTCAGTTTACAACGGATGGAGAAATACATGTGAGTCTGGAAAAAGGATATCTGGAAACAATCGTAAAAATCTCAGATACTGGAATAGGAATGACAGAAGAGCAGTTGAAAAATATCTGGGATCGCTACTACAAAGCTGATCCATCCAGAAAGAATACGAAATATGGAGAGTCCGGATTAGGATTGCCGATTGTACAGCAGCTGGTTCGTCTTCATAAAGGAAAGATTGCCGTTGAAAGTGAAATTGGCAAAGGAACAACCTTTACCGTAACCTTCCCGGATATTGAAGTGGAAAAAGCTTAAAAAGCTAGTAGTCTGACCACATTATAAATTATAATAAAAGATAGTCTATAAATGATATTCAATGATAGAAAATTTCAGCTTGTATACTTCAATGACAAGAACGAGCAGCTGTTAGTCCCGTTTGTGCAGGAATAGTTATGCAAAGCTATGATGGGAATAAATTCGTCAAAATTATTCTATATACGAAGAGATAGCTGTATGCAGATGACAAGCTTTGAAGGTGTAAACATTCAAGATTTAAACGGAGTCTGCCTCTCTTGATCCAGTAAAATGCTAGACGAATGATGATCTTCGAATGTGAAACATTCATTCCATAATTGGAGCAGTTGTTCATTTATATTGGCACATGTCTAATAGTCTGGTGTATAACTTGCTGCGCTTGTCGCAGCTTAAGGTCATACAAGAACTTGCGCCTGTGCTTCTTCAGATGCTCGCTGCATACCCAGTAGTCTCATATGTAATACTACTGGATATGCTCCACGTTTCTTGGATTAGAAGCATATCTTGTTTTTAACGTGTAATACACTAGCTGGAAGTACACAAAAAGTTCTGAGTCAAAAACTCAGAACTTTTTTTAAACCTTATATAATTAGCTGATTTTCTTATCAACGTAAGGACTGTTAACAATTTTTTCATCAGCGGTAACTAGCCAGATTGAAATATTTGCTTTCTTTGTCAGAACTTTGAGAAGGGGAAGAAGGAGCTGCGTTTGGAATACTGTCAGTTTTGAAAAATCGTTGAGGAGGATGATTTTTTCTTTTCCTGATAAGATCATCTGCAGCAGCTGCAGTTTAACTTGATCAAGGAGAGAAAGCTCATCGAATTTTTCTAAAAAGGTAGACATTGAGAAATCGAATATTGAGAGCCATTCTCTGAGAACGGCTTTATGATCACTAAATTTGATTGAGCTGCAGAAAAAAAGATTTTCTGTAATTGAAAGATGGGGGAAAAAAGCTGCTTCATCCACAATGAGTCCCATCTGCTTACTATGCTTTTGGAGGACTGCTTCAATGAAATGAGGTCGTTCTTTTTCTATGTTCTCTTTTTCTTTAAAGAAAGCATAGACACTATGATTCGTTGAATCTGAATCATCAATCTGTGAAATTATATAATTGTAATCTGTGGTAGAGGCTGCATGAATCATTTAAATCACTTCCCAAAAAAATTTTTATTTCGATAAATACCCCAGTTAGTGAAGATGATGGAACAGCTTACTGTAATTAATAAGAGAATAAGGCTGTTCTGGATAAGTCGTTCACCAATTTTATTAAATGAAAGTGTCTGCGTTCCCATTGATATCACTTCGGCAGTCTGATTTGTGTCCAAACTGCTGGAGGGGACAGACTCTGTGATTGTGGCATGAATGCCCAGGCGAAAATCTTCACGTTCAAGTAAAGAATGAATCTTCAGTAAAACAGCTTCGTATGTATTTTGAAAAATAATCAGCAGCAAACTGACAAGAATTAATGAACTGAAAAGTAAAAGAATGATTTCCAGCAAAACCTGCATCATAATATAGATTTCCGAAAATCCAAGTAAACGCCATTTCTTTATTGTAGACTGGCGGCTGGTAACCCCAAAATAGGAAGCTGTGATAAGGGCTGCTAAATATACAAAAATAACACCTATATAGCCGTACAGATAAAATGAATTCCAGCTTTGATAGGAGGTGATTGTAGCTTGATCAGGAGAAAAAAGGATTAGCCGATCAATTCCCAGCTTATTGATATCAATTAGATTGAGTAATATATTTGCTGTGAGTAAAAAAACAGAAAAGACTATGATGGAAAGTACAGTAGATTTTCTGTAGTAAAGTAAATCTGCAAAAGCATAACGAATGCTTTTCAAAAGTCATCACCTCTTTAAATGCTTATATTTAAAATTATAGAAAAAGAATATGAATTAATCATGAAGAACTAACAAAAAAGCTGGAACAATTTAAAAGCGTTCCGTAATTTTTCATCACGAAACGCTTTAATAATATAAGCTTGTTTATTGCTGATTGCTATATCCCTGATACGTATCAGTAATATATTCATCGACAGTAGATTTCCCGTCATTTTTACTGAAGGCACTTGTTGACTCGTCGTCTTTTTCTTTCTCGATTTTTACGATCTGTTCCAATTGGCCTTTGTAGTTGTAGGATGTAGGATCAACTGTTTTAAGTCCACTCTTCGTATAGAACCGTAGAAGATCACCTGAGTTAATTTGATCTGACATGCTAAGCTGTGTATTCGCAGCTTCCTTCATTGCTTCTGCTTCCTGCTGCACCTCTTCTGATGGCTCTACAAGCAACCTGCCTGTTGCTGTTTCATAAATGTTTGAACCAAGCATTGTATATTTGGAAGAAACATAATTGCCGTTTCTAAAGGCAACAATCTGATCATGATCAGAAGAGAAAAGGTCTTGTCCAAGCAGAATATAATTCTCTGTATCTACTCCCAACAAATGGAGCAGAGTAGGTAAAGCATCCACTTGCCCACCATACGTAGTGTTAATCCCTCCATCTTCTTGTCCAGGTATGTGAATCATATAAGGAACACGCTGCAGTTGAGCATTGTCGAAGTCATTCCATAAAGATTTTGATTTACCCAACAGTTCTGCCAAATCCTTCGTTCTTGAAGAAGAGATTCCGTAGTGATCTCCATATAGTACGATTACAGAGTTTTCATATAAACCGGAAGCTTTCAGATAATTAAAGAACTCTTCAACTGATTTGTCCAGATAGTTTGCTGTAGCAAAATATCCGTTAATTGTTTCGTCAGGCGTGTCCGCAAGTGGGAAGCCTGCTTCGTCATCTGTAAACTGTGAATAAGGATAGTGATTTGAAACAGCCAGGAATTTTGTATAGAAAGGCTGTTGCAGATGTTCCAGATATTGAACAGACTGCTCAAAGAAGGGTTTGTCATGCAATCCGTACTGGAACGAATTTTCATCGGTTACATCATAATAATTGGCATCAAAAAAGTAATCGTACCCTAAATGCTTATAGGTTTCATTTCTGTTCCAGAAGTTACCGGCATTTCCGTGGAAGACGGCGCTGGTATAGCCCTGTGTTTGATCAAGAATGGCTGGAGCTGCTTCAAATGTGTTTTTCCCGCCAATTTGAGTAAACATTGAACCCTGACTCAAACCGAATAATGAATTTTCAAATAAGGTTTCAGCATCACTTGTTTTTCCCTGCCCTACTTGGTGGAAAAAGTTTTCAAAGCTAAAGGTACTGTTGCTGTGATACAGGCTGTTTAAAAATGGCGTCACTTCATGTTCAACACCATTCTCATCTTTTAATTTATAATCAATGATAAATTGCTGCAGACTCTCCAAATGGATATAGATCACATTTTTACCTTTGGCAATTCCAAAGGTTTCGTCGTTAGGAGCGGCATAGTGGTCATTCACATATTCTTCAACAGCAACCATATCACTGTCGCTGGCTTCTGCTCGAACCTGATTGGTCTGGTAGGTTTTTACTCCGTCATAAACGGTAAAAGCATTTAATCCTAAAAATTTCACGATATAGTCACGAGAGAACTCTCTCCCTAAAAGTTGAGGACGCTCTGTCTCGGCAAGAAACAGATTGAACAGGAAGAAGGCAGCGGATAACAGACTGATTGAAACGGCGACTCGTGCTCGAACCGGTCGGTCTTCCATTTTGATCTTTTTAGTAAGAAGAAGTCCACCGACAATGATAAAGTCAATCCAGTAGAAAATATCGTAAGCTCTGAATAGCCGAAGGGCACTTTCTCCAAGACCACTAGCAACTTTTCCGGCACCAAGCATTGTGTTAACTGTAATAAAGTCAGTAAACTCTCTGTAATAAACTAGGTTAGAGAATAAGAGCAAGGTCATCAGGAAATAAATGACCATCATTGTGATATAGGCACGCCTTGTTTTACGTACATATAGAGCGACTGCCAATAGGAAAAATGTAGTGGCAATTGGATTTATTACTAAAATGATCCACTCGTTGAAGTTTTCCAGTCTTAAATGAAAATCTGTTGTGTAAGCCAAAAGGTTCTTGAACCATAAAAGAACCCCCACTGTGGTAAAAAGACCCAGACGCGTATTTAAAAAGTGCGGTAATCTAAAATTTTTCCAGCCTGATAAACGACCGGATGCTTTTTTTTCTGTGTTTAATTGGTTATTTTTCGTTAACATAATAATTCCTTTCCAACATTAAGTTCGAAAAAAACACTGAACATGTTTTCATGAAAATAGTTGTTTGCATACAGATAATTTTACCTTTTTCGCTGTTTACTGTCAATTATCCGTATAAGTATTTGCTTGTTTTGTCCGTATTTTTGTGAAACTTTAATAATCTGGGTGAATAAAGACATATGCTTCTTTTTTTGCTATACTTTTTTATGCAAAGCTGTTCTCATTTCTATGACTGATTATTTGAAGGATACGGCTAATTACTTTGGAAAGAACCAGGTGAAAATAAATGAAAATACAAGTGACAAAACAGGCAGTCAGTAAATTGATGAAAGGCTGTCCTCTGATACAGGAAGAGGATCTTCTCCACCCATTGGAGCAGTTCCCAAAAGAATGGGTCACATTTACAGATTCTTCAAACCGATTTATCGCTTACGGGTATTTGGCAAATCAGAACAAAGGAATTGGCTGGCTGTTAAGCTGGAAAAATGAATTGACTGCTTCTTTTTTTGATAAACTTTTTCTCAAAGCCAAGGAAGCACGCAGCTTTTATTTTAATGATGATAATACAACTGCTTTTCGTTTGTTTAACGGAGAAGGAGATGGGTTAGGCGGCTTGACTGTTGACTGTTATAACGAATTTGCAGTTTTTTCATGGTATAATGATACAATTTATGCCAACCGGGAAATGATTATTGCCAGTTTTCGTAAAGTTTTTAAAAATATTGAAGGAGCCTATGAGAAAATTCGTTTTTCGTCTGACCAGCTGCCGGAATCTCAGAAAATGTTTGGCAAGAATGCTTCAGAACCACTTATAATAGTAGAAAATGGCGTTTCATATGCTGTCTATCTTAACGAGGGGCTGATGACCGGTATTTTCCTTGATCAGAAGGACGTGCGAAGTGAACTGATTAACGGTTATGCTGCAGGCAAACGAGTATTAAATATGTTCAGCTATACCGGGGCATTCTCGGTTGCTGCAGCAATGGGAGGAGCAGCTGAAACGACCAGTGTTGATTTGGCAAAAAGAAGCTCGCCTAAAACAGCTGAGCAATTTGCTGTCAATCAGTTTCCGCTGGATCATCAGAAGATTGTTGTGATGGATGTTTTTGAATACTTCAACTATGCGAAAAGAAAAGCTTTCACATTTGATTGCATTATTCTGGACCCTCCAAGTTTTGCAAGAAATAAAAAGAAAGTATTTACAGTTGCCAAAAATTATGGCGACTTGGTAAAGCAGTCCGTTGATATCCTTTCAAATAAAGGAAGTCTTATCGCTTCAACAAATGCGGCAAATATATCTCTGAAACGATTTAAAAAGATGGTGGAGGAAGCACTCTGTGATAAGAATGTCCGCTATAAAATAGAAGAAATTTATCAGCTCCCAGCAGATTTTAAAGTAAATCCTGATTTTTCCGAGGGGAACTATTTAAAGGTTCTATTATTGAGAATAGAAAAGTAAAAGAGAAAAATTAAGGGACAAAGACCACAGGGATACATACACTGAAGGGGCATCTCAACTTAGGAATTTCTGTTATAGAAGCAATGACAGCTTGTTGTAGTGCATATAAGCTAAATTAATCTAGGGTGTGTCTGAAAATTCAAGCGGCGAATAGTTTGATGATTTTTATCGAACTCCTCATCATAAATACTCGGGACTGTGACATAAGTATATCTGAGATCCCTAAAACCGAATAAACGGTGTTCCAAAGCCCCTCCATGCTTCGAGGATCGGAACGAAGTCCTTCAATTCTTAATGGCTCTGACATTTAGAAATTGATGAGATCGAAACGAAGTGTAGTGAGAACCTTAGACGCAGAAAAACGGATACAGCGTAATGTTTTGTCTCGAGAATCGTTAGACTCGTAGAGACAGCAGTTCTGGAAATAAGTCGAACTATACTGAAAAATTTGAATGCTACTAACTTTTCAGACACGTCCTAATTATTTGGTAAAAAACAGGAGTTGAATTGTTGCCTGTTTTTTATTTCTGTTAAACTTTATCTGCGAGGTGGAGAGTAATGGCAAAGAAACAAAAAAAACACAAGACAAATGCAATGAGAATTTTGGAGCAAAAAAAGATATCCTATAAAGAGTACGAATTTCCATGGAGTGAAACCCATCTGGGAACAGATAGTGTTTCAGCTTTAATTGGAGTCAATGAAGACAGAATTTTTAAAACGCTCGTAGCTGTAGGGAATAAAACGGGTCCGATTGTTGCAGTTATTCCGGGAAACAAAGAGTTGGATCTGAAAAAGCTGGCAAAGGCGAGTCATAACAAGAAGGTAGAAATGCTTCTTTTACGAAATTTGGAAGAGACAACGGGCTATATTCGTGGAGGCTGTTCCCCAATTGGAATGAAAAAGCTATTTCCCACTTACTTTGCTGTGGAAGCAGGAATGTATTCAGAGATCATTGTTTCTGCCGGTCAAAGGGGACTTCAGTTTGAGCTGTCACCAAGAGATATTATTGAGGTAACAAATGCTGAAGTGTCGGATATTACTCTGTTATCGGAAACCTGAAAAAAACGGATGTAATAGACTGTAAAGAAGGAATACTGTTCCAAATTTAAACAAAATAGATTATTTCATTACTTTTTGTAATGCCTGTTTGGCTAAATTGTCTGCACCTTTATTTTTGTTTTCCGGAATCCATTGAATGATTAAAAGAGTAAACTGCTGCTCCAGTTCCTGAAATTTTTTTAAATAGGGCTGAAAATCAGAATTTCCTGTATATTTTTTTTCGATGGTTTGAACAACTATTTTACTGTCTGAATGCAGTAGAATTGTAGTCTGAGTGTAGTGATGCTCAATCAGCCACTCTATGGCAAGAATTAACATTCTGAATTCCGCTTCATGATTGGAGCATTCGCCTAATGGAAAATGCAGTTGTTCATGGATTCCTTCACCAGTGACAACCATTCCGCCGCCGCTTGGGCCCGGATTTCCTTTTGTTGCAGCATCGACATAAATTCGTAACATAAATATCTCCTTATAATTTTCAGATTAGCAGCTAAATGTGATACTATTATAGCATATGAATTTTTAGATAAGGGGTCAGCGTATGAAGCAAAAAAAATATTTTTGGCAGCCGGAGCTGTCAATGACCATTATCTATTGGTCCTGTACTTTTGCAATATTGTTTATGAGCCTGATTTTGTCATTAGAGAATACAAAACCCTATTTGGTTAGTAATATAGTCATGGTCGTTTTCTTTATATTTGTTTTTTTAGGGATCAAGCGTTATTTTAAGTTAACAGAGAAGAGTATAATGATCCAGTATTTACTACCATTTTATAAAAAAGAACTTTCGTTTGAAGAGATTTCTACAATTAAAGTAGGCATAAAAAGTATTGAAATAAATTCCACTAGATTGTCTTCAAAGCCGAAGCTTTTCATTATGACAAAGAAACAAAAAGAACAGCTGATAGAAGTATTAAAAGAAGAAAGAGCATTTCAAGATAAAATTATTTATGATGATCAGTTAAAATTGGGTGAACAATAGATAACCATTGGAGAAACGAACTGTAAACGGGTAAAGTTTATAGTTCGTTTCTGTTTAATTAACTTTCCATTTACAAAAAAATAAGCTAAGATAAAAAGGAACTTTTAAAAAAGGGAGTTGTACCTATGTGGAAAAGTGAGCTGCAAAAGAAAGAAAGTTATGAGTTGATGCTCCAGCAATTAAGCGGACTTACCGAAATTGAGCATAATAGTATAGCAAACTTGGCAAATTCCTCTGCTTTACTGGGAGAGACATTGCCGGAAACTGTTTTTGCAGGATATTATTTATTTGATGGGACTGAATTGATTCTTGGTCCCTTTCAGGGAAGAGTCTCCTGTACCAGAATAAAAATGGGAAAGGGCGTCTGCGGTGAAGCTGCTGAAACCCGTGAAACACTGATTGTTGAAGATGTAAAGAAGCACGGAAATTATATTTCCTGCGACTCGGCTGCTCAATCAGAAATTGTGGTCCCAATGGTTAAAGAGGGGATGCTTATTGGTGTGCTTGATATTGATAGTGGTGTGACCTCAGCGTATGACCGAATAGATCAGGAATATCTGGAAAGATTTGTTCAAGTGCTAATAGAGCATACAGAATTTTAGAAAAACAGAAGCATTGTCTTCGCACAGTAAACTCATTTATGAGATAATTCAGAAAAGTGGATAGGAGATAGTAAACTGATGGAAATCTATTTGAATTTCAAAACAGAAGCAGCAGAGGTCATTAAATTTTACGAAAAAGTTTTTGATACAAGTACAACCAGTATCATGACTTTTGGTGAAATGCCGGAAGATCCTGAACACCCAGTAGCTGAAGAAGCGAAAGATCTGATTTTAAATGCAAGTATGATTATTGAAGGAACTTATGTCATGTTTTCTGATGTTCCTGAAGGGATGGGTCTTCCTTTAGTTGTAGGGAATAATGTTTCGCTGGTTGTCAGTACGGATGATGAGGATAAAATTGAACGGGAATTTAACCTTTTGGCAGAAGGTGGAAATGTGACAATGCCTCTTGGACCAACATTTTGGACAAAGAAGTATGGCATGGTAACAGATAAATTCGGTATTAACTGGATGTTCTCTTATTATAAAGAAGATGTTTAACTCTGGAGCCAAATGAATCAACTCAATAGAAGACAGAACAGGGGAATGGACAATTTTTTCCTGGGATGTAAGGGAAAGATTGTTTACTTGGGGATGGAAAGATAGTTGAAATTTTGATACTGAGATCTGGATTGCTATCCAGATTTCAGTAATGTTTAATTTTATAGCTGGATTATAAAAAAATCTGATTTGGAAGCTGTTTTTCTTATTTTTCAATTGAAGTATGGATGTTCTTTAATTCAATAGAAATGGATTAGAAAATGGGAGTAATTTCTTTATTTGAAAGAGAAAATCTGTTATACTATGAGGGTAGCATTCATCTGGGGGCGTTACGGATTCGACAGGCATAGTTGAGCTTGAATTGCGTTTCGTAGGTTACGTCTACGTAAAAACGTTACAGTTAAATATAACTGCTAAAAACGAAAACAATACTTTCGCTCTAGCTGCGTAAAACCAGCGGGTGAAGATCCTCCCGGCATCGCCCATGTGCTCGGGTAAGGGTCTCAAATTAAGTGGGATACGCTGAATTTTTCCGTCTGTAAAATTTAGAGGAGATCATCAGACTAGTGAAAGCTTGGGCCAGTTGTGCGGCATGAGCTTTAGCGAAATCTAAATAGTACAACTATGAGCGTAGATATTTAAGTGGCAATATGTTTGGACGCGGGTTCGACTCCCGCCGTCTCCATAGAGTTTTAATAAAATAGAGCTAGAAACGTTGATTTGTTAGGGTTTATCAATTGTTTCTAGCTCTTTTTATTCGGACTAAATGCCATATTAAATGCCATTTAATTTAAATTCCAGTGTAACTGGCAAACAAGGCAGCAGTTCTTTCTTTTCGTTCTTTGGTCATATGAGCATAGATGTTTATTGTAGTTTAAATGTCCTGAACAATTTTGAATTTCCTTGATTGAAGCGTTGGCTTCAATCAGTGAGAGCGCCTAAAACCATGAGTTATGATTTTCTTAAGCTTATTTTTTTGCATATGCGATCTAAATATTTCTTTGTAACAGCAGGCTGCAAAAATTCATTTTCAGAATTAGAGAAAAGCAGCTGATTTTTATTTATCATATTAATGCCAAAAAATAAATACTGCTTCTTTGTGTTTTACGCCATTCTTTTAGTATTCCAAGTGGGTTTTATCGTCAACATGAATAAATCGCTTTAGATTACTTGTTTTTGGCGTTTGAATGATAAGTTTTGACTCTTCACCACGAGTTAGAGTTTTGTTCATTCGGATGATTTGTTTTTCAAAATTTATATCTTTCCATATTAAAGCTAAAGCTTCGACTTTTTTCATTCCGATAAAAGCTGACACTCTAAATAAAGTGTACATTTTCGGGTTATTTTTTCTAAATATGAGAAAAAGAAGGAAAGTTCTTTTTAGAATAATAAATCGCCTCTTTTTCATTACTATTATTTTTAGCTATCGGCAGTGTAATGAGTTTAGTTGGATTGTTGGCTATATCAAGTTAATCTGAATACTATAATCAAACACTATGTCGGCATAATTTAAGACTATTTTAGAACATTTTAATTTCTTAGCCCATAAGTTTATCACTTCTTGACAATGTGTAGTATTAACTTCCTCTCTCCCTGTTTCTCTAAAATGGGGAGTTTTTTCAATAGTTATCTTTTTGGTAACCCCTTCATTCTAAAAAGTTTACCTCTGAACTATACTGTTCACGCACTTCTCTAGCCAGCTGCGAATCAGTGATCAAGGCAGTCAATTGATCCAATGCAGCAAAAGTAGCAATTGATTTTTTTTCAAATTTACTGCTGTCAACCAAGGCAATTGTTTGCGAAGCAAATTCAACCATTCGTTTTTTCAGTTCGACTTCGTAAAGATTAAAATCGGAAAGTCCGCCTGTTGTTGAAATTGCGTAAGAAGAAGTGAAAAGTGTATCAATATTTACCTTTCTTAATATCTCAATGCCCAACACACCTTCTACTGCATTAGAGGTTCCTTTTACGACGCCACCAATCAAAATTACAGTCAAGTTCAAATTTTCCTTGAGTAAAGAAGCCGTGCGTAACCCATTTGTTAGAACAGTAATTCTTAAATCGGATTGACTAATGAGTTTAGCTAATTCATAACAAGTGGAACTAGCATCCAAAATAATACATTCGCCGGTTTTGATTAGCTGAAAAGCAATCTTTGCAATTTCAGCTTTTTTTTCAATGTTTTTTTGTTTTCGAATATCATAGTTTTTATCAACCTTTATCACTTCGTCTTCTTTCGTACAAACGGCACCGCCGTGCGTTCGAACCAACATATTGTTCATATCGAGATAATTCAAGTCAGATCGAATCGTTGCTTTTGATACGTTAAAAACCTCTGTTAGTTCATTTACAGAGACAGATCCCGTTTCTTGAAGTATAGATAATATTTTATTTCTTCGCTCACTTGTATACATAAAAATTCCTCCGAATTCTCTCTATTCTCCATAAATTATAAACAATATCTTTAAACCATACAACTTTTTCCTTTCGTTTTGTCTTGTGATGTAGATAATAAATTAGAATGATTACTAACTGAAGTGAATTTTTGTTAAATCGAAAACAATCGAAAATAAACGAAATTAAATGTTGACAAAGCGAAATCTCGATATTATTATTAGGGTATAAAAAGAAAGGAAGTGATGGAAATGAAAATTGGAATTGGCTCAGACCATAATGCGTTTGAGATGAAACGGCAATTGCAATCATATATTCAATCAAAAGGAGTTGAAGTGATTGATTACGGCTGTTTTTCTGCTGAAGAGGTTGATTATCCAGATATTGCTTTTCACGTGGCGAATGCTGTACTGGAGCAAGAAATTGAACGCGGGATTCTGTGCTGCGGTACTGGGATAGGAATGGCAATGGCAGCAAATAAAATTCCAGGTGTTCGTGCAGCACAGGTACATGATACGTATTCAGCAGAGCGAGCACAATTAAGCAATAACGCACAAATTATCACATTAGGCTCCAAAGTTATTGGTATAGATGTAGCGAAGAAAATCGTTGACGAATATTTATCAGTTCAATTTGAAGGGGGCAATAGCGAAAGAAAAATTAATCAAATTATGGAAAAAGAAGCAGAATTTATAAAAAAATAGTAAAGGAGAATACCCCATGAAGTTCTTTTTAGATACTGCAAATGTTGAAGAGATCAAACGAATCAATACATTAGGACTAGTTGACGGTGTCACAACCAATCCTACGATTATTTCCAAAGAAGGACGTGATTTTAAAGAGGTGATCACCGAAATTTGTGAATTGATTGACGGACCTGTCAGTGCAGAAGTTATCGCACTTGACACAGAGAATATGGTGAAAGAAGCTAGAGAGATCGCGACCTGGGCAGACAATGTTGTGGTTAAAATCCCGATGACTGAAGAGGGGCTGCGTGCTGTAAATATTTTGTCCAGCGAAGGAATCAAGACAAATGTCACATTAATTTTTACTGTTGCCCAAGGCTTGATGGCAGCTAAAGCTGGCGCAGCATATGTTAGCCCCTTTGTCGGACGGCTTGATGATATTGCGACAGACAGCTTGGGATTAATTAGTAATCTAAAGAAAGTACTGACACAATATGGCTATCAAACGGAAATTATTTCTGCAAGCATTCGCAGCTTAAAGCATGTGGAAGAGGTAGCTGAACTAGGTTCAGACATTGCGACTATTCCAGGAACCCTGTTTCCTAAACTCTGGTCTCACCCATTGACCGATGCAGGAATTCAAGCGTTCTTAAAAGATTGGGAGGCGTTTAAAAAATAAATCACAGAGACAAAGGAGGAAAAAATCATGCGAAGACCAGTTGTAGGAATCAGCTTAAAAATGTATCAAAATCAAATAGATGATGCGCGTGATTTCGCTCATGCAATTGTTGAAGAAGTCGGTGAGAAACAAGAAATTGAACAATTTATGTGTCCTGGTATGGGTGTTCTTTATCCTGTTGCAATGATTTTAAAAGACTCAGAAATAGGTTTGGGGGCACAAAATATCTCTTTTGCTCCAAATGGGGCATATACGGGTGAGTTTTCGGTGGAGTCATTAAAGGATATGAGAGGCAGCTATGCTGAAATCGGACATATTGAACGACGGACGCTTTTTTGTGAAAGCGATAACATGATTAATCAAAAAGTTCGTCTTGCTTTAGCTCATGATGTGATACCGGTTTTGTGTATTGGCGAAACAGAAAAAACAGATAATCATCAGGAAGTCAAAGCAATAATTAAAAAGCAGCTTTTTCTTGATTTATTCCAACTGGAAAATAGTCAGGTTGAAAAAGTTATTTTGGCTTATGAACCAGCTTGGGCGGTGGGGAAAACTAGTGCGGCTAGTGCGGCTTATGTGCATCAGATACATTCTTTGATTCGTGAATGCGTGGCAGAATTATTTGATAAAAAAACAGCTGAAAATATTCGAATTATCTATGGTGGTTCTGTTTCACAAGAAAATAGTGAACGAATTGTATCTGATGACAATGTGGATGGTGTCTTTGTGGGCCGCTTTGGTCATCAGCCTAAACAATATGCTTCGATTGTTAAAATAGTGAAAAAAATAAAGGGGGTTTGACAATGATTGGCATCGTTTTAGTTTCTCATAGTCGAAAGATTACTGATGGAACCAAAGAAATGATCGAAGAAATGAGCGGCATCAATGGGTCTGTACGGATCATCTCAGCAGGCGGCACGGGGGACGGACGTCTTGGAACAAATGCAATTATGATTATGGAAGCCATCGAATCTTTGGCGGCTTGTAATCATATTTTAGTTTTCTGCGATATTGGAAGCGCTATACTTAGTTCTGAAACAGCCATTGAATTGATTGAAGACGAGTACTTGATGAGAAAGATAGAATTAATGGATTGTCCTTTAGTGGAGGGAGCGTTTGCGGCTGCTGTACAAGCAACAGTATGCCAGGAAAAAGAAGCAATTCTACAAGAATTATCTCAATTATGATTTTTTAGCAACACTAATTATAAAAAGAAATGAGGAATAAAGACATGAAATTTCTGAGAAGCATAGTTGGTTATATGATTGCTGGAATTATTGTTATGGCAGTTTGGGGAGAACTGGGAAGTTTTGGTATTTTTGGCGGATATTTAGCAGCAGGAATTATTATTGGTCCAATGTGGTTTATGAATCATTATCTTAATTTGACTGGTAATGAAGAGGACGCAGCATTTGTTGACATGGGGCTGGCAATCGCAATTTGCGGTCTTGCTCGAGACACATTTATGCATGGCGGTTCTGCTCTGTCTGCATCAATTCCCACGATTGCATTAGTTGCAGGAGGTGCAGCTTTTGGCGGGCTGGCTGCAGCGGTTTTTGAAAAAAGTATGTCGGTTGAAAAAGCAGCAGAAGAACAAGCACCAGAACCAGGAATGACTGAAAAAGAGTTAAAAAAACTGGCGATTGAAGAGTAAACCGAAACAATCAAAAAAACAGCGGTCAAATGACTGAAGAGGAGGAAATACAGTGACTATTGGTTTAGGAATTGCAACGTTTTGCGGCGGCTTTCTATTTCCCTTTGTGATCAGAATGGCTTGGGGGAAAATGGTTGAAAAATGGGGACCGGTCGGCGGCTGGATGGCAGCACTATTTATCGTTGGTACCATTTGGTGTATCAATCATGGGATTGCAACCCCGATGATCACACAATCCGGTGCTGCGTGGGTCGATCAGGGACTTGCGGCTGGTGTGGGTGTCTGGGTAGCTTCTGCATTGGTTGGAGGGAATATAAAAAAATCATTTCCTAATATAATTGCAGCAGTATCAGGTGGTGTACTTGGCGGGCTTTTATTATCTTTATTCTTATAAAAAAGGAGACTTGAAAAAATGAAACGATTAATTAACGATGGCTATGATGTAGTAGAAGAAATGTTGGCAGGCTATGCAAAAGCAAACAAAAAATACGTTACTTTGGACGCAGAAAATCGGATCGTTGTAAGTAAGCTGATGAGTGAAGAACCTCGGGTACGTGTGATAGTTGGCGGCGGCTCTGGTCATGAACCAATGTTTTTGGGCTATGTCGGTAAAGATTTTGCCGATGCTGCAGTAGTTGGAAATATCAATACGTCTCCTGCTCCAGATGCTTGCTACGAAGCTGTTAAAGCTGTTGACAGCGGCAAAGGGTGTCTTTACGTTTACGGAAATTATGCTGGAGATGTCATGAATTTTGATATGGGTGCTGAAATGGCGATGGAGGAAGAGGGCATTCGTGTAGAAACAGTTACGACAACGGATGATGTCTATTCAGCTAAGGATAAAAAAGATCGGCGAGGTGTAGCCGGCGACTTGCCTGTTTTCAAAGTGGCAGGCAGTGCTGCTGCGAAAGGGTATGATTTAGATCAAGTGAAAGCGGTGACGGAAAGAGCCAATGAAAATACGTATTCATTAGGTGTTGCTTTATCTTCCTCTACTTTACCTGTGACTGGAGAAGCGATTTTCCAAATGGATGAAGGTGATATGGAGATTGGTATGGGCCTTCATGGTGAACCGGGGATTGAAAGACGAAAAATTGAAAAAGCAGATGTGATTATTGATGAGATTATGGCAATCATCTTAGAAGATGCACAATTAAAAGCGGATGATGAGGTCTACGTTTTGGTCAATGGGTTAGGCGCACTGCCTTTATTAGATCAATATATCTGTTATCGTCGTGTGGATCAACTTTTGAATGAGAAAGGAATTGTGATTCATCGGACAGATGTCGGAAACTATGCAACATCAATGGATATGGCAGGTATGTCCGTAACGCTGATGAAATTAGATGATGAGATCAAAGAATTACTTGATGCTCCTTGCGATACCCCTTATTACAAATTATAGATAAATTTGCAAAGCTGCTTTCTTGTTTTCATTTGATTCGCAAGAAAGCAGCGGGTCTAACGAACGCCAAGTTCAAGTAAAAGTGATTTTTAAAACATAATGAGGTGGACTTATGAGTGAACAAGTATTTGATAAACAATTTTTTGCGGATAGTTTAGTAAAAATGGCAGAGCTGACCGAAGCTAATCGTGACTATTGGACAAAACTGGATTCAGATATTGGGGATGGTGATCATGGAATCAACTTAAGCATTGGGTTTCGGGAAGTTTCAGCAAAGCTGGCTGAGAAACTGGCAGAATCGCCTGATACTGCTACATTCTTAAAAAAATCCGGAATGATTTTATTAAGTAAAGTTGGGGGTGCATCCGGTCCATTGTACGGCAGCTTTTTTATAAAAATGGGTAAAGATCATATAGGAAAAGAAACGGTCACTTTTCCAGAGTTTGCGGATATGATAAAAAATGGTGTTGAGGCTATCCAATTTCGGGGAAAGGCTGAGTTGGGTGACAAGACGATGCTGGATGCACTTTTGCCAGGGATAGACTATTTACAAGCACATAAAGAGGATACTGATCATTTGGCAGTAATGGAAAAAATGATTGAAATTATGAGAGAGGGAGCCGAATCGACGATTCCGTTGATTGCCAAAAAAGGACGCGCCATGCGTTTAGGCGAACGTGCGATAGGGCATAAAGATCCCGGTTCAGAATCCTCGTGGATGCTGATGAATGTATTCTTGGAACAAATGAGAAAATGAAGGGATTGGGCATGAAAACATGACGGATTTAAAACAAAAAGCAAATGAACTGCGTAAAGCAGTGATCCAATCATTGACACAGGCAGGCTCAGGGCATCCCGGAGGTTCTCTTTCAGCTATTGATATTTTAACCATTTTGTATTATCAAGAAATGGATATTACATTAAATAATTATGATCAAAATGATCGGGATCATTTTATTCTTTCGAAAGGGCATGCAGCACCTGCTTTATATACTGTATTGGCAGATAAAGGATTTTTCCCAAAAGATGATTTAACTGATTTAAGAAAGTTTGGTTGTCATCTACAAGGTCATCCGGATCGCATCAAAACAAGAGGGGTGGATTCGTCCAGTGGTTCTTTAGGTCAAGGGCTTTCAATTGCTAATGGTTTAGCATTGGCAAAACGTTTGGATAGTATTGAAAAAAACACGTATGTGTTGCTCGGTGATGGGGAATTACAAGAAGGACAAGTCTGGGAAGCAGCAATGACCGCCGCTCATTATAAATTGGATCGAGTGATTGCTTTCATTGATAACAATGGCTTACAGATCGATGGCACCAACGATGAGGTCATGGCTGTCCAGTCAATTGATGAAAAATTTGCTGCGTTTAATTGGCATGTGATTCAAGCTGACGGACATGATTTCACTTCCTTGACTCATGCAATTACTACAGCAAAAAGGTTTACAGACGGGCCGTCGGTTATTGTGTGTCAAACAGTTAAAGGAAAAGGGATCAGCTTTATGGAAAATCAAGTGGGCTGGCACGGCAAAGCACCTTCTCCGACAGAAGCTGAAAAAGCTTTGGCTGAGTTGAAGGAGGTATTTTAAGTGAAAAAAGCCACTAGACAAGCGTATGGTGAAACATTGATAAAGTATAAGGACAAGAAAGAGCTAGTCGTGTTGGATGCGGATTTATCTGCAGCAACAAAAACAGATGGATTTTCAAAAGAAGCACCAGAAAAGTTTTTTAATTTGGGGATTGCAGAAGCAGATATGATTGGGACAGCGGCAGGTTTGGCTTTAGGCGGCAAACGTCCATTTGCCAGCAGTTTTGCAATTTTTGAGGCAGGTCGAGCCTATGAGCAGATTCGTAATGCAGTCGCTTACCAAAAATTAAACGTGACGATTGCTGCAACGCATGCCGGAATTACAGTAGGTGAAGATGGCGGTTCTCATCAGGCAATCGAAGATATTGCATTGATGCGAGTCATACCAGGCATGACAATTATCAATCCGTCTGATGATTTAGAAACCGAAGCAGCGATTGAAGCGATCATGCAACAAGAAGGGCCGGTTTATTTACGATTGGGTCGTTTAGCTGTTGCGCGTATTCATGAACAGAAGAAGCCATTTATCATCGGGCAAGCAGAAATGCTGAGGCAGGGAAATGATGGTACGATTATTGCAACTGGTTTGATGGTACAAGAGAGTCTGGCTGCTGCTGAACAGCTGGCACAACAAGGAATAGAAGTACGAGTGTTGAATTTCTCCACGATCAAGCCGCTGGATGAAGAGCTTGTATTACGAGCAGCGCAAGAAACGCCATGGCTCATCGTTGCTGAAGAACATAGTGTGATTGGCGGTTTAGGCAGTGCCGTTTCCGAATTTTTATCTGAAAATTATCCTACAAAAGTAATCAAAATTGGAATTCAAGACAAGTTTGGTCAATCTGGTGAGCCGGAAGTGTTAAAAGAATTTTACGGACTGACCATAAAAAACATCACTGAAAAAGCAATTCAGGCAGCCAAATAAGAAGAAAAAAAGCAAATGTTCATTATTGACGGCACGAGAAAAAGACAGTAAATCTTACCAGGGTCTATATAACATATAATTGATTTCCGCTGTCTCCATAGAATCTTAATGAATAGGACTGAAACTGTTGATTTGTTAGGGGGGATCAATGGATTTCGGTCCTATCTTATTTAGATAATGTACATTATTTATGTTTATATAATCAGCTGGTTATTATTTTTCAATGGTCTGAAAAATCGGTCGGTTAGGATCAGTTTAAAATACAATGCTAATCCTGCTTAATAGAATTTCAACCATTGTATTAGGGTGTGTCTAAAAACTCAAGCAGCGAATATTTTGATAATTTTTATAGAACGCATCGTCATAAATACTTGCTTATGACCCACATAAGCTGTGTTTTTTTCCTTGATTTTAACAAAAATCACTGAAGAATTCGAATGCCACCGACTTTATAGACACGCCATAACCGATTTAAAACTAAGACATGCTTCTAATCCAAGAAACGTGCGGTTGATATGAGAGCAACTTCAAGGATAGATATGTCACATTCAAAGCTTGTCGTCTACATACAGCTATCTCTTTGTATGATGAGCTAGCTTTATTCAAGGAATATTTATCAAGACTACGCATATAGCATGTCTTGTATGTCCCTAAGACATGCGACGAGCATTTGAAGAGCAGGAATGAATTAGTGCTGATTCATCTATATTGGATTGCTTCCATTCTTGAATAAGACTCATTTCCTGTGGTTTGCTTTATTGCTGGTTTTTCTATAATTAGAAGTACCCTCTAGATCCTTTGATGTGAAGCAAGAGGTTAGCAACCATGTGATAAGTAGTAAGACTGCCAGTATTTTCATTATCTATGAGCACCTGCTTTTTCAAATTTTTCTGATAAGTAACTTTTGGTACTCTTGTTATCCTTATTATGAGTAAAAGATATATAGCTTCTTTGATGAAGTTATTATTGAGTCTTTGAATATAATTTCTGTTGATTTTGTGAAAAACTCCTCGGAAAAAATAAGGGTCAACTTTATTTTTAGAAAAAGCTTTTACCGACTTTTATTATTTTTCCTCAATAAATGGCTTCTGATTGATAACTAATATCCGGCTTAATGGCATTTCAAACAACTTGAAGCAACTAAAAAAGATATGATTCTTTATAGACTGTTATCATAAATTTATTTTTATAGGTATGTATCAATGATTTATAAAATCTTCTAATTTATCAGTTTCAGAATCATACATACTGATTTTTTGACCGATAATTTTGATAAAACTAGGGACAAATTCGATTTCATAAGTGTCTCTAATATCTTGAATATCAGGATCAGTTTCTGTATTTTCTGTATCAATGTAATATATCGTAGGAGTTTGTGAATCTATCAACTTATCCAATTCGGCAACAAAGTTTCTGCAATATGAACAGGTAAGACGACCAAAATATACAAATATTGTTTCTTCACTAGATATTTCAGTCAATTTTTGTGTGAAGTCAAGTGGGGATATTAATGACAACGAGTCTGTGTTTTGTTTATATGCCTCTTTCTGTTCAGAAGTTAATGATAGGCTTGAACTGGTAGTTTCCTGTGTTGGGTTATCATTTGTGATTGAATTGCATCCCACTAAAAATAAAGAAATACAAAAATATGCTATCAATTTAAATGTTTTTTTATACATTTGAACGCCTCCGAATTATAAATAGTTTTAATTTTATTAATTTTATGATAACATAAATTATCAAGTAAGGAGGAATAAGAATGCAAAAAGTTTTAAAAGTATTTTCAGTATTCATTATGTTAGTAACAAGTTTGATTGGTTTGTCACAAGTGACATTTGCAGAGACGTCAGAAGCAGAAACTCTTACACCAAAAGAGCAACAAACGGCAGAAGTGGTTCTCGGAGGTATATCTCGTTATGTTGATAAAAATGGTGATTTTCAGCTGAGAATCAATGATATTGAGAATTTGCAAGTAGAATTAGAATCAATAAATGCGTCTGTTTCTGCAATTGAATTGAAAGAGGCTATTGATCGCTTTAACTACTTGATAGTTGCAGAAGACGGCGAAGGAGCGATTTCTAATCTTGTTGAAGATGTGTCAGAAGTTTTACCTGATCCTAATTCACGATTAAGAGGTAAACTGGTTACATGTAGTAATGTTATGGGAGCTATTGGACTTATTCATGCAGGTTCCTATTCAGCGGCTGCTTATCTTTTAGGAATCACAGGTCCAGCAAGTCTTTTAATTCCACTGATTGTTTCTACAGCATACTATTTAGGAGGTTTATTGTGCTAACAGGAGGTATTAAAATGGTGAACAAACTAGCTCAACATTTTTTTGTTGTTTTTTCTATTTTAAGTGTTATGTTTGTTTTAACAGCATTTAGAGATAGCCATACTATATTAATTCCACTTGTTTTCCTATTGATTGTTGTATGTACGATAGTTGCTAATTTATTTTTTGCTGTTTCATCTTTAAAAAAAAATTTTTTCAAGCATGAAAATAAGGTGTTTAGCGTACTAGCTTTGGTACAAGTTGCTTTTATATTAGCATTATATACAATTTTTGTATATTTAGGCTTAGTATAGCATAGATTGAATAGTAAAAAAGACAAGATTCTTTGAATTTACCCAAAAATGAGCTAAGCCAATCAAAAAGGAGAAGTCTAAAGAACAACCTTGTGGAAAACAAGCGGTTCTTTGGGCTTCTCTTTTGAAATCTGTGGATAAAAAAGCCCAAGTTATGGTAAAGTTAAGTCGACAAAAACAAAAACTTTATAACAAGGAGCTGTCTTTATTTTATCATGAATTCTTCTGAGTTGTATCAATCAAAACGTTTTCTTCTTTCTTTTTCTGAAAAACTTTCCTTAGGTCTCTCAAAAACGAAACAATGCTTTATTCGAGAGTTGCTGTATGGCATAAGTAAAGCCCAAACGGTCATCATTTCTGATATTGCTCGGGCACTGGAAGAATCGTCTCCTTTTCAAACAACCAAAAGGCTTTGTCGAAACGCTTCTTCTTTTTCTCACTTTCGCAGCCTCCAAGATAACTACCTACATTCCCTTAAAAAGCAGTTGACCGATGACAAGCTTCTTTTAGTAGACAGTTCAGATATTACCAAGCCGTATGCTCAACACTTTGAGGCTCTCGGTCACGTACACGACGGGTCTAGCGGACGAATAGAAAAAGGCTATACCATAATCAACTTTTCGATTGCTTCTCCTAAGTCAAAACACCCAATCCCTATCTATTCTCATCGTTGTTCTGCTGCTGAAGACCAATTTGACAGTATGAACGTAGAAACCATGAAAGGGGTGAACCAAATGCCTATTTGGTGATCGTTCCTATACATTCGTAATGGATCGTGGCTATGATTCCAAAGCACTCTACCAAGCCTTTATCTAACAAAGTCAACTATTTGTTACACTCTTGTGTGAGAAACGATCCCTCTACTATCAAAACAAACGATTGAAGGTTCCTGAATTAGCTCAGCGTCGAAAAGGAAAAATCTCCTTTCAAGCAACGATCAAAGGAACCACCCATGACTTAAAAATCAGCCATATTCCTGTTACACTTCCTTGTTTGAAGGGGATAGCTCTAAATAGGGTCATTATTTATGGGGATGGAAAAAAACCAATGAAACTCCTGACAAATAAACCTATTCACTCAAAAAAAGACGTGCTAAGCATTGTTAAATGCTTACTGCACCCGTTGGAAAATCGAGGAATTGTTTCGTGTACAAAAACAAGAAGTTCAACTAGAAAAAATGCGCACTCTTTCACTCAATTCGCTACGACTTGTTTATCGTTTAATCAATTATTTAATCGGCGCCTATTCATTAAAATTGGAAAAGGACACCCTTTTAACTGCACATATTCTCGCATGTTCTAAAGCACATCGGGCGGCGAAGACCGTTGCATTTCACTTGTATCGATTCATTCGTGGGATGGCTCGCTTGTTGGCTTGGGATCATGCAACGCTTAAAGCATTTGCGACGCAGAGACAGACCTCTTTAAACCAGTCTTTTTCTTGTTTTTCAGTTTGAACCTTAAATTTAAATTTTGTTGTGAAATTTGTTCAATTTAGGCAGACTGAAAAAAATAGTTGAATTTTGTATTGTATATTTCACAAAATATTGGTAAGATAAAAATGATAGCGCTTACTAATATTGATTGAGGATTACGGGAGAGAACAGGCGATCTGTCACCGAAGGAATAAGCAGCAAACCTCGCAGGCATTTGCTGTGAAGATCTCAGGTAAAAGGACCGTAATCTGACAAACCTCTGGAGAGCATTATGCACCGAAGGAGCAACCCTTGAAAAAGGAGAATCTCTCAGGTTAATAACAGAGGATAACTGCAAGGATTTTTTTGCTGTTATCCTCTTTTTGTCGCGCTCAAAAAGTTAGACGGCAATAATTAAAAGAAAGTGAGGGTGAAGAATGGAGAAAAAGACGTCATTGTATGAATGCCATGTAGAAGCAGGCGGGAAAATTGTTCCCTTTGCCGGTTATCTTTTACCGGTACAGTATCAGGAAACAGGAGTAATCAAGGAGCATTTGGCTGTAAGAAATGAGGCTGGACTGTTTGATGTTTCACACATGGGGGAAGTTCTTTATGAGGGGAAGGATGCGACAGCGAATATCCAGAAACTTTTGACGAACGACTTTTCGAAAATGCCGATTGGACGGGTGCGGTATAGTCTGATGTGCAATGATCAAGGCGGAGTTTTGGATGACTTGCTGGTTTATAAAATGGGAGAAGAAAAATATCTGCTGGTTGTGAATGCAGGCAATCGTGAGAAGGATATTCAATGGATGCAGGAGCATTTATTTGGAGAAGTATATTTTGAAGATGTCTCAGACAGCTATGGTCAAATTGCCTTGCAGGGCCCTGCATCAAGAGAAATAATTGAGAAATTGACTGAAGCAGCTATGATACCGGAAAAATATTATACATTTACGGATAATGCAGTGGTGGCAGGTGTTTCTTGTATCATTTCGCGAACCGGCTATACAGGCTCTTTCGGATACGAATTATATTGCTCATCAGAAAAGGCGCCGGAACTTTGGCGGGCTTTACTGGCAGCGGGTGAAGAGTTCGGATTGGTTCCCTGTGGTCTAGGGGCAAGGGATACATTGCGGCTGGAAACAGCAATGCCTCTTTATGGACATGAAATGGATGAAACCATCACTCCTTTTGAAACGGGCTTAAACTTTGGTATTAAAATGGGAAAAGATGATTTTATTGGGAAATCAGCACTGGTTGGCAAGGAGGCGCCGTCAGTAACCCGTGTCGGAATTGAATTGACGGGGCGTGGAATTGCAAGAGAGCATGTGGAAGTCTATTTAAAAGACGGGGACAAGATCGGAGAAACAACGTCGGGAACCCATTGTCCTTTTATTGAAAAGGCAGTTGCTATGGCAATTGTTGATAAGGACCATTCAGCTGTTGGTACTGAAATTGAGTTGGCAGTCAGGAATAGGCGAATTCCAGCAAAAATAGTAAAAATGCCGTTTTATTCGGTTTAATTTGAGAGGAGAAAATGTAATGAGCGAAGTAAAATTTACAAAATCACATGAGTGGGTAAAGCTAGAAGGGGATACAGCGAAGGTGGGTATTTCTGATTATGCACAGGAAGAATTAGGCGATATTGTGTATATTGATCTTCCTGATATAGATGATGAAGTATCAACAGGAGAAGGATTTGCAGATATCGAATCGGTAAAGACAGCATCAGAGCTTTATTCACCAATCAGCGGAACGGTGTCGGCAGTTAATGAAGAGCTTGAAGACAGCCCAGAGCTTATCAACTCAGCCCCATATGATTCTTGGATTATGGAAGTGAAGGATTTGGGTGAGACAGCAGAACTGATGACAAAAGAAGAGTACGAAGTATTCGTTCAAAAAGAATCAGAGAAGTAATAAGCAAAAATTTTGAGGAGGTTGTCAGATGGGCAATTATTTGGGAACGACCGAAAAAGAACAGCAGGAAATGTTAAAACTGTTGGGACTGAATACGCTGGATAAGCTGTTTGAAGAAATACCTGACAAAGTGAAGATTAGTGAACTTAATCTTCCAAAGGGCGGTTCTGAGCGTGAGGTTAAAAGGAAGATGCAGGAACTTGCAGAAAAAAATAAAGTGTTTTCGACAATATTCCGTGGTGCGGGTGCTTACAGACATTATATTCCAGCTATTGTAAATCAGATAGCAGCTAAGGAGGAATTTGTTACTGCATATACACCTTATCAGGCAGAGATTAGTCAGGGGCTGCTGCAGTCAATTTTTGAATATCAGACAATGATTTGTGAACTGACTGGAATGGACGCAACGAATGCCTCTGTATATGATGGTGCAACAGCTGCTGCCGAGGCAATTAATATGTGCATAGAAAAGAAACGTAAAAAAGCATTGATTGCAGCAACTGTTCACCCAATGACACTATCAACGATTAAAACCTACTATGATTCGAGAGGAATCGAAATTGTTGTCATTCCGGAAAAAGACGGTCAAGTCGATTTGAATAAGCTTGAAGAATTGATGGATGAAACTGCAGCATGTGTGCTGGTTCAACAGCCGAATTATTTTGGAAACCTTGAAAAGGTAGAAGAAATCATTCGTGTTACGAAGGAATACAAAGCCAAGGCAGTTGTAGCTGTGAATCCGCTGTCGATGGCAGTATTGAAGACACCGGGAGAAATGGGTGCAGATATTGCTGTAGGCGAAGCACAGCCTTTGGGACTGCCATTGAATTTTGGCGGAGCCTATATTGGTTTTATTGCGACAACCAATAAGATGATGCGCCGTCTTCCAGGGAGGATTGTCGGTGAAACTGCAGATGTTAAAGGCAAACGCTCCTTTGTTCTGACGCTGCAGGCTCGAGAACAGCATATTCGCAGAGAAAAAGCGGCATCCAATATTTGTTCCAATGTGGCCCACTGTGCGCTGACTGTTTCAATTTATTTAAGTGCAGTTGGACCTGAAGGGTTGAAAAAAGCAGCAATGCAGTGCTATGACAAAGCTCATTATATGGCCGACAAACTCTCTGCTCTTTCAGAAGTTGAACTGGTAAATGATACTGATTTTTTTCACGAATTTGTAATAAAGATCCCGGTAGAGGATGAAAAGCTGCTGCAACGATTGGAAGAAAGAGGAATACTTGGCGGGTTGCCGACAGAAAGAGGTCTCCTGTGGTGTGTGACTGAAATGAATACCAAAGAAGAAATCGATGAGGTCGTTTCAATAGTAAATGAACTCATTAGAGAGGAGGCTGCAATATGAAGCTGATATTTGAACGTTCGATTGAGGGATATGAAACTGACTGGATCGGTCAAAGTGAAGTTCCTCCATGTGAACTGCCGGAAGAGTTGAGTCGCACAAAGAAACTGAATTTGCCGACAGTTTCTCAAAATGAATTGAGCCGCCATTATACAGAACTTGCAAATGCGACCTTTGGTGTGAATGATGGCTTCTATCCTCTGGGCTCATGTACGATGAAATATAATCCTAAAATCAATGATGAAGTTGCCAATTTTTCCGGATTTAGAGATATCCATCCGCTGCAGCCGGTTGACTCTATCCAAGGTTGTCTGGAAACTTATGTATTGGCAGAAAAATGGTTTTCAGAAATCAATGGAATGGATGGGTTTACCTTCCAGCCGGGTGCAGGGGCACATGGTGAGTTGACAGCACTCTTAATGATGAAAGCATACCACAAGAAAAACGGCGACAGCCACAGAAATAAGATCATTATTCCGGACTCAGCGCATGGTACAAATCCGGCAAGTGCAGCAATGGCTGGGTTTGAGATTGTAAATGTTGTTTCAGATGAATACGGCTGTGTTGATTTGGCAGCGCTTAAGAATGCTGTGGGAGAGGATACTGCAGGCTTGATGCTGACGAATCCAAATACAATCGGTATTTTTGATAAAAATATTCTGGAAATTACTGAAATAATTCATCAGGCAGGTGGTTTAAATTATTATGATGGTGCCAATTTAAATGCCATTATGGGTGTGGTGCGACCTGGTGATATGGGCTTTGATGTTGTCCATTTGAACATTCATAAGACATTCTCTACGCCTCATGGCGGGGGCGGACCAGGACTGGGACCGGTTGGTTGTAAGGACCTGCTGAAAGAATTTTTGCCTGATTTTTATCCGGTTGAAACAAAGGAAGGGGTTGAATTTTCAACTCCTGCAAATTCTATTGGGACTGTAAAAGGATTCTATGGTCATTTTTCTATTTTAACACGTGCCTTAACTTATGTACTGTTCCTTGGTTCTGAGGGAATCTCATCTGCTTCAAAAACAGCTGTTTTACATGCAAATTATCTGTTGAATGGATTGAAGGATAAATTTGAGGTTCCGTATGGTGAACGATGCATGCATGAATTTGTTTTGAGTCTGGACAAGCTGAAGAAAGAAACTGGTGTATCGGCACTAGATATGGCAAAAGGACTCCTTGATCATCGGATGCATCCGCCAACCATGTATTTCCCTCTGATTGTTCCCGAGGCGCTGATGCTGGAGCCGACGGAAACAGAATCTAAAAAGACAATGGATGAGGCACTGCAGATTTATCGAGATTTGCATGAGCTGGCTTATAGGGATGGCGAGAGTTTCCATGATTTCCCGAAGACGACCATTATTGGTCGAGTAGATGAAGTAACTGCCGCACGCAGCCCGAAAATTCGTTATGAATTTTCTGAGGAGGTTTAGTTTATGTATGATTTGATTGTAATTGGTGCTGGTCCCGGAGGCTATGTGTCAGCTATTAAAGCTGCTCAGCTGGGAATGAAGGTTGCTGTCGTCGAAAAAGGGAAGGCGGGAGGTACGTGCCTGAACCGCGGGTGTATTCCTACTAAAACACTTCTTCATGCTGCAGAGGTGATCGAAGCAGTGAAAAAGTCTTCAAACAGCGGGGTGAGCTTTGGGGAAGCGAATATTAATTTAGAAGAATTGTATCAAAGAAAAAATGCTGTTGTTTCTAAGCTTGTAGAGGGTATTGAGAACTTATTGAGCGCTAATGGTGTTGACCTAATAGTGGGAACAGCTAAAATAACCGGTCCTCATGAGGTGACTATCGGGACAGAAATTCTGGAGGCGAACAATATACTGATCGCAGCTGGTGCAGCTCCACAGATACCGCCAATCAAAGGAGTCGATCTGTCCAAGGTTATTACGAGTGATGGTCTTTTGGCAGAAGTACCTGATTTTAAGCGGCTGGTTATTGTGGGCGGTGGGGTCATAGGTGTTGAATTCGCAAGTGCATTTCGGGCTTTCGGTTGTGAAGTAACAGTCATTGAAGCCTTTGATACATTGTTGTCGAATTTTGATAAAGAAATATCTAAGAAACTGGCACTTTCACTTAAGAAAAAGGGAATTGCGGTTCATACGAAAGCAAGTGTCTCTGAAATACAAAGTCAGGCGGGTTCTTTAAAGTGTCTATTTACCAGTAAAAATAAAGAGCAGTCGGTTGAATGTGATAAAGTTCTGATTGCTGCAGGAAGAAAAGCATATGTGGATGGATTATTTGCCGAGGGCTGCATGTGTCATACGGACGAGGACGGCATTATTGTAAATGAGAATTTCCAGACCAATATTCCGTCTATTTACGCTATCGGGGATGTAGTCAGCGGAGCTGTTCAGCTGGCTCATGCAGCATCCGCTCAGGGAGTGAATGCAGTTTTAACCATCAATGGACAGGCTGCTGAGTATGACCTTTCTTTAATTCCCTCCTGTGTCTACACCTCACCGGAGATTGCTTCTGCAGGGATGGATGAAAAAGCTGCAAAAGTGTCAGGCATTCCAATAAAAATCGGGAAATATAATATGGCTGGCAATGGGAAAAGCATGATTGCTGAAAGCGATATGGGTTTTATTAAAGTAATAAGCCATGGGGAAACAGGCGAACTATTGGGGGCTCAGATGATGTGTGATCGGGCAACGGATATGATTATGCATTTTACACAGATGATCCATCAGAAGGTGACGGTATCAGAAGCAATTGAAGTGATCTATCCGCATCCGACATTCAGTGAAGGGATCGCTGAAGCATTGGAAAATACGTTCGGGAATGCCATTCATGTCATGCCGATGCGGAAATAAGGTTGTTAACAAAATTAAAAAGAAGCAGGTAGGATATGATTAATACAATTAATGACTATATTAAAAACTATGATTCAGCAGTAGGTTCGGCAATTGCTGCAGAGCTGGGAAGGCAACAGCAAAATTTGGAGCTGATTGCTTCAGAAAATATCATTTCTGAACCAGTAATGCTGACTATGGGCACTGTACTTGCCAATAAATACGCTGAAGGCTATTCCGGCAAACGGTATTACGGAGGCTGTGAGCATGTTGATGTCGTAGAGGATATTGCGAATGAACGATTAAAGGAATTATTTGGTGCGGGCTATGCAAATGTACAGCCCCATTCAGGAGCACAGGCAAATACTGCAGTTTATTATGCATTGCTGGAACCGGGAGACACAGTTATGGGAATGAACTTAGCCCATGGCGGACATTTGACACATGGCTCTCCGGTAAATATCTCTGGTAAATACTATAATTTTGTTCCATATGCTATTGATGAAATGAGCGGTTTTATCGACTACGAAAAAGTAAGGAAAACTGCATTGGAATGCAAGCCCAAAATGATTGTTGCTGGTGCTTCAGCTTATCCAAGGGCAATCGATTTTAAACGTTTTTCTGAGATTGCAAGAGAGGTAGATGCCTATTTGTTTGTTGATATGGCTCATATTGCCGGGATGGTCGCAGCAGGACTTCATCAAAATCCGGTAGAGTATGCGGATGTAGTGACATCAACGACCCACAAAACATTAAGGGGTCCTCGCGGCGGAATCATACTGACAAAGGATGAGGAATTCGGCAGGCAATTTAACAAAGCCGTTTTCCCTGGTATTCAGGGCGGACCGCTAATGCATATTATTGCTGCTAAAGCTGTCTGCTTCGGTGAAGCTCTTAAACCGGAATTCAAAGTGTATCAGCAACAAGTCATAAAAAATGCCAATGCTTTGGGTGAAGCAATGGTTTCAGAAGGCTTCCAACTGGTTTCAGGAGGAACAGATAATCATTTGATGCTGGTGGATCTCCAAAATTTTGATATTACGGGGAAAGAGCTGGAAAAAAGATTAGATGATGTGTATATCACTGTAAATAAAAATGCTGTTCCGAATGATCCGAAAAGTCCTTTTGTAACCAGCGGCATTCGCATTGGCACACCGGCAGTGACAACAAGAGGCCTCAAAGAAGAAGATATGCGGAAAATTGCGTATTTTATTAAGCAGACAGTTACTGATTTTGATAATTCCGCAGAGAGAATCCGAAAAGGAGTTACCGAAATATGTGAGAGATATCCGCTTTATGAGTAAAACAGAAAAGCAGAACTTTTTCTGAAGGAGAAAGCGAATGACAAATCAGTATACAAGTGTTTTTGATAGTATTGGTCCTGTTATAGTAGGAGGTTTTGACAGAAGTATGCCTGAGTCCAAAGCCGAATAAACGGTATTCCGATTCGAGCATTCGAAGAAGCGTAGAAGCAAGTTCTTGCACGACCTTAAGACATGCGACGAGCATTCGAAGAAGCGTAGGAGCAAGTTCATACATGACCCCCAGACATGCGCCGAGCATTCGAAGAAGCGTAGAAGCAAGCTCTTGCACGACCTTAAGACATGCGCCGAGCATTCGAAGAAGCGTAGAAGCAAGTTCTTGCACGACCTTAAGACATGCGCCGAGCATTCGAAGAAGCGTAGAAGCAAAGTCCCTTCATGATTCGAGGATCGGAACGAAGTCTTTCAATTCTAAATGGCTCTGCCGTTTAGAAAGTGATGAAATCGAAACGAAGTGTAGTGTAGTGCAGTGAGAACCGAAAACGCAGAAAAACGGATACCCGTAATGTTTTGTCTCGGGAATCGTTAGACTCGTAGAGACAGCTGTTCTTCTATGCTACGCATACAGTTCTACTACATCAAGTGAGCTAGTTTCATTCAAGGAATACTTATCGAAACTACGCATACCATTCTGCTAAAGTACGAATATAAGCAGAAGCGGCAAAGTAGAACTAGCACTTGTCGGTCCTAAACTGTGCCGAGTAATCGCAGGCAGCATCTTGGAAATAAGTCGAATGATACTGGAAATGAGCAGTTCAAGGGAGATAAGCGATCAAGGCATAATGTTTTGTTTTCTCGTGCAAATGCTTAGCACAGTTTAGAACTTGCTCGTCACATGGAGAAGCTTTGTCACAATCTCGCTTGGATCGGCAAAGTAGTTCGCAAGATTTTTAATTGTTTGAATCGTTTGCTAAAACATATCGCAGGTACGGTACAGATAGTGCACTGGTAGGCGGCTTGTTGGGAATGGAGCCGGATGATGGTAGGCTGGCAGACTCTTTGGAAATTGCCCCTGAACAAGGTATGGAGGTTTTGCTTACACTAGCAAAAGCTCATGCGGATCATCCAAATACAGTTTGAATCAGCTTAAAAAAAGAGAGTACAAATTAAGTCCCACAGGTATTTCAATAGGCGGCGAAAGTATTCAAATTTCTGAAATCAATGGGTTTAAACGCCATTTATCCATAACCATTCCGACATACCTGGTTGCTCACTGGGATATGCCGGGCTTAATTTCTAAAACAGCCGGTGCTTTTTCTGAATATCAGATTAATATTGCTATGCTGACGATAACAAGAGAGTCAAAAGGAGAAAAGGCAATTATAGTTTTGGAAGTAGATTCACAAGAAAAAAGTGCAGAATTGATAAATAAAATTCAAACTATTTCAGGTATCCATTCTGCAAGTTTTTTCTTTTAATATAGCAGAAATGAGGCATAGATATATTTGAAAGCGCTTTATATCCAGCGGCAATGACAGAGAAAATTTGGTCTGCCAGTGCTATGGTCAGCGCAGCAATTGTGATAACAATGGGTGGAACACCAAAACAAGCTGCAAATGCTCTTGCCATAACGCTGAAAAATATGCTAGGGTTGATATGCGACCCTGTAGCAGGTCTGGTGGAGGTACTCTGTGCAACGAAACATTGAGTGCTTCACAGGCGTTTATTTCAGCTGACATGGCTCTTGCAGGAATAAAATCAGTCATTCCAGCTGATGAAGTAATTGAAGCCTTGAATAATGTTGGGAGACAGATAACCAGCATTTTTAAAGAAACAGCGGAAGGAGGATTAGCCAGAACAGCAGCAGGAATAGCAATTGGCAAAAGGATATTTAGGAGTCATTAAAAAATCTTTATTGATTGAGAGGGGAGCATTGTTTTTGTTTTTGGAGACAAAGTATGAAGTAATCAATGAAAGGGAAGAGACGTACTATGGAAAATAAAAAGAAAATGTTTTATGGCTGGTGGATTGTTGCAGGATGTGTTGTCATCACAGCAACTGTCGTGCCTTTAGTCATGTCGTTGTCAGGAAAGTACGCTTTAGCGGTAACAGAAGAGTTGGGCATTAACCGCAGTCAATTTATGCTGGCGAATACAATTGTACAAATGATTGGGATATTTCTTTCGCCGATTGTATCCAAACGAGTTGCTTTAGGTCAGATGAAAATGCTGCAGGTTGGGGGAATCATTGGATTTTGCATTAGTTATTTTACTTATTCTTTTGCTCAAAACGCGATGCATTTGTATATTTCCTCCTTCTTTATCGGAATCTTCTTCTGGGCTTCTGCACTTATTCCAATCAGCTACATGGTAACAATGTGGTTCAAGGAAAAGCGTGGACTGGCTATGAGTATTGCCATGGCAGGGATTGGTTTAGGCGGAACAATATTTTCTCAGGTAGTTACTATTTTCCTGGATAATTATGGCTGGAGGACAACGTATCAGCTGATGGCGGGGATTGCGCTGGTTTGTTCATTACCAATTGTACTTTTTGTATTTAAAAGCTCTCCGGCTGAAAAAGGGTTGGTTGCCTATGGTGCTGATGTTGAACCAGCTAAGCAATCTGAGGGAGCGATTGAAGAAAGTAAGGACTCTGCGATTACCGTAAAGGCTTCTTATGGAAAATTCTTTTTCTGGCTGGTCATGATTGGCATGTTCCTTAATGGTCTGATTAATACAGGTGCCTTGTCCAACTTTCCTGCAGCGATTCAGGAAATGCATGATCCGACAACATCTGCAAATATTATTTCTATTTACTCATTTGTCGGAATTTTCGGAAAACTGCTTCTTGGTTGGATCAATGATCGATTTGGCGTGGTAGCAAGCAGTATCTTTGGCTGTGGTGCATTTTTTATTGCATTTATTTTGATGCTTTTTGGGCAAAATCTAGGAGTAATGTATCTAATGGCATTTTCTTTTGGGCTGGGTACTCCGATTGGAACGGTTTCTCCACCACTGATTACAGCGAGTGTCTTTGGTCAAAAAAATTATCCCGAAGCCTTCGGTCTGGTTAGCAGTGTAGGAACTCTCGGGACAGCTATCGGTTCAGTGTTTGTTGCCAGGATTTTAGATATGACAGGTTCTTACAGTACAGCATGGCTGTTTATGATTGTTTTCACTGCATTAACACTATTTGGTTGGATTGGTTCTTATGTTACTTCACGTAGATATTTTGATGGTGCTCAAAAAGCTGACAGCGTAAATGCTGTGGAGTAGAGGGAGGAAAAAACATGAGTTTAAAAGAACAGTTATTTGAAAAATTACGTGAAAAAGAAAGCAGAATGATTGAAATTCGCAGATACTTGCATCAACATCCTGAGCTGTCTTTTTACGAAACAGAAACCGCAAAATATATTGCTGATTTTTATGAAGGTAAGGGTTTGGATGTTCAAGTTGAGACAAATATTGGTGGAGAACATGGCGTGATTGTAACCATTGATTCAGGAAAACCCGGGAAGACGTTAGCTATTCGAGCAGACTTTGATGCTCTCCCAATCAAAGAAGAAACCGGACTGTCCTTTGCTTCTGAAAATGAGGGTGTTATGCATGCGTGTGGTCATGACGTTCATACTGCCTACATGCTTGTATTGGCAGAAACTTTGGCTGAAATGAAAGATCAGCTGAATGGAAAGATCAAAGTGCTTCATCAGCCTGCGGAAGAAACTCCTCCTGGAGGTGCTGTGGGCATGATCAAAGCAGGATGCCTTGAAGGCGTTGACAATGTGGTCGGGATACATGTGATGAGTACGTTTCCATTTGGTAAGATTCTTTATAGAGAAGGCGAAGTTCAGTCTGCCCGTTCCTTCTTCAAGCTGACAATTGAGGGCAAAGGGGGGCATGGCTCTTCTCCGCATGAAGCAAATGATGCAATTGTTGCCGGCAGTTATTTTGTGACAATGCTGCAAACCGTTATCAGCCGTCGAATCAATCCTTTTGATATGGGTGTTGTGACAGTTGGTTCCTTTGATGCTAAAGGAATGTTCAATGTCATTAAGGATAAAGTTGTTTTGGATGGAGATGTACGGGCGATGAGTGAGGGTGCACGGAGTATCATTGATGCAGAAATCAAAAAAATCTGTGAGGGACTGGAAGCAGCATTCAGTGTAAACTGTGTACTGGAATATACAACAGACTATCCTGTTTTATATAACGATCCGGCATTTACAAGACAGGTTGCGGAAATCTTGAAGAACAGTCAGATGGATAATGTTGATAGTGTCGAAGTGACTCCGCCGTTACCGCCTTCAGAAGATTTTGCTTATTATGCTGAAAAAGTGCCAAGTACATTTATTTATGTGGGGGCTCAGGTAGAAGGAAAGCCAGCTTACCCACATCACCATCCTAAGTTCGATATCAATGAAAAGTCATTGCTGGTTTGTGCGGAAGCAATGGGCAGTATTGTTGTTGATTACTTGAATAAAGGATGAGTGGTTCAGAACATTTTAAAATTTTCTATTGCTGGACATTATTTATAAACTATCTTTTATTATAATTTATAATTTGGTCAGATCAGCAGTTATCTATCTTGTTTAAAAGATTATGTTGAAGTTTCCTGTTAAGGAAAGGTCTTCAATATAATCTTTTTTTGTGCAGAAATTTATAGTTTATTAATTTTTTCCTTCGAATTCACCCATTTTTCACTAAAAACCCTATTACATCAGTGGTTACATAAGCTGTTTTCTAAACAAATAGAATACGCTTCGGGAGACTGTTCGCTCAATGATTTTCTATATTGGTTTCTAAAATTTGAGGTAAATTCAAAATTTTTTCCATCTTTTATTATTTCTGGGAGTACGATAGAATAAAGGATAGTATTACAAAAAAAGGATTTTATTTGTTAAAATGAAGGGGTTTACGCAATGGAGAAAGAGTATTATATTTTGGAACCATCTTTAGCTTCTGCTGCAACAAAGCAAGAAAATATTGAAATGTGGCTGAAAGCAAAAGAAACAGATTTTTATAAAGCTCAGATTGAACAGGAAAGAGATTATTGTTTTTGGTGTTATATTACTGAGACTGCGAAACAAACATCGCTGGAAAGCCATACATCAATGGCGTATACATTGAATGATCCGCAAACTTTGAATGTTGCTGCTAAAACGAATTTTATTCTGAACAAGGATGAGGTTCTCTATATTCACACATTATCTGTAGTCCGAGACGGTCAAGTTATAGATAAACTGGATGATATTAATGTAAAAGTTCTGGATCATATACAGGAAGGCAATAATGGAAGTTTTTCAGATCAAAAAAATATAACGATTCTTATTCGGGATCTGCATTTAAATGATGTTTTTATTATTGAGACAACGATCAAATGCAAATACAGTGAAGACAGTCTTCGTAATCAATTTTTCCGCTATAGCTATTCCTATCCTGGGCCTTATTGGGCATATAGTGAATATCGGTTTCAGTTAAAAAATGAAAGCGGACAAGCCCTTGAAGGAAATTATCATTATTTTCGTGATGAATCAGGAAAGATTATCGAGAAGGAAAAAGTTGTTATTGCAGATCAGGGAACATTCGTAATTGAGGAAAAGCTGTTTAACGGAAAGGAAATAAAAGAAGGAGAGATTGAGCCATTTATTGATTTTTCCACTCAAAAAAATTTTACTGAGATTACTGAGGTATTGGCAGAACTATATCAAAAATTTTATCAGGCAGATGTGAATACTTTTGCTGCTGAGTTAATAAAAGAATTAGAACTGCTTCCTTCTTTGGAAAATAAAATCAGATATGCTATAGACTTTGTTCAAAAGCAAATCTATTATTTATATAATGCTTCTGAGATGGATGGACATGAGCCTCAGGCAGCAGATAGTACATTTAAAACAAAACAGGGGGATTGTAAGGCAAAGACAGTGCTTTTAAAAGTGCTTCTTGATTATTTAGGTATTCATTCCGAGATTGTGCTGGTAAATTATGAACGGGATATCTTTTTGCCGGTGTATACGCCATCTCCATTTATTTTCAATCATGCCATTCTAAAAATATATTATGAAGATAAAATTTATTTTGTAGATGCAACGGTGGAAAATGATCAGGGGGTGCTAGGCAAACGTCGAAAAGACAGTTTTATGTATTATTTGGAAATAAAGGCAGGGACTGAGCTGCAGAAACAGATGCCTTTTCAGGAGCAGCCGCCGGTTATTGAAGAGATCATTACCTGTAATGTAAAAGAAGATGCAGCAGATTTTAGCTTAAAAGGTACTTTGCGCGGAAGAGTTGCGAATACAACCAGAGATATGTTTAAAAACCAGACCAATAAAGATATTATAAAGACATTTAATGGTTCAATTTATAATAACATGGCCTTGCACAACAAATATGAAGCTGAAGAGATTGATAAGTACTTCAGTGATACATCTATTCAGATAGTTAATGATAATAAAGAACAAAATGAAATACAGGTACTCTATAAAGCTCGTATTTCCAGCCCTTATCTAAAAGAAGGGAATAAACGCTTTTTGCATTACTGGGATCGAACTTATTTTGTGGATGACGGAGCTAAAAATTTTCATCACCGAGATTTTCCATTTTGGATTGACCGCAATTCAGTGAAAATGGAAATTCATTTAACCACTGATTGTGCTATTGATCAGCAGGAGAAATTTACACGACAGGAATGCGATATCCAATCTGTCTGGCTGCAGCATCGGACGACTAAAAAGATTTCTGAACATGGTGTATCTTGCTATTTAGAGTATCATCCGTATCGCAACTTAGCTATTTCAGGAAAAGAGCTGGAAGAATATATTAAAGTGAATGATCAAATTAGAAACAGCAATTTGGGTGTAGGGATTGATATTGTTGAGGATACATTTTTCAAGAAAATCAGTCGACTGTTCAAAGGGAAATAAGTCCTTTTTATTGTATTCTTTGGAATAGGCCAAGTCAGAAGAATGATTTTATATCAGAAAATAGTTTATTAAGATAAAAAAACAAAAAAGATCAGTTTATGTAGTTAGAGGAAAAACGAACCTCTCAGGGGGACAAACTACGTAGACTGATCTTTTATGAAATTAAAATGACGACTGCATAAGGAAGAGTATAACAACATAAATATGCAAAACTAAAAATGTTTGATTAGCTGTTGTATTAATACGAATTGTTCAGTTTTGAGCTTTTTGGTATAATAAGCTATGTTTTCATATTGAATTAGCTGTTTTATATGAAAACTTCCCGGCATTATTGTTTTGCAGACTAAGTAGTGTCGGGATTGGAAAGAGTTGTTGATTTGTATAGCAGTTTTAAACTAAAAAGTAATATGTTTTTCGTACTTTTCCAATATAAAGGTCATTTTAATTTTAAGGAAGTAACCCCTCTGTTGGTAAATGTTATCAGACATTAAAGAAACGATAAAGTACATTTGAAGCGTTTTGATAAAACCGCACTAAAAAGTACTTTTTGTAAGCAAAAAAGATGAAAAAGCTTATTTATTTCTTTAATGTGTGTGTTATTGACACGAAATGGAGGAGATTTTTTGGAAATTGGAGAGACATTAAGATTTATTCGAAAAAAGAAAAAGTTCACTCAACAGGAGATTTCGAAAAGCTATCTGGATCGCACAGCTTATTCAAGAATTGAAGGAGATGAACGACCAGTTAGAATGAACGATTTAAGTGGGATTCTGGATGGTTTGTCTGTAAATGTGCATGAATTTTTTTCCTATATTATGTTTGATTACGATCAGCAATCTTTTAGAGAATTACTTCATAATTGCCTAGACCAATCCAACAATCATCACGACAAAGAAAAGCTGATCAGTTATTTTAAAAGATTAAATAACAAGACGAATAAAAACTTAAGAGAATTTTCCAACTATTTAGCAATTAAGCACTGCTTTCAAAATTTATGGAATGAAATCCCTCCGATTAATAAAAATGATGTTGAGATCGCTTATAGAAACGTAGCGGATAAAGATTATTATTTCCAATATGATTACGCAATAATCATGAATATTATTCCTTATTTTTCAACTGAACGGGCTGATTCGATTATAAAGCAGGTAATTCCAATCAAAGATGAGGCTAAGAGAGACAGTACAACAAAGAATTTTGCCTACAGTATTTTGATAAACTTAATTAATCTTAGAATTCATGACAATAATTTAAGTTCTGCAAAGGATTATCTTGAACTGGCAAAAAAGCAACCTAGTCTTTTTAGAAATTATAGTCACAGACTGGATTTAAATTATTTGGACAGTCTAATAGAATTTCTATCTAATGGAGATCCTTCTGCTTATACTAAGCTTTTAACTTTTGTAAATATGACCAGAGATATCGGAGATTATGAAAAAGCAGAGACAATGAAAGCAGAACTAAAGACATTGACACAAAAGAAATTTGATGAAAAATATAAAGAAAAGAGAACACATCTTCCAATCAACCTCATAAAAGAGGGATAATTTATAGGAAAGCAAGAAAGATACTGAGACAGCTGGAATTCTGTTTTCAGTAATTTTTATGTGCGCCCTGCATGGGTAACGACTAGTGTCTTGTTCTGAGATTATTCTTCTATAGAACGCAACTGCAAGAATCATCATGGTCAAGTATTTGGACAGTGGACTTCAAGCAAATCGTCTGTGAAAAATGGCTGCTCGACTCCATCGCTGAATCAAATCCAATCAGCTGTAATTAGCCTTGTAAAACAGCTCTGATTCCCGATTTTCCTTTGACACTGCGGAGATTTTTGACCAGTCGATCTTTTTGCTTTTCATTGACTAAAATGTAACTCCTATTATTTCTTGCTAGGAAAACTTTCTCTTACCAGACTGTACTTATTTAACAGTAATAGAGCGGGTCAATGTCCGGACAAGATAATAGGCGGTGAAAGTCTGCTACAGGTTTGGCAGTAGGAACTGTTGGATGGCAAGGCGACAATCGTGATGTTGTGGCTGAAGCTGGGCGCAAACTCCTGAACTGACGAACAATAAGGCTGAAGCAGGTCGGATGAGTCTGCATAACAAGACAAAATCTACTACTGATCGAAACCCATACAGTAAATTCAGCAGTTGCAATGAAAGAGAATTTCCTCTGGTAATTGTCCAGTATACTAAAATTTAAGTACCTCCGATGAATGATGTAGTAAGAAGTGTTTGTCTAAACGGAAGAAACAGACGATTTAAGCTATGAGTATTAGTATAATGAACACAAAAAGTTTTTTATCTGGGAATTGAAAATATTTGGACAAAAATTCACACTGGAATTCCTATGGTTTGTCAGCTTTTTAAATTACTTGATATCTATGAGGAGTAAGGCTCAGCGATAGTTGTGTATAGATGAAGAGGGTTTATGGAATAGTATGAAAACTTGAAAAGGATAGGGCTATGGGGATTCAATTAACATTAATCACAAATAAAGAACAGCTTAGTGAAGTACAAAACATATACCAAAAATCGTTTAGCGAACTGCTTGAGAAATATCAGGACGTAGAGACCAATCCGGCAATGGAAGAATTGGATAGTCTAAAAAGTAAATTTTTGCGTTCGAACACTTCGTTTTTCTTTATAGAATATACTGGCAAAAAAATTGGCGTTATCCGCGTATTGGTGGAACAGCCAATTGGACGTATTGCACCCATTGCGATACTACCGGAAGCGCAGGGACATGGTTTGGGCTATATGTCGATGCTGAAAGTAGAAAAACAGTTTCCAGAGGTGACCTGCTGGCAGCTGGACACGATTAAGCAGGAAGAAAAACTCATCTGTCTTTATGAAAAATTGGGCTATGCTCAAACAGGATTAGAAGTAAAAGTAACAGACAAGATGGATATCGTCTATATGGAGAAAAACATTTCTGTTCTTGGAATGTGAAGTAGCATTTTCAGACAATTATCTTCGACCTGAACCAAAAGTCAATACATAAAGACTCTTCTATTGACTCTTTTTCAGAAAATGACTATAGTCAGTAAGTACGAAAAAAATTAGAAATTAGGGATAGAATGAGTGGAAAGATTTTATGGGAGTTAGGAGAAATTTATACAGCGCCATTAAATTTCTTTCTGATTCTGTTGGGTATGTCGTTTGCAAAAGTAGAATATGGTGTTTTTTATAATTGGCGAGTTTTGGTTTTTACGATTACATTATTGTTTATTCATATCGCAGTCAATATTTTTAATAACTACATGGACTATCAAAATGCAGAGGATTTGAAGTATAAAGAAGTGACGAATATTATTGGCAGAGAACACCTATCACTTAAAACGGTTCGTTCTTCGTTCTTATTGATCCTGCTTTTATCTTTTTTTACAGGGGCATTTTTGACTTGGCATTCAGATATTTTTGTTTTTATTTTAGGAGTCTTTGGATATTATGTAGGACTGGGGTATTCAACCGGAAAGCATCCGATAAACAGTCTGCCGATTGCAGAAAGCATTCCCGCCCTTTTAAGCGGGTATATGATTCCAATGATGAGTGCATACTTAACAAGCTTTCAGTATCAGCAGGAATCAAAGGGCTTTTTATTAAAGACATTTATCGTCTGCATGCCTATGGTTTTCTGTATGTTTAATAATTTACTGGCGAATAATACCTGTGATTTGGAAGAAGATATTAAAAATAATCGAAAAACGCTTGTTTATTATATAGGGAAAAAGATGAGTGTTCGTTTGTTGCTTGTATTAACGGCAGTGCAGGCTGTTTCTATTGCAGCTTCAGTTTATTTGAAATTAGCTTCTCCGTTTCTGCTTCTTTCATTATTATTTTTACCAGTCATTTTCTTTATGTTGAGGCCTTATGTAAAACGACAAATCAAAAAAGAAACATTCCCAATTGTTTTGAAAGCCATGTCTTTGATGATGGTTGGTTATCCGTTAATTTATTTAATCACAGCATTTTTATAGTAAGTTTCGATTAGTATTAAAATTTAAATAAAGTTCAAGAGGCGGTCGGTACAAAAGCGATCAGCTCCGAGAATTAAGAAGGAATATCCAAAAATTGTCAAGGAACACTATTCATAGAATGAATAGCTGTGAATAGATACCTTCATGGAGCTTCTTATATTTTCAGAATCGTTCGGCTTAATTCCGAAGGAGTTACTTTTGTACCGCCGTTTATTCGGGGTTAGATACGAAGAGCGTTTGAAACTTTATTTTTGTCTTGCTCTCTTCTTGTTGCTTCTATGTAAAATCTGCAACAGCAATTTTTTTTATAAGCGTAGATTGATTGAATGACCATCAAGAAAATCATAAAAGTACTGATAGGCTTTGTTAGTATTTGTTGTGATTCTTTTATGAATATAACCATCATTTTCAGCATACTCAATTTCCTATTGCCCCTTTTCAAAAATACTCTGAATAAAATGATTTATTTCATTATTTGATAATGTAAAAAAATTGAAATTATCCAGAGTATGCTCCTCAAACACATAATCCAATGTTTTTTATTGACATTATGGAAATAGTCTCTTCCTTAAATGGATTGTAATTCATGTGATAGGGAAAAGTAAAAGTAGTTTTAATTCTCTTTTTTATTATGATAATTTGAAGTATATTCACTTAAAACCCCAAAAATACTTGACATACAAGGATTCATCCCCTGCTTTTCTCCACCTTATAATAATTTATTTAATAGGTTGTCTTAGGTCGCAAAGCGATCACCTATCTTTAATTTGGAGCCGCTGTTCATTTATATTGGTACATGTTTTATGGTCATGTAAGAACTTGCTTCTACGAATGCTTGTCATCTATCCAGTAGTCTTATATGTAAGACTACTGGATAGATGCACATTTCTTGGATTAGAAGCATAACTTAGGTTTAATCCGGTTAATATGCTAGCATTATTTTGTCAGAAAGATTAAGGTTAGGCGGATAAATTTTTAGCAGGATAATCAAACAGCTTGTTTTTAGAAACTTTTTTTAATGGAAACGATGAATTTTTGTGTTCTCTAGGCAGCAGCCCATATCTTTTAATTGACAATTTATGATAGGATAAGGAAAAGTATTAATGGATATGGAGGCATCAGTAATGATTATTCCGAAAAAATTAAAAAAGGGAGATCATATCCGAGTGATTTCTCCTTCGAGCAGTATGGTAAGAATCGGTGGAGCAGCAGGAAATCAGGAGGCAGAAAAAGTCTTGGGGAAATTAGGATTAACTGTCAGCTTCAGTAAAAACAGTATGGAAAACGATCAAATGGGCTCTTCATCTATTGAATCCAGAGTAGAAGATCTCCATGAAGCATTTCTAGATCCGCAGGTTCAGGGAATCTTAACTTCTATAGGTGGTTTCAACAGTAATGAACTGCTTCCCTATTTGGATTATGAACTTATTGGAGCGAATCCTAAAATATTTTGCGGGTATAGTGATATTACTGCTTTGAATAATGCAATTTATACGAAATCTGATTTAGTAACGTATAGTGGTCCGCATTATTCAAGCTTTAAAATGAAAATGCTTCAGGAGTATCAAACAGCTTCTTTTGAGGATGTGTTAATGAAGTTCGGACAGCATCAATTAACTGCTTCAGAGCAGTGGAGTGATGATCCTTGGTTTCTAGATGAATATAAACCGAATATTAGTTCAAATGGCTGGAAAGTCTATTCTGAAGGGACAGCAGAAGGTGTTAGTTTGGGAGGAAACATAGGGACATTCAATTTACTTTCAGGGACTGTTTATCAGCCTTTAATTGATCATCCTGTTATCTTTATGGAAATGGAAGAAGAAGGGGATTTTAGAGATTTTGCCCGTGACATGGCTTCAATCCTGCAAGTTTATCGGAAACCGGCTGCTTTAGTAATTGGCAGATTTTCTGCTGCAACAGAGATGACGGAAGAGCGCTTGATCATGCTATTGGATAAACATCCTGTAGCAAAAACGATTCCTGTTCTGTACAATGTCAATTTTGGACATACACAACCAATATTTACTTTTCCTGTTGGTCAAAAGATGACAATAAATACAGCAAACCAAGAAATTTCTTTCATGGACCATGAGGAAAATTGATTGCTTTCATTTACCATGAATAGGTATAATATAGAATGTTACTGTGTAAAGGAAAAAAGTTCTAATTAAGCCAGTGATTGACTGTGTAATGGCAAACTAGCGTTCTGCTCAAATTACGATAAAAGATAGTCTGTAGATGATGTCCAATGATAGAAAATAGTAACTTGTACGCTTCAATGACAAGAACGAACAGCTATAAAAGCAGCTGGAGAATCGTCAGTCCCACTGTTACAGGAACATCTAGTAGAATGGTATGTGAACCGATAATCTGATGAATTAGCAATAATTTATTCCTGTGTTAAAAGCTTGCTTCTACGCTTCTACGAATGATCGTCACATGTCTGAGGGTCATGCAAGACTTGCTTCTACGAATGATCGTCGCATGTCTTAAGGTCATGCAAGAACTTGCTTCTACGCTTCTGGTATATGCTGTACGTTTCTTGGACTAGAAGTATTACTTAGTTTTAATTTGGTCTATACATTAGGAAACTAAAATGACAATAATTCAATCTTTATAAATGATGAGGGAGTCTGCTGTATGTATAAATTTTATTTACTTGAAGAACATGAATTTGGAAAATTTACTGATGAAGCTGAGAATGGAAATTATCTCCAAACGAAAGAGATGGCTTCGCTGAAAAAATCAAGAGGAGCAGAGGTCTTTTTCCCAGGAGTCAAGGATGAATCTGATAATACCGTGATGTCAGCATTAATGACCAAAACGAAATTGGGCGTAGGTTTTGTTTTTGATATTGACGGACTTGAAATACCTAAAAATAATACAGCGTTGCTTTCTTACTTTCTGGAAAATTTAAAAGAGTATGTAAAAAAAGAAGGATGTTTGTATCTAACAATTAGTCCAAATTGTGCTTATGGTATGTATGATTACTATGGAAAATTGTTGAATGATAAAGATAAGTCAGTGATTCAGCAGTTTTCAAAAGAAGGATATATTCACGAAGGGTTTACAAGCGGCTATGCTACAGATGGGAATCCGCAATGGATTTACAAAAAATCACTTGAAGGTTTTACTGAGCCAGAGCTTCTGAAATCTTATGGTAAAGATGCAAAATACAGTTTAAATAAAGCAAAAAGCTTTGGAATAACAACAAAAGAATTGAGGTACGAAGAGCTTCCGCAGTTCAAAGAAATTACTGAACGTACAAGTATTCGAAGAAACTTCAAGGATAAATCACTGGATTATTATCAAGCTGTTTACAAAGCATACGGCGATCGGGCGAAATTTGTTGTTGCTGAAATAAATTTTAGAACCTATTTGGAGAGTCTGGTACAGCAGAAAGAGCAGCTGCAGAAAAAATTGGATGAAGTAGCAGCATTTTTGGCGATCAATCCTAATAGTCGAAAGAAAAACAACCAAAAACGTGAATTTTCAGATGAACTTTCAACATATGAAAAGCGCATTGAAGAAGGAAAGAAAATGCTTGAAACACATGGAGATGAAGTTGCATTAGCCTGTGCACTGTTCCTGAGCTGTCCCCATGAAACAGTTTACCTCTTTTCAGGAACAGAAGAAGAGTTTAAAAAGCTTTATGCGCCATTTTTAATTCAAGATAAAATGCTAAGATATTCAGTGGAAAAAAATATTCCTTTATACAATTTTTATGGAATTGAGGGTATTTTTGACGGCTCAGATGGTATTCTGAAATTTAAGCAGTCTTTTAATGGCTACGCAGAAGAAAAGATTGGTACCTTTAAAACAATTATTAATCCTGGTAAGTATAAAGCATATATGATACTGAAGCATGTTCGCGAGTTCGTTAATAAACTCAGAGGTAGAGGGTAGAATAAGGCGCCTACTATCAGTTTGTTGGTTTATACTTAGAGTGATGGGACTATGACAAACACTTTATCCTTGGTTTTTTTGAGGAATATTTCGTCTTTTTCTTTAAAAAATGTTTTTTGATACAGAAAAAACCTTTAAAGTTAAGTACTTATATCAGTTTTCTTGCTGATATAACATACAAAAGAACAGTTTTTCTCTCATTTTAGTTTTTTTTGTATTTTTTGAGATTATTTATGCAAAATTTGCAAAAAATAAGTGTATGTCTTTATTTCTTCATATTTGTTTGTTATTCTTTACTTAAGAAAATGGATGTTTGTAAACATGTTTTTTCTTAATTTGAGAAAGGGAGGCCGGAATGATAAAATTGCTCATGCAATATTGTCTAATACTGCTGCTTGTGAAATAATACAGTAGTCTAATGATTTACTTCAAATTACAACAGACTTTAAAGAACTATAAAGTGCAGACCAGATTAAGTTCAATTTTCAATTTAGAAAGTGCAAAAGTAAGCTATGGTGCCTGGGGAGGTGCTATAGCTTGTTTTTTATTTAGAAACCAGCTTATAGAGAATGAGAGATCAAGAGGTGCCGATGCCAAAGACAATTCATTTAGTGAAGAGGGTGCGTGGGATGGATATAGTTTTTAACCAAAAACGTATAAAATGGATACAAAGGATTTTAGAATACAAAAAAGGTATCAGATCTATTTATAGTCCTGATACCTTTTCTATTCCGTAGTGTTACTACTCAACTCGTCCATTGAACTGTTTTACTCCTTACTTTAAGCAGTTAATTTTAGTTGTTGTATAGCTTTTTCAATTGTGACACCATAGGCAACTTTGTTATGATCATTCGCATCATAGACCATAAAAATGTTTTTCTTTGTGTCTAGAGCTACACGGTAGTCAATGTTTCTTGTTTTGTATGTCATAGAAATCATACTCCTTTCATAATTGTTTCTTGAAAGGCAACGATAATATGATAACGAAATCCTAAATACATCATATCATTTTTTTCCTCTATTTACAATTGTTATTATTTAGATTATTTATTTTGTTTCTTTTCTTAAATGTTGGATTATTTTGCCTTTTCCACATTTCATAGTAAAATAGAACTATAAAGGGAGGGATTCATCATGGAACAAACATATCGAAATATCTTAGTAGCAGTTGACGGTTCAGCTCAGGCAGAACAAGCGTTTGAGAAAGCACTTGAAATTGCGAAACGAAATCAGGCAAAGCTTCATATTGTTTATGTTATTGAGGAAATCGGTAATTATTTTGGGGAGCTTACGGTTTCGGTAACCAATGCGATGGAAGTCCTTAGAAAAAGAGAAGAAGAAAAAATGCAGCAGAGAGCAGACTTGGCTCATGCAGGCGGGTTGGATAATGTGGCAACCTATGTTCTTTATGGTTATCCTAAAACATTGCTTTCTGATTTTTCTGAATCTGAAGAGCCGATTGATTTAGTTGTGATTGGTAAAACTGGGTTGAATGCATTGCAGCGTGTACTTGTAGGCTCAACAACCTCGTATGTGGTCAATCACTCTGACAGTGATGTATTGGTTGTTGCAGGGAAAGAATAGGTACTTAGGAGAAGTGAAAATAGTGAGGAGGATTCGCTTATTTTCACTTCTTTTTCTGTTATGGAAGTGATATTTTTTCTCAAAGCTTGTTTTCAAATCTTCTTAAAGATGTTAAGTTATTTATAACAGTAAAAAAAGAGGGAGTGAAAAGATGCTTTCCGAAGAGCCAATTGCTGTTTTGGAAAAGAAGAAGCTGCAGCTGTAATTGTCAGAGGCACAGAAGAAGCGCTGGTATGGAAAGAAAGTGCGGTGCTTAATTGAGATTGAACGCCCTGAGACGATTGATCCTATGCAACTGGATTGTCAAAACTGGATGACTGGCTGATTAGAGAGTATCGCTGATATCACAACTGCTGGAAATACTGAGGACTATAGAAATGTCTGCTTAACTAAATAAAGAGTTAGCTGTAGAAAAAATAACATTTCAACAACTGGTTTGAATTTCTGCAGTTTTTTTGTTAAAATGTATTTTATGTGAATGAATATAATGGTTGGGCGGAAGCTTCAAGGATCAGGTTCTTCAAGGGGTGAGAAGAACGACTTTTGAGTTCGGCCTCTTTTGTGTGTTCATTGAGAGGAATAATCCGTTTCCTTGTAAACAATCTTTAATTTTTATGCTATTTAGAAAATTGACAAAATTGACGAATGTTGGAGGTGAGAGGATGGTATTCAATGCATTGGAACAGATCAGACTGGCGGAAGAGCGTGTACAGGAAATGAAAAAGGATGTACAGCGTGAAATGGTTGAGTATGAAGCGAAAATGGAACAGGAACTGCTCCTTCTTCAAACGAAAAACCAGAAAGAAGTAGAAGAACTGCTGAAGGAGACAACAAAAATTCAACAGCAGCAGCTTCAAAATGAAAAAGAACTATTATTGAAAGAAGCAGAGGAACAGAAGGATCTTTTTAAGGAGAAATATGATAGAAATAAAGATGAAATGATTGATTATGTCATTGAAAGGGTGAATGTACTTTATGGCAGTCAATAAAATGGAGAAAGTAACGATTATAGCCGCGGCAGATCAGGAGGAGACGATCCTTCAGGCAATTCAGGGACTGCAGGCAGTAGAAATCAAAGATTTCTATCATTCCAGTGTGGACCAGTCCTATATTGATCACTATTTTTCTTTAGATCAGACAGCAAGCAACAGGCAGAGGAAAAAATTCTACGAAGAAATGCTGCTGAGGATTCATGATGTACTCCTGTTTATTGATTATTTTTCAAGTAAAGAAGGACATAAAAATGGTTTTAAGAGGAGAGTACAGTCATTGGATTCTCTGGAATCATCTTTTAATCAGGAGAAAATCCTAGGTTATCTGAGTGCTGTTGAAAGTTTAAAAAGGCGTCTGGATTATGTGAACAGTCAACGGAAAAAGCTTCTTACAGAAGAAGATTGGCTGACAAGGTGGCAGGCACTTGATGTTGTACCTCAGCAAGTGATACTGACCGAGGCTTCTCTGGTATCAGGTTCGATTAATGCAGCGAACAATGAAGAGTTTCAAGCAGCTTTAAAGAATATCCCTTCGATTTATTATGAAGAGTTGTATTATAGTACAAATCATGTTTACTACAGCCTGATTTATTTGAAAGAAAATGAAGATGAGATTGGCGGACTGTTAAACCGTTTCAGCTTTGAGCGAATGAATTATCCTTATGATGTTGTACCGAGCAAAGCCTATGAAAATACAAAAAAAGAACTGGTAGAGCTTGTTGATGAAGAGAAAACAATTAAGAAGGAACTTGGGGTATACAGAGATCATCTTGAGGAACTGTATCTTGCAGAAGAAATGATTTATGCTCTGATTTATCGGGAGCAGGCAAAGGACCATTTGTTAAATACACACTATTTCTGTCTGATGCAGGGGTGGATTCCTGAGGAAGAAAAAAATAATTTTTTGTCAGTCCTAAATAAAGCAGTCCCTGAAACCGAGGTATATCTGACATTCGAACAGCCGACTGCTGAAGAAATTCAGATGGATATTCCTGTTAAGTTAAAAAATAATAAAGTTGCAGCACCCTTTGAAATGCTGACAGAAATGTACAGTTTACCGAAATATGATGAAATTGATCCTACACCGGTGATGACTCCTTTTTATATGGTATTTTTTGGGATGATGGTTGCAGATCTGGGTTATGGACTGTTAATGTTTCTTATAACAATAGTTGTAAGAAAAAATATAGTTTTGAATAGAGTTAAAAAACGTTTTGTTGATTTTTTCTTTATCCTGTCATTTCCGACAATTGTTTGGGGAATTATCTACGGTTCATTTTTTGGTGTTGATTTTCCAAAAACACTGTTTAGTATACATCTGCCGTTTCCAATTCTTTCAACAACTGAAGATGTGAATACGATTTTGCTTCTGTCAGTGGCGTTTGGTTTTATTCAGCTGATGACCGGTTTGATTATTAATGGAATTGAATTGATGAAAAGGAAGCAGTATCTCACAAGTATTGGCGACAGCTTTGCCTGGCAGGGATTGCTAACAGGTATTCTGATTGCTGTTCTGGGAATGCTGGTAATGAACAACAATGGCTTTTTCATTGTCGGAATCACAGCAGCTGTAATTTCTGCCCTGTCAATTGTGGCAGTACCTGTGATTCAATCCAAATCCAAAGTAAAAGGGATTGCTAAAGGACTTTATGAACTGTACAATTTAACGGGTTATATTGGTGATTTGGTTAGTTATACACGTTTAATGGCACTGGGAATTTCAGGCGGAAGCATTGCTGCAGCTTTTAATATGCTTGTTGCATTCATGCCGCCGATTGCCAGATTTACTGTCGGAATTTTGCTGATTATCGCTTTGCATACGTTAAACTTGTTCCTGAGTTTGCTGGGTGCTTATGTTCACGGTGCACGTTTGCAATATGTAGAGTTTTTCGGAAAATTTTATTCAGGAGGCGGAAGAGCTTTTCAACCGCTGAAAGCAGAAGAGAAACATCTGAATATCGAAAAGACGAAATTGAAGAAATAAGTGGAGGAATGTAGAGATGATTGATTATTTAATTAATGAAAATGGCGGAATACTTTTTGCAGTTTTAGGAATGGCCATGGCAACAATTTTATCTGGTATTGGGTCTGCCAAAGGTGTTGGATTCACAGGAGAAGCAGCAGCAGCACTGACAACCGAACAGCCTGAGAAATTCGGACAAGCTCTGATCCTGCAGCTGCTTCCCGGAACACAGGGATTATATGGATTCGTTATCGCGTTCCTTATCTTTATCGACCTTGATAATAGTATGACAATGGTTCAGGGACTGAATTATTTTGTTGCATCATTACCAATTGCATTTGCAGGATTATTCTCAGGTATCTCGCAGGGACGTGTTGCTGCGGCAGGTATCCAAATTCTTGCTAAAAAGCCTGAACATGCAACAAAGGGAATCATTTATGCTGCAATGATAGAAACCTATGCAATTTTGGGCTTTGTAATTTCCTTCTTACTTGTGCTGAATGTGAAGTAAGGGAGGTTGACTATGGATGCAATTGAAAAGATTGTTGAGCAGATTCTCGAAAAAGGAACCTGCGAAGCAGAAGCAGTCAAAAAGAGCGAAGTAAACCGTATTGAAAGTAACTTTTATGAACAGATTGCTGCTTTGGACATTCAAAAAAAGCAACAAATCACTAAAAATGCGGAGCTGAGTAAAAAGATATTTAGGCAAAAACAAAATCGACAGCAGCTGGAAGTAAAGCAGGCGACATTAAACAGCAAGCAGGAGCTTCTCGGTCAATTGTTTAAAGAAACGACTGAAAAAATGAAGCAATGGGATACAGAAACCTTTCAGCAGTTTGCATCTGGAATGTTATCCAAGCTGGATTTATCCGGTGAAGTTGTATTCAACGCAGGAGAATACTCAAAAGATAAAATAAGTCAGACCTGGCTTGATCAATTTACAACAGATAAGCTGACATTACAGTTGTCTGAGAAAATCATCCCAAAAGAAAGCGGCTTTGTGCTTGCAAAGGATGGAATTGAATATAATTTCCTGTTTTCTACGTTGGTTCAGGAAGTACAAACGACGGAAATCTATAAAATAGCGGAGATGCTATTTGGTTAGGAGAGGATAGCGTTGAAAGAAACAGCATACAATCAAATCAATCCTTTAATTCGTCTTAAAGAAATGGAGCTGCTGACAGCATCCCAATATGAGCAGCTATTGAAGGCAGCAGATATGGAGGAGCTTCGTGATATTTTAAGAAATACTGTTTATGGAGAATATTTAAAAACAGATTTTGAGGAAAATTTTGAGTATATTTATTCAAAAGAACAGGGCAAGTTATTTGAATGGCTCTATCAGATGGCGCCTGAGCCTGAAATTATTGCTATCTATACTTCTCGTTTTACTTTTCATAATTTAAAGGTTCTGACAAAAGCAGAGGTCACAAATCAACATTTGGACCACCTATTTATTGAGGACGGGCGATATTCTCTATCAACTATGAAAAGTGCGGTTCATACAAAAATATCCAGTGAACTGCCGGAAGAGCTGCTGAGTACCATCAGAGAGGTATTTGATTATCTTCAGGAATCAACACTGCTTCAGGCGATTGACGTCATCTATGATCGGCTGTTTTTAACCTTTCAAAAACAACTGGCGGATAAATTGGGATACCCAGATATTATTGCAGAGGTTACAGCGTTTATTGATCTGACAAACATTGCTGTTATGGCAAGAGGGATTATTCAGAGGCAAACGAGAACTTTTTTATCCACTATCCTTTCTAGTTCGGGCAGTATTGCAAAGCAAGACCATTTGCCATATGCAAAAGAATCGTTGGAAGCATATACCTCATTTATTTTATCAACGAAATATGGTGATATGCTTTCTTCAATCGTGAATCCGGAAACGCATGTTTTGGATTTAACTGCCTTTGAAAAAAAGAAAGATGATTATTTAACAAACCTTTTTGTTAAAGGGCGTGTGACTGCATTTGGCCCGTTACCTTTGCTTGCGTATCTAAATGCAAAGGAAGTAGAGTGGAAAAACCTCCGTTTGCTTGTTGTTGGAAAGAAAAATCATTTTCCGACAGAACGACTGAAAGAAAGGATGCGGATAGTCCATGGCTCATAAAATTGGCGTTATCGGGGATAAATATTCTGTTATGCCCTTCAAACTGTTTGGCTTTGATGTTTGTTATGGGATGTCTGCTCGTCAAATTAGAGACAGCATTGAACAAATGGCTGCTGAAGATTATGGTGTAATCTTTATTACAGAGGAAGCTTCTGAACAGGTCTCAGAAACAATCAACCGTTACAGAAGCAGAATCCAGCCGGCCATCATACTAATTCCTAGTAATGCAGGATCAAAGGGGATTGGAAAAAAGGCTGTGCAGAAAAATGTTGAAAAGGCAATTGGACAAAATATTTTATAGAATTTATCTGTTGAATTCAAGAAGGATGAAGCTGAAGAAACTTTTTAACACTATGGAAATTTAGAGCCTAAAATAATAATAGAACAAATTACTTACGAGTATCATATGAATTCCGGAAATTTTGAGTTAAGCAGATGAAAACCCAATCTGACTTTGAATGGGAGGGGTTCGCAGTGCTGCTTTTAATGGAAAGCTGTAATGCGGTTAATGCCCTCTGATAAATTTTCAGTGAAAGCTCGGAACAGGAGGAATGATAGTGCAAAAAGGAAGAATTGTTAAAGTATCCGGTCCGCTGATTATGGCAGATAACATGTCCGATGCAAGTGTGCAGGACATCTGTTATGTAGGCGATTTGGGAGTAATAGGAGAAATTATTGAGATGCGCGGTGATGTCGCATCCATTCAAGTATATGAAGAAACAACTGGAATCGGTCCGGGTGAACCGGTGGCAACCACAGGAGAAGCTCTGTCAGTGGAGCTTGCTCCGGGACTCATCTCTGAAATGTTTGATGGGATTCAACGTCCATTGGATACCTTTGCAGAAGTGACTGCCAGTAATTTTCTCAGCAGAGGTGTAAAAATCCCTTCATTGAATCGAGAAAAGAAATGGCTGTTTGTTCCTGTCGCAGTGGCTGGTGAAGAAGTTTCAGCAGGTGACATCATCGGTACGGTTGAAGAAACGGAAGCTATTCAGCATCGTATTATGGTGCCAGTTGGTGTATCAGGTAGAATTACGGAAATAAAATCCGGCAAATTCACAATTGAAGAAGTTGTTTATGTTCTTGAGACAGAACAAGGTAGCAAAGAATTCACCATGATGCAGAAATGGCCGGTTCGAAGAGGACGTCCAATTTCTCAGAAAATGAATCCTGTTGCACCGATGATTACCGGTCAGCGAGTGGTTGATACCTTTTTCCCGGTAATCAAGGGGGGAGCAGCAGCTGTTCCGGGTCCGTTTGGTGCAGGTAAAACAGTAGTTCAACACCAAATTGCCAAGTGGGCAGATGTTGATTTGGTTGTTTATGTGGGCTGCGGCGAGCGTGGAAATGAAATGACGGATGTACTAAATGAGTTTCCTAAACTAATTGATCCAAATACAGGCAAATCATTAATGGAACGGACAGTATTGATCGCAAATACGTCCAATATGCCTGTAGCTGCCCGGGAAGCATCGATTTATACAGGAATTACTATTGCAGAATACTTTCGTGATATGGGCTATTCAGTGGCAATTATGGCAGATTCAACATCCCGCTGGGCAGAAGCACTTAGAGAAATGAGCGGGCGTCTGGAAGAAATGCCGGGTGACGAAGGCTATCCTGCTTATCTCGGCAGCCGACTGGCAGAATATTACGAACGTGCAGGTTATGTCGTTGCATTAGGAAAAGATCATCGGGAAGGCAGCATTACAGCTATCAGTGCTGTTTCACCATCAGGAGGAGATATTTCTGAACCAGTGACACAAAATACTCTGCGTGTGGTGAAGGTATTCTGGGGGCTGGATTCGGCATTGGCTCAGAAACGACATTTTCCATCAATTAACTGGCTTCAGAGTTATTCATTGTATAGTACAGAAGTCGGCAAATATTTGGATCAGCAGCTGCAGCAGGATTGGTCTGCAATGGTAGCAGACGGAATGAGAATTTTGCAGGAAGAATCACAGCTGGAAGAAATTGTACGACTGGTTGGAATTGATTCTTTATCTGATAAAGACCGTCTAACTTTAGAAACTGCTAAATCGCTTAGAGAAGATTATTTGCAGCAAAATGCATTTGATGATGTGGATACATTTACTTCAAGAGAAAAACAGTTTAAGATGATGCGTCTGATTCTGACATTCTTTGAAGAAGGAAAGAAAGCCATTGAATTAAATGCTTACTTTTCTGAAATTATGAAGGGAACGGAAGCGATTCGAGATAAAATAGCCCGAAGCAAATATGTTCCGGAAGCAAAGATTTATCAGATGGATGAATTGGCAGGCGAAATTAAAACAACGATGAAGCAAATTGTGGCAGATGGAGGGATGACCAATGATTAAAGAATATCGTACGATCAATGAAGTTGTCGGTCCCTTGATGATTGTTGAAAAAGTTGAAGGTGTAAAGTATGAGGAACTGATCGAAGTTCGCATGCAGAATGGTGAAATTAGAAGAGGTCAGGTACTTGAGGTTAATGGAGATAAAGCGATGGTTCAGATTTTTGAAGGAACCAGCGGCATTAATATTCGTGATTCGAAAGTTCGATTTTTAGGTCATCCTCTTGAACTGGGTGTTTCAGAAGATATGGTTGGTCGTATTTTTGATGGACTTGGACGTCTCAAGGATAATGGTGTGGCTATTCTTCCTGAAAAACAGGTGGATATCAATGGGGAAGTAATCAATCCATTTAATCGTGATTATCCAGATGAATTTATTCAGACTGGAATTTCTGCAATAGATCATTTAAATACATTAGTCCGTGGTCAGAAGCTCCCTGTATTTTCAGGATCAGGGCTGCCGCACAAAGAGTTGGCGGCACAAATTGCCAGACAGGCAAATGTGTTGAACAGTGAGGATGATTTTGCGGTTGTATTCGCAGCAATTGGAATTACCTTTGAGGAAGCAGAATTTTTCATGGAGGATTTTCGTCAGACCGGTGCAATTGACCGTTCTGTTTTATTCATGAATCTGGCCAACGATCCTGCGATTGAACGGATTGCTACGCCAAGAATGGCATTGACCGCTGCTGAATATCTGGCTTATGAAAAAGGCATGCATGTGCTGGTAATCATGACCGATATGACAAATTATTGTGAAGCACTGCGTGAAATATCAGCAGCTCGACGTGAGGTTCCTGGTCGCCGCGGGTATCCGGGATACTTGTATACGAATTTGGCAACATTGTATGAACGTGCCGGACGAATCAGAGGTCTAAAAGGCTCAGTGACTCAAATTCCAATTTTAACCATGCCGGAAGATGACAAGACGCATCCGATTCCTGATTTGACAGGCTACATTACGGAAGGTCAGATTATTTTATCCAGAGAGTTGTATAAGAAGGGGATTCAGCCGCCGATTGATGTATTGCCGTCGCTTTCTCGTTTGAAGGATAAAGGAACAGGCGAAGGGAAAACAAGAATTGATCATGCGCCGACAATGAATCAGCTGTTTGCTGCCTATGCACAGGGAAAACAGTCAAAAGAACTGGCTGTGGTTCTTGGAGAATCAGCACTTTCTGATGTTGATAAAATCTACGCGAAATTTGCAGATCGATTTGAAAATGAGTATGTCAATCAGGGCTTCTCTGAAAATCGTTCAATTCAGGAAACGCTTGATCTTGGCTGGGAACTGCTGTCCATCCTGCCGCGAACTGAATTAAAGCGAATAAAAGATGATATGCTGGATGAATATTTGACTGTGGGAGAGTGATTTTATGGTACGCTTGAATGTAAATCCTACCCGCATGGAGCTTACCCGATTAAAAAAACTGTTGGGAACTGCTGCCAGAGGGCATAAATTATTAAAGGATAAGCAGGATGAGTTAATTCGCCAATTTATTCTCCTGATCAGAAAAAACAATCAGCTGAGAATTGATGTGGAAGAAGAATTGAATGGTGCGCTGTCAAGTTTTGTTCTGGCAAGCAGTACCTTGAATGAAGCCTTTATTGAAGGGCTGGTTTCCATTCCTGCAAGTGAAGTAACGATGGATATCATCGAAAAAAACGTAATGAGTGTAACCGTTCCAATTATGAACTTTCATTATGATGAAGAAATCGTGGATTCGCCTTTAGATTACGGGTATTTAAACTCCAACGCAGAGTTGGATCGTTCATTTGATAAAATATCCTCAATCCTGCCTAAAATGCTTGAATTGGCAGAGGTTGAAAAAACTTGTCAGCTGATGGCAGAAGAAATTGAAAAGACACGCAGGCGTGTTAATGCATTGAAGTACTTGACGATTCCGCAGTTGGAAGAAACGATTTATTATATTAAGATGAAGCTGGAAGAAAACGAGCGTGGGGAAATCACCCGTTTAATCAAGATTAAAGATATGGGGAGTTAGATAATACAATCAGAGATCCGAGGAATCAGAGTTATTCCATCGGGTCTTCCTGTTGATCAAAGCTGAATGATAAGGATGCAGGGTTGTTCTTTTTAGCAGCAGAGGCCATAACTTGAAGAAATATTCTGCCCTTCGTTGTCAGTACCGGCTGGTTTGTGTGAGAAATATAGTAAATAGAAAAACCAATTTGTTTTTCGAGCGACTGAATTGTTTTAAGCAGAGAAGGTGTCAATGAAGAATTCATCCATTCTTTCGGATTGTCCATGTTCAAATATTCAAACTGTTTGAGAATTACATTAAATTCTTCCAAGAAAACATCTCCTTTCTTTTTTTGGACAGCGCTTACATTTATATGTAAGATATCACAAGATGATAAATATGTAAATGAATTCTATTTAAAAATAAAAAATTTATTTACTATAAGAATGCTATATTGATCAATAAATGTAACATCCCATTTTTGAATGAAAGAGACATTCATCTTTTCTGCAGGGAAATACAACATTTTTTTCTGATTAAAGGACTATTTAGATAGAGTGCTTATATTATTTGCAGCTGGGATTCAAGGGCTCTTTAAGTAACTCATACTGAATAAAACAGAAAATATATCTAATCTAAAGTGTTTATCCCAATTTTGTAAAATAAGTACACGATTTTGCTGTTAATTAAAATAAAAACTGTGCACTTTTTATAAATAAATCCTTATTTTATACACTAATCGTTTTCTAAAAAGTGTAAATAATTTCTGGAAAATATTTTTTATCAGAGATTAGCTAACTTTTTTTGCTTAACAATTAATTTATGCAGTATTTTTGAGTTATTCAGCAGGTATTAAGTAAGAGAAATCTAAATGCTGATTCTGTAAAAAGCAGATAGTTCTATACTTTTTTTGAAGTTTTGTGTATTCTTAGAGATATCTAAGGAGGTTGCTGTATTTTCATGAATAATTTGTCAATTGATAAAATGATAAAAAAATATTTGATTATAGGGACGATCATTGTCCTGGGGCTTTTAAATTTTCAGACGATACTGAAATGGGGGCAGAATCTTTTAGGTGCTTTTTCCAATATCATTTTTGCTATCCTGCTGGCTTATGTAATTAATCTGATTATGTCCCGAATTGAGAAGCTGTTTGAAAAAGTGAAGGAAAAGAAAATCTATCGCTTTAAACGAGCGTTGAGTTTGTTGGCATCGCTAATTCTGCTCATAATAATTATTGCAACATTTTTTGGATTGGTTTTTCCGACAATTTTTGAATCAATTAATATGCTGCTGGCTTCTTTGCCTAAGACGTTTAATCAGATTCAGGAATTTCTGACAGCAATCTTTAAAAATAATCCGGAAATTGAAAAAAATCTGAAATTACTTGAACTGGACTGGAAGTCTTTCCTTCAAAATATTTTTAGTTTTGTTGGGGGCGGTGTGGCGAATACTGTTGATATACTGATTAATTTAATCAGTACATTAATTGGGAGTCTGTTTAATTTTTTACTGATTTTTGTTTTTGCTATCTATTTGCTAGTTGATAAAGAAAGATTCATACATTTGTATAAACGCTTGTCCAAGCTTTATTTTCCAAAGAAAATTCAGCAGCGGACGAATCTGGTTTTGTTAATTATTCATCAGACATTCAGCGCATTTATAACAGGACAGTGTCTGGAAGCAGTGATTCTGGGGACACTCTGTGCAACAGGCATGTTTCTTTTCAATATGCCATATCCGGTACTGGTAGGGACTTTAGTGGGGGTTATCAATATTATTCCGATTGTCGGGGCATATGTAGGCGGAGCCATTGGTATGTTTCTGGTATTTACGGTTAATCCTGTATTGTCACTGTGGTTTCTGGTTTATCTAGTTATTCTGCAGCAATTCGAGAGCAATTTCATCTATCCGCGTGTGGTAGGCAATTCTGTTGGCTTGCCGGGTATCTATGTACTTGGTTCAGTCATAGTTTTTGGTCCGCTGGCTGGGATTCCAGGTATGTTTTTGGGTATTCCTTTTACTGCCAGTATCTATAAGCTGGGAAAAATATATATTCAAAGAGAAGAGACCCAAAAAAAGCAGGAAAAGGTATCTGAGTTGAATCTTTGAGATGTTAATGAGTCAGATGAAGACAAGCAACTATTGTTGGAGGCTGTCTTACAACCTTTTTGATTTGTTTAAATTTCGCAAATTTTAGTAAATAATCTTTAAAGAAAAACGTTGTTATTTCCCTTATTTGATAAATTCCGCTATGATAGAAATGTGCAACTATATCTTTCAAAGTAAGGTGGAGGGTCAAAATGAAATTTAGAAAACTAACAGCTGCAGTGACAGCTGCTTTATTAATGGTTGGTGGAATCAGTACAATGATGCCTTCCTTAAGTGAAGCGAGTGCCTCGGATACAGTGATTAATGAACGTTGGGGAAAACCAACATTTGTAGCAGGCGCAGGATTATCAGATGCCCAACGGGAAGAAACAATGAAAATACTTGGTATCAGTGCAGATCAGGTGAATATCCAAACTGCTACAGGCGCAGATTTAATTAAATATCTGGGCTCAGGAAGTGGTGATGATGCAGCAATGCTAAGTTCAGTCGTGGTAAACAGAGAAAATGAAGGTAAAGGAATCACTGTTGATATTGTGACACCTGAAAATATTACGTTGATTACAGCAGATCAGTACAAAAATCCGCTTGTTACAGCAGGTATCAGTGATGCAACAATCAAAGTAGGAAGTGTGGTCAAGGTAACTGGCGAAAGTGCATTGACCGGTGTTTACAAAGCTTTTGAAGCAAATGGAGAAGCAGTGGATTCAGATCGTGCACAGTTGGCGCAGGAAGAGTTAACAACTACAACCGATGTTGCCAATGATATTACGAACGAGGCAGTCAGGAACAATTCGAATATGACAGATGAAGAAAAACAGGCAGCGAATAAAGCTTATCAGACTCAGCTGAATCAGGCGCTGGTTGACATAAAAAGGGAACTTGCTGATTTGAAAAATCAGAAAGGGGATGCAGTCACTGTCGAAGAAGTGGAAACGGTTGTCAATAATGCCATTGAAAAAAATGATTTATCACAGTATATTTCTCAGGACAGCATCAACAGACTAATTGCACTGGCACAACAGTATCTTTCAATAGATGGGGTACTTTCTGCAGAATCTATTGCACAGCTTGATAAAATCAGTGAAGGCTTCCAGAATACTTTAAAAGATCTTGGCAACAGATTTGGTGATCTGACTGGTGCTTTAAAAGCTAATGAAGGTTTTTTTGCAGGCTTGTGGCAGTCAGTCAAAGATTTCTTCAGCGGACTGTTTAATTAGCAGCTGCTTTTATAGGCTCATTGTCAAATGGAACTGCTAACTGAAATACGTATGTTGGTTATTGAAAGTGGAAGATTTTCGATAACCAACTTTTTTGTATGTTATGAAAGGGCTTGTGATAAAAAGTCCATAATAAAATCCCAATGAAAGAACTGGAAAGGGTTCATTTCATTGGGATTTTTGAGTACAATAAAAGTGTTTGTCACAGGCTCTTTTCTGCATAAATTAATAAAAATCGCTCGTGATGCTTATGAAAACAGCCAGTAGCTCATCAGCAAGATACCAAGTACAATGCGATACCAGCCAAATGCAGTGAAATCGTGTCTTCGAATGTAGTTTAACAAGAATTTAATCACCATTACTGATACAAGAAAAGCAACAACTGCACCTACCAGTAAGATAAACAGCTCAGAAAAATTAAACGAATTACCTTTCATCAGATACTTCGCAATTTTAAGAAAGCTTGCACCAAACATTACAGGAATTCCTAAAAAGAAGGAAAACTCAGCTGCCACATAACGGGAAGCACCTATCATGATTGCTCCTAAAATTGTAGCTCCAGAACGGGAAGTCCCTGGTATTAATGATAAAACCTGGAAAAAACCGACAATCACTGCTGCTTTATACGTAAAGTTTTTCAAATTCGTACATTTGGGCTGTTTATTTTTATTCTGTTTTTCAATAACAATAAAGCCAATCCCATAAACAATCAGCATAATGGATACAGTGACAAAGTTATGAAAACGTGCGTCTAACCAGTCGTCCAAGAATATTCCGATTATACCAGCAGGAACACAGGCGACCAGCACCTTTTTCCACAATTCCCAGGTTTCCCTTTTTTCTCCCTCTGACTTACTGTTGGAGAAGGGATTAAGCTTGTGAAAATAGAGAACAACGACAGCCATAATCGCGCCTAATTGTATAACAACATTAAACATTTCCATGAAATCTGCACTTAAATTCATTTTTATGAATTCATCGGTCAGAATTAAATGCCCGGTACTGCTGATAGGAAGCCATTCCGTAATACCTTCAATAATACCAAGGATAATTGCTTTCCATAAATTAGATAACATAGGTTCATTCCTTTCTATGATAAATACATATAAAAATGCATATAACCTAGTATACCTTTAAGTCGAGAAAAAACCAACCAGTGATAGAAAACCAGATAAAAATTTTAGAGAATTATATGGTTTATTTGGTGTACACTTTATCCACTCTTTTATCCATTGAAAAAATTAAATAATAAGAAAAATGTTCTATATTTCTCTTGACTAATCGTAGGAAAGGGTCTGTGACATTAATATATCCTAAATCTTTAAAGCCGGATAAACGGTGTTCCAGTCTTTGTATGGTTCGAGCATTCGTAAGAAGCGTAGGAGCCAAGCCCCTCCATGCTTCGAGGATCGGAACGAAGTCCTTCAATTCTTAGCGGCTCTGCCGTTTAGAAAGTGATGAGATCAAAATGATGTGTAGTGTAGTGAGAACTGCAGACGCAGAATAACGGATACAGCGTAATGTTTTGTCTCAAGAATCGTTAGACTCGTAGAGACAACAGCTCTTCTACGCTCTGCTCCGTATAAAGTTCTACTACATCAAGTAAGCTAGTTTCATTCAAGGAATACTTATCGAAACTACACATACTATTCTGCTAAAGTACGAATATAAGCAGAAGTGGCAAAGTAGAACTAGTACTTGTCGGTCCTAATCTGTGACGAGTAATCGCAGGCAACATCTCGGAAATAAGCCGAAATTCACTAAAAATTTGTGGAGTACCAATTAGGAATCAATCAATATCGGAATGAAACATTCCGTGTTTCTTGTCATTTTCGGAATTTTCTGCTTATTGCTTGAAGCTGGGAACTTCTGCTCCTGCGGTTACTCGTCGCAGTTAAGGGCGTGCAAGTGCTCCTGCGATTACTCGTCGCAGTTAAGGACGTGCAAGTGCTCCTGCGATTACTCGTCGCAGTTAAGGACGTGCAAGTGCTCCTGCGATTACTCGTCGCAGTTAGGGACGTGCACAAGTGCTCTTGCGATTACTCGTCGCAGTTAGGGACGTGCAAGTACTCCTGCGATTACTCGTCGCAATTAAGGGCGTGCAAGTGCTCCTGCGATTACTCGTCGCAGTTAAGGACGTGTAGAAGTGCTCCTGCGGTTACTCGTTGTATGGAGAAGTTTTATCACAACTTCTTCAAAACTATTTTAATTTTCAGACTGACTCTCTTTTTAATCGTTCTACATCTTCTTCTGAAGGCGTGACAAATAATGTTTTCTGATTTTCATAAATTACATAGCCGGGCTTTGCCCCATTGGGTTTATGCACATGTTTGACTTGAACATAGTCTACTGGTATCTGAGCAGATAATCGGAATTTTGAAAAATAAGCGGCAAGAACTGCAGCTTCATAAAGTGTTTTTTCAGAGGGAGCCGAATTTTTTATAATAACATGTGATCCCGGTATATCTTTGGCATGTAACCAGTAATCTGTTTTCTTCGCTGTTTTTAGTGTCAACTGGTCATTTTGAAGATTGTTTCTGCCAACTAAAATCGTATCGCCTTCTGAAGAAATAAAAGACTCAGGTTTACTCTGCTGCTGTTTCTTTTGCTTATTTTGTCTTTGTTTTTTTATATAGCCTTCATTGAGCAATTCTTCTCGGATCAGACTAATATCCATAGGAGTGGCCAATTCCAGCTGTGAAAGAACAGATTCGAGATAAAGAATTTCCAGCTGTGTCTGCTCCAATTGTGCTTGTACAACACGGACAGCATTTTTCAGCTTCTGATATTTCTGGAAATATTTCTGAGCATTCTGATTTGGAGAAAAAGCAGGATTTAGTTTGATATCAATTGGCTGATTTTCTTCATAATAATTGTCCAGTGTTACTATTTCCGCTCCTTTTGGAACCTGTGTCATAAATGTGGTGAGCAGCTCACCGTTTCTGCGATAGAATTCTGCATTTTCAGTATCAGCCAATGTTTTTTCCAATTTGCCAAGCTTGGAATGATTCTTTTTTAGCTCATTCTCAATTTTACGAATAAGTTCGCCTCCTTGTTGCTTTACACGATCCTTTTCAGCTTTACCGCTGTAAAAAACATCAAGCAGTTGACTTAATGTGTCATAAGTTGTTTTTTCTCCAGACAATGTTTCGAATGGAACAGGAGTGAAAAACTCTTTTCGTTCTGTCTGTGTAAGGGTGGGTAAAGGACGTAATTGAATGTCCGCCCAAAAGGATGTCCATACAGGGATTTTATTATTCGGTTGTTGGACCAGACGGAAAGCCAGCTCTTCAGCAGTGTCTCTGCCTAAGCCCTGAAACTGCTGCTGTAAAAATGAACCGCTTAGTTCCTCTGCTTTAGACAGGATTTCAAAAACTTTCTCTTTTGATGCTGTGAATGGATTTAGTTGATTTTTATTGGGAGGTGAAACATATTCTGCTCCCGGCAACAGTGAACGATAGGTATTTTGAGAATTGCCGACATGTTTGATTGCATCATAAATTTTACCTGTTTCCTGATTAATAAGCACAATCGTACTATGTCGTCCCATCAATTCAACAATTAAAAGAATATTTTGAAGATCACCAAGTTCATTGCGTTTTGTGAATGATAGATGAATAATCCGATCATTTTCTACTTGTTGAATGGTTCCGAGGATGGCACCGTCTAAATATTTTCTCAGCATCATTAAAAAGTTCGGCGGTGTCTCGGGGTTTCCATAAACCATTTTGGTAAGTTGAATTCGAGCATAACTTGGGTGGGCAGATAACAACAATTTATGATTTTTTCCTTGAGAACGAATGACTAAAACAACCTCATTGGCATAAGGCTGATGAATTTTTGAAATACGTCCGGATATAAGCTGATCGGATAATTCATTTATTATTGCGTGGGTAAAAACTCCATCGAAAGACATGTTATTCCCTCATTTCTGTAATATCCATAACATTCTTATTATAACGAATACAGAGTTAATAATAAAGGAAGTAGTGTATGTATCCGATTTAAAAGAAAATGTTGCTAATTGTGAATAGCTGATCGTGAAAAAAATTCATTTGCATGATTAATATTCTATTGTCAATTTTCTTTTATTTCTCAGTTCAGTACAGTATACTTTAGGAGGTATATAATGAGGCATGGTTGGAGCATCAGCAGCAAAAAGTTTAAAAAATAGATTTCTGTTGTTATTTTCAACATAACATGTCCTAATTTTGGGAGGATGAATAATGGTAAAAAGACTTATTAGTGCAAGTTACAATGATATTTCAAAAATGTCAGCCAGTGAACTGAAACAGTCAATTAAGGCAAGTGAAGGCCGAACAATTCTGGCTGAAAATGTAGTAATTGCTTCTCCTCAGGCGGGAGATATTACGAATGCAGAAGTGGCAGCTGCCTATAGTGCTGATTTGATTCTGTTAAATGCTTTTGACTGCTTTAATCCAATTGTACAGGGATTGCCTGGAATGAATGAGGCGAAAGTATTTGATTATCTTCAACATCCGGAAAAAAATAAAGAAAATCCAATTGCTGAGTTAAAAAAGCTGGTTGGACGACCAATTGGCGTCAATCTGGAACCTGTAGATTCAGATTCCGAAATGTTTAGTGAAAAGCTTGAAATTTCTGCAGGGAGAACAAGTTCAAAAGAATCGATTCAAAGAGCAGAAGAGCTAGGTATAGATTTTATCTGTTTGACTGGTAATCCAGGTACAGGTGTAACAAATAAACAAATTGCGAAAGCAGTAGCTGTAGCAAAAGAAAATTTCTCCGGACTTGTAATTGCAGGGAAAATGCATAGTGCCGGTTCAGAGGAGCCTGTTGTTTCAAGTGAAGCAGTTGAAGCATATGCGAAAGCAGGAGCGGATATTCTATTACTTCCTGCAGTTGGAACAGTTCCGGGCTTTACCGAAGATAATTTGAAAGAAGCAGTTGCTATAGCAAAAAAATACAACTTGTTGACTATGTCTGCGATTGGAACGAGTCAGGAAAGTGCGAATAAAGAAACGATTCGCCAAATTGCATTAATTAACAAAATTTGCGGAGTGGACATTCAGCATATTGGGGATGCTGGCTATGGCGGTTTGGCACCGGCTGAAAATATTTATGAAATGTCTATAGCAATCAGAGGAATGCGCCACACCATTAATCGGATGGCTCGATCAGTAAACAGATAGAAAAAAATTATGAGTATGGATCAAAAAAAGATCTGTACTCATTTTCTATTTATAGAATTTGGAATTTACCTGCTTGTCACTAAGAACCCTATTATATCAGTAGCTGCAGAAGCTATTTTCTAAACAAATGCAATACACTTCGAAATACTGTTAGTTTAATAATTTTTTGTATCAGTTTCTAAAATTTGGGGTAAATTCAAATACAGAATGAATTGACAGAAAAGCGAAGTAGGTTATAATTATATTGTGAACGAAAAAAAATTTTTATTCATAGCATAGGAGAAGAGCGTATGTCCAGAGGTAGAAAAGGTACTATATGAAGGACAGACTATGTGCGGAATGTAAAAAAGATGGAGATTGTTTGGTTATAAAAAAATGAGTATCAGCGATGTAACTTCGGCTATAGGAACTTCAACAGGAGCTTTTTACCTGCTTTATCCTTCGTCTGTGATACTTTAATTCGTGTTTAAGGACGATTGAAGAGGCGGTCCTAAAAATAATTAGATTTATTAAATCTATGGAATAGCAGTTTCAGGAATATGAACGTACACCATTTCTCTATGATTTCGGTTCTCTGGCTTTTCTCTCATTTTTAAATAGAATTCCTGCAGAAGAAGTGGAAAAAATGAGATTTGACAGTAAATCATTCTTTTTTTAATGGTTAAAGAAGCCAGCCTGAAATTGAAAATAGACAGGGAGAAGGTTTACGCAGTTTCAAGTACATTATTATTTACTGTAGAGATGAAGAAGCAATTGAGCCGCAGATCCAGAGAAATATTTATGTTCATTTTAAACAGTATGATTGATGATTTGTTTGAGTAAAAATAGAAACATGGTTGAAGAAAAATTAATAAATGAAAAGAGGAGAAATTGATGAAGGAACAAAAAGAAGATTCATTATTTAGTGTACTGGATGATGCTCAGGAAATAATTCAAAAATCCATTGGAATGAATATCAGACTTCCGAAGCCTGGAAAAAGATCATTGGAAATAAGCACCATTACAAATGGTATAGTTGGAGCAAGTCTGGTAGCTTACGGATTGCTTTCATCTCGTAAGTGGACGATAATTTTAGGTGCAGCTGGAATTGCGAGCAGCATGGTGATGAATCAGGAAGCAAAGAGAGTACGGAAATAATATAGGCTAAAAACACTGTTTTCATCTTAAATGAAAACAGTGTTTTTTATCTTCACAATGGGACATTCGTTATTTTTCAGAAGTAAAGTCACTCAAAGATACCATGATTTTTTTCAATAGCTGAATAGTTTCGTATGGAAGTGCGTTGTAACCTGCCAACAGCTTTTGCTGTTCTTCTAGAAACGCAAGTCGATCTGCCAGATGACAGTAAATTTTGTTTAGATAGGTCTGATCTGAAAAATCTGGAAGATAATCCGGAATCGGAAGGTAAAACATACCTGAGATTGGAGAGAAAGGAACAAACTCAGTCTGTTCTTCTATAATTTGTTCAATACTGTCCAATGTCTGTTTGACAGTAATTTTCTTTCTGTTAAAGTGCCCAGTATTTAAAATATAGCAGGAGATTTTATCTTCAAATAAAGTTAGAAAGTCCTGATAGTCTTCTGCCAGAGGATAACATCTAAATGGGTTGGCAAATGGTTCAATAACTAGTTGCCCCTCGTCCGTTTTTTCTGTTAAGTGTTCAGCATTTGATCGTTTTGTAGCCAAAGTAACACCAAAAAGGGCGGCAAGCTGAGCATTGTCCACTCTTACAACCGGAGGAAGACTGTCATCTTTCATGATCCAATAAACTGCATCAATTTTTTCAGCAAAATAATTTTTTCTGTTTGGAGTAGCTAAATGTGATTTGACTGTTCTGCCATTGCCGTTTCGAACATCTTCCGTTACTAAAACTTTCTTGCCGTTCTCATTTAAGGTGACACCTACATTCTGACAGGTTAGAAAATGCTTAACAGCTGGATTATTCATTGGATAATCTTGTGTCTTATCGAAATAGGAGGGCTCTAATGCAATTGAGGAACCGTGTTTTTTTGAAATGATAAAGGCATCGTCATGAAGTACCGTGACAGGCTGATTATGATAGCTTGCCAAAGTAATTGTTGACTTACCGGAACCGGAAAGTCCAAAAGCTGCCATTGTATAAGTACGACTATTTAATTGAAACTGTTTCATTCCACCGTGACAGGCAACATAGCCGTTTCTATGAGCAATGGACCAGCTGAGTGTTAAAGCAGCCTTTTTTAATTCGCCAAAATATCGTAAACCTAGTATGGCAGCTGTATTATGAAGCGAATCAATCAGGACAAGACCATTTGGAAAATCTGGGTGTACCCAGTCAGGATCAGCCAGCAGAAAAAGGTCAGGTTCGTTGTAAAGAACAGAGTCCTGATATCTCTTTTGATATTCGAAATCAAAAAATTGAAAATTTAGTAAATAAGAATAAAGATTTCCTTCAAATCCTTTTGGCAGCAAAAGATGTCCCTGAAGCATAAACTCTTTTGCAAGACCTATTCCTACAGAAGAATGATAGCATTCCTTTTTTCCAAGTTTATAAACAGCTTCGCGAAGAATTCTGCTGTAATATTCTTCATCTATTCCAGGCTGGCCGATAATTCGGCGGGCGGATGCAGTTCTTCCGACTATTTCTCCGTCATTTGTGACAAGAATCTTACTGTTTTCAGGTAAACCGAATAAATCAGGCTGATCGATCGGTAAATCTGTGACGATTGTTCCGGGAGACTGTTGTGCCAACCGATAAGCCTGAGCAATTGTTGTAACTTCAGTTATGTTATTGGCATAAAAGGAAGTTTCAATTATACTTTTGATTTTTGAGAAAAACGGATTCGATTTTGTGATATCTTGAAGATTGTATTTTCTGATGGTGCTCATAAATAACACTCCTTTCGTCAGGTTTAATTCTAGTTTATCATAAGAATAACAGTTTTGTATGCGTTTTCTATAAAAAAATAATATAGTTTCTCTAGGCAAAAAAACAAAGTATTAGTATAATGAAAATGAGAAGGAATAAAATAATTCAGTGAATTCTATAGTTCACACAAGTTTAAAAGAGAAAAAATTCTATACTGAATTCTCGGTTGATGATTCTTTGTGATTTCACCCCGTAACAATCATTGTATCTACGGTCTCGCCGGACTGCGATCCTCGATACAAATGCGTTTATGAGAAGCCGAAACGTGTTGGCAGCCGGACCGTCCGAAAGAAAGCAAATAATCTACCAAACAGAGCTAAAGATTATTTGCTAACAAAAATTAAAAGGAGAGCCAATAGTTCTTTGTGATTTCACCCCGTAACAATCATTGTATCTACGGTTCTCGCCGGACTGCGATCCTCGATACAAATGCGTTTATGAGAAGCCGAAACGCATTGGCAGCCGGACCATCAGAAAAAAATCCATTAACCAAGAAACAACGAATGGACTATAATCAATTTAAAAGAGGAGAGAGTCATTTGCAAAACAATTCTACCCCAACCAATAAACCTAAAAAGGGAAATAAGAACCCCAAATTGCTGATTCAACTGGGGATTGCTGTGATCATTATTATTGCAGCACTATTCTTGGTCATTCCAAGAGTCCAGGCAAATATTCGTTTATCACAGGTCGAATCATTAGTTGATGTAGACTTCAGCAGTAAAAAAGTGAAGTTTGCTGATACAAAAACAATTGAAAAAGAGATTAAGGATAGCCGTGCAATTACAGTTGTATTTTCAGTACCAAGCGGAAAAACGTATGATCGGGTAATTTCACTGTTTGAAGATGAGGAAGAAATGAAGATGTTCAGCCGCAGTCTTACTGTTTATCCAATCATATATGATGCAAGTGAAATCGAAAAGCAGTATAATATAAAAAAAGAGGATGTCACAGTTATCTTTTTTGAAGGCGGCAAGGAGCGAAATCGATTTATTGTTGAGAGTACAATGGATGTCAAAACAGAGTTAATATTAAAGCTTAATGAGCTGCCATTAGCAATAGTTGAATCGGACGCGCCGATAGATACTCCCACAGATGCTCCAACAACAGAATCTGCTGCTCCTGAACCAACTGAACCGGAACCAACTGCAGAACAGCTGCATCAGGAAAAACTACAGACGGTACAGTAGACTGACAGAAAGAAGGGATTAAGATGAGATTTATGATTTTATTCACTTTAGGTGTTTTCTTCTTGTTAAATACACGCAGGAGTGCTGTTCCTGTATATGTAAGAAGTGGTTCACGTGATCGTTACTGATTTGAAAGAAAAAGCAGCAGTCTTATTAAAAAGAAAGAGGGTTCCGGATAATCAGGAGCCCTCTTTCAGGCAGTTTAAGAGTAGACGGGTATATTTAGGGAAACGAATTAGGCTGGTTCGCTTTGATAAGACTCGGGGAGAATCTCTTCGTTGGTATAGTGATCCGGAGAGTATGAAGAATATAGTCGGGACTGCAGCTGTTTATAATAAAAAACAAATTGAAGAAATGTACAATTGGCAAAATGAAAATGGGCAATTATACTATATAGAATATTTGAAAGATGATGAATATCAGACAATTGGGGATGTCTGGCTTGCAAAAGATGATTACGCAATTGTGATTGATCAGGATTTTAGAAGTCGTCATATTGGGCGGACAGTTACGAAATACTTTATTTATAAATCAAGAAAAATGGGCAGAGAATCAATGATTGTCAGCGAGATATTCAACTGGAATAAAGCTTCTCAGAAAATGTTCACCAGCCTGAAATTCTATCCCTTTAAGGAGCATAAAAACAGCTGGAGCTATCAAAAAAGACTGACTGTTTCTGAAAAACAGTGAAATTCCACCATCAAAAACTGAAATTTTTGATAAAAGGTTATTGACAGAATCAAGTAATTGACGGTAAAATAACTTTAACAAAAATTTGGGAGGAATCAAACATGACACAACTATCTATTACCAAAGCTCAATCATGGCAAAACTGGCGTAGATAAGTTGTATGTATGATTTTTCATAGATACAACTTTAGAAGATGGATTCTAAAATTTGTATCTATGCTGGCTTATTCAAATTATTTTGAAATTCAAACCACATAGATAATCATCTATGTGGTTTTTGCGTTGAGCAGCAACCATTCTTAAAAAGACGGTTGCTGTTTTTTGTTTAAAAAATGAAGATGATGATTTTAGAACTGCTTCAGAATTAAAGAGGTCATTGAAGTATAAGTTATTCATTTAGGAGGAAAGTGTATGAAATCGAAAAAATTAATGGGAACACTTGGCGTTGTTTTTTTATTTTTAATCATTGCTTTTTTTACAGAAAAACGTGAAGAAAAAGCTGAGGAAATTCCTGTAGTAGGTGTGTTGCAGTATGTCAGTCATCCGGCTTTAGATGAAATCTACAACGGGATTCAAAAGGGATTAAAAGAAAGCGGATTTGTAGATGGAGAGAACATAAAAATTATTTTTCAAAATGGTCAGGCAGATCAGAGTAAGCTGACGACAATGAGTCAGCAGTTAATTCAAAAAAATTCAGAGGTCTTAATTGGTATAGCGACACCAGCAGCGCAAGCATTGGCTAACAGTACCAGCGAAATTCCAATTGTACTTGGTGCGATTACAGATCCTGTAAGTGCTGGACTGGTGGAAACAAATGAAAAGCCGGGCGGAAATATCACCGGTGTCAGTGATAAATCGCCGGTCGATAGTCAACTTGACTTAGCAGTTTCATTATTGCCTAAAGCGAAGAGTGTGGGTATACTTTACTCTTCCGCAGAGGAAAACTCAAAGTATCAGGCCGCTGAAGCGAAGGAAGCAGCACAGGGACTTGGATTGACGGTTAAGGAGTATGTTGTTCCGTCCAGTAATGAGATTGCCCAGACAGTTCAGGTTATGTCGAGTGAGATAGACTTTATCTATATTCCAACAGACAATACCATTGCAAATGCAATGCAGACTGTTGTGAACGAGGCAAATAAAATGAACACGCCCATTATCCCTTCGGTGGACACTATGGTTTCTGAAGGTGGACTGGCCACTGTGGGAATTAATCAGTTTGATCTTGGGGTCCAAACGGGAAAAATGGCGGCAGATATCATTTCAGGGAAGTCAGATCCAGCAACAACGCCTATCTATACATTTAACACAGGAGACATTATTATTAATGAAGTTCAGGCGAAAAAACTTGGTGTGACGATACCGGAAGCAGTCTTAAAAGAGGCGAAGCTGGTAGGAGAAGAATAAAGCTGAATAATTTAAAACGAGCAGTAACGAGCGGTTAAAATAGATTTTTTCGTATTATAAAATGAAGAACAGGAGTGGATCACATGATTGTTTCAGCAATTGGACAAGGAATGCTATGGGCAATTTTAGGACTGGGAATATTTATGACATACAGGATATTGAATTTTCCGGATATGACAACGGAGGGCTCATTCCCATTGGGCGGGGCAGTTTGTGTCACTGCGATTACGCAAGGAATTTCACCGATATTTGCAACACTTCTGGGGATTTTAGCTGGTATGTGTGCAGGCTTTGTAACTGGACTCTTGTTTACTAAAGGGAAAATACCAGTCATTCTATCTGGTATATTGGTGATGTCAGGCTTGAATTCAGTGATTTTATATGTGATGCAAACACCCAATCTTTCATTGTTGAATCAACCCAAAATTCAGGATATTTTTTCTTCCATGGAACTGCCGAATTATTTTGACAGTGTTTTTCTTGGAGCAATCGTTCTGGTTCTGATTATCGGACTTCTGTTGTTTTTCTTTAATACGGTTCTAGGACAGGCGTACATTGCTACGGGAGATAATGAAGATATGGCCCGCTCAATTGGGATTAAAACAGATAACATGAAAATTCTCGGGCTGACACTTTCCAATGGTATTATTGCACTGTCAGGAGCTTTGATTGCACAAAATGATGGGTATGCAGATGTCAATAAAGGGATTGGAGTCATTGTGATTGGCTTGGCTTCTATTATCATTGGGGAAGTACTGTTCGGTGAACTGACATTTGCGGAGCGGCTTGTGGCAATTGTCATTGGCAGTATTATTTATCAGCTGCTGATTCTGGCTGTTATCAAACTAGGATTTGATACAACCTATCTTAAGATTTTCTCAGCAGGAATTCTTGCGATATGTCTGATGATTCCGCAATTAAGAAAAGCGTTGAATCTTCGTATTTTGCCAGAAAAGGGGGAAGAAAAATGAGTGCAATTCTGGAAATCAGCCATGCAACTAAAGTAATTGATAATGGAATAAATGAAAAGAAAGTAATTTTAAACGATGTTTCATTAACCATTAATGAGGGAGATTTTATTACTGTTTTGGGCGGTAACGGAGCTGGGAAAAGTACATTGTTTAATAGCATCACAGGAACATTGACCTTGTCTGGCGGGAAAATAAAAAGCGGAAGTGAGGAAATCACCTCTTTTTCTGAGGAAAAACGGGCAAATTATTTTTCACGAGTCTTTCAAGATCCGAAGCTTGGTACTGCACCAAGGATGACTGTTGCTGAAAATTTATTGTTAGCATTGTATAGAGGTCAAAAGAGGACATTAAAAAACCGACACTTGAATGAACGCCGGGACCTCTTTTTTGAAATCTGCAGTGAGGTTGGAAACGGACTGGAAGAACATTTGGATATGCCGACTGGAAATCTGTCAGGCGGACAGCGTCAAGCACTCAGCTTATTGATGGCCACTCTGACAAAGCCTCGACTTCTGCTCTTGGATGAGCATACTGCTGCACTTGATCCAAAAACTTCCAAACAGTTAATGAAGCTGACCGATCAGCGTATTACCGATGGAAATCTTACCTGTCTGATGATTACTCATCGAATGGAAGATGCGTTGCATTATGGCAATCGGCTGATTGTTATGCAAAAAGGAAGGATTGTTAAAGACTTAGACAGAGAAGAGAAGGCTGCTTTGAAATTGCAGGATTTGCTATTGTTTTTTGAAGAAGAACCGGAAGAGCTGTCAGTTGACTAGAGGTTAAATCAAAAAAAATAGTACTTTATTCTTTGTTCTCTATGAAACAGGTACATCAGCTCCTGGTTTATTATGAGGTTGTGTCAAACACTCAGGCCTGTTTTTTAGTAAACGTACAAGTGTTTCCAGATCGGCATTTTACTTTTTAAGAATATAAAAGCAAAAATAAGAAAAATTATCAGAAAATTCATTGTTGGCTTAGAAATTTGTTGTTATGCAGATTGTCCGGCAATGAATTTTTATTGTTGTTGATTCAGATGCTGAATGGCGTCTTGAATCGATACTTCTTCTCATGTTAAAATAGCTAACAGCGAGAATGGACGGGAGAATTATATATGACTGACAGTCAGAAAGTTCAGAAAGTATTGAAAGAAGTATTTGGGTATGATCAATTTAGGGAAGGTCAAAAAGAAATTATTGATCATGTATTGAATGGGGAAAATGTTTTGGGAATTATGCCTACTGGCGGCGGGAAATCAATTTGCTATCAGCTTCCGGCATTATTAATGGAAAATGTAACTCTTGTTGTTTCTCCTTTAATTTCACTGATGAAGGATCAGGTGGATGCTCTGAACCTGATGGGAATTCCTGCTGCGTTTATTAACAGCACTTTAACAACACAGGAAATGAATCAGCGGATTCAGTTAGTTGTAGATAAAGAAATCAAGCTCTTGTATGTAGCTCCTGAGCGATTGGAATCATTTGAGTTTCAACAGCTGCTTACACATGTAGAGATTGATCTTTTAGCTGTTGATGAAGCGCATTGTATTTCGCAATGGGGACATGATTTTCGTCCGAGTTATTTGCGGATGGCTGAAGTCGTTCAACAGTTCCAGCAGGTACCTGTAATCATTGCGTTAACGGCGACAGCAACGCCGCAAGTTGCTGACGATATAATCCAACAGCTGCATATCCCTGAGAAGAATCAGATTAAAACTGGTTTTGCCAGAGAAAATTTAGCTTTTCAGGTGATTAAAGATCAGAACCGGGATGTCTTTCTTTTAGAATATTTGAAGTTGAATGGAGATCAGTCGGGGATTGTTTATGCGAGTACCCGAAAAGAAGTGGAACGTATTTATCATTTGCTGAAAAGTAAAAATATTGCTGTCGGTATGTATCATGGCGGAATGAATGAAGGACTTCGTAATAAAAGTCAGGAACGTTTTCTTTTTGATGAACTGCGGGTAATGGTGGCGACAAATGCTTTTGGTATGGGGATTAACAAAAGCAATGTGCGTTTCGTTATTCACGCCCAAATTCCCGGCAATATAGAATCATACTATCAGGAAGCAGGAAGGGCCGGTCGGGATGGCTTGCCAAGTGATGCTATATTATTTTATGCTCCGCAGGACCTCCAAATACAACAATATTTTATCGACCAATCAGATTCTCCTATTGAATATAAGCAAAAAGAGTACATGAAATTGAGAGAAATATCACAATACGGCAATGCTCAAATTTGTCTGCAAAAATTTATTTTAAGATATTTTGGCGAAAAAGGAACAGATTGCGGGAGATGCAGTAATTGTCTGGATAATAGAGAACTGGTAGATGTGAGTCTCGAGGCACAGAAGGTTCTTTCCTGTGTAAAAAGAATGGGGGAACGCTTTGGAAAAGGACTGGTAACTAAAGTGCTGACGGGATCAAAGGATCAGAAGATTGATCAGTGGGGCTTTGACAGGCTGTCAACCTATGGGCTGATGAAAGATCGTACTCAAAAGGAAGTAGGACAGCTGATTGATTATTTGACTGCTGAACGGTATCTTTCTCCTTCTGATGGTCAGTTCCCTCTGTTATCCGTCTCTCAGTCAGGTGTTCAAGTACTGCTTGGTAAACAAAAGGTCTTTAGAAAAGAAGATCAGCGGATTCGGCGTCTTGAAGCAGTGGATGATCAGTTGTTTGAATTACTGAGGTCTTTGCGGATGGAGTTTGCTCAGGCAAGGAATGTACCCCCATACCTCATTTTTTCAGATAGTACATTGAAAGAGCTCTGTGAAAAGCAGCCTAAAAATTCGATTGAATTTTTACAGGTCAAAGGTGTTGGGCAAAATAAATTGGAGAAATATGGGGAGCAGTTTCTTCAAGTAATTAACAGCTATCCGCCGTCAGACAATACAGAATCGACAAAAAATTAGACTAGTCTTGAAAGCTTGTGTTTTTTTGAGAAACAACAGGTTATAAATATCAGATTTTTATCTTTTTTGATACTATGTATAAATGTATTTGGTATTTTTTTGAAATATTTTGATGGAAATCAGCCGAAAAAACAAATGATTTTTCATTAAAATTTTTTCGCAGCTGGTGAAGTTTCAGCTAGAGGTCAATACAGACAAGTCTGCTGCCGGAAAGTTAAAAAAGAGTATAGACTGTTGTTTTTCAGAAAATTTCTATTAATAATGCAAGGAAATATGCTATAATTACATAATTAAGATTAGGAGGTTGACTGCAGATGAAACCTATCACAAAAGAATTTGCGATGGAACTGCTGAAAGAGGATGCTGACAGAATTATGATGCTGATTCGCAATCAAAATAACAGCCTTTGTATTTCTCAATGTAAGGCATTTGAAGAGGTTGTTGACACGCAAATGTACGGCTTTTCAAGACAAATGACCTATGCTGTTCGACTGGGTATTATTAGTTCTAAAGAAGGTCACCAGATGCTTAGTGATTTGGAAAAAGAACTGAATCGATTATATACTGAAGTGTATGAAGTGACACAAGATAAAAATGAGAGTGGCAAGGAGGTTTAAACTTTGCCAAAGAAAGTAAAGAAAAGACATCTGCTGGATTATAGTATTTTGATTCCTTACTTAATTTTGAGCTGTGTGGGCTTGATCATGGTTTACAGTACAACTTCGGCAAAACAGCTTACAGAGGGAAAACCTTTAACTGCAATGGTGATAAATCAGGTTCAGTTTTGGATTTTGAGTCTGGTGGCGATGTTTTTTATTTACAAGATGAAGACAACTGTTTATCAGAATAAAGGGTTTATCATGTTTGCTATTGCAGTGATTTCAGCATTACTTTTGGCGGTCCGCTTCACAGATTTGGGGCAGACAATCAATGGTGCCAAGGGTTGGCTTGTTATTGCCGGCTTTTCCATGCAGCCTGCGGAGTATTTAAAAATTATGATTATCTGGTATCTGGCATATATATTGGCCAGACGCCAAAAATATATTGATAAAGAATTTAAAAAAGCCGTTTTCAGACCCATGCTTTTAGTTGCTGCTCTTATTTTTTTGGTTATTATTCAACCCGATTTAGGAAATGCAGCAGTGTTGACTCTGGTAGCCATTACTATTTTGTTGGCGAGCGGAATTAATTACATGTATACATATGTGATAGCCGGAGCAGGTATTTTGGGAAGTATTGCTTTTATTGAAGCTCTTTTACTGACAAAAGGAAGTTTTATTCCAGCCCAGTTTCAATATGTATACAAACGTTTTGAAGTTTTTTTGAATCCTTTTATTGACGAAAGAGAAACTGGACATCAGTTGATTAATTCCTATTATGCAATGAGTAATGGCGGCTGGTTTGGTCGAGGTCTGGGAAATAGCATTCAGAAAAAAGGTTTTTTGCCTGAAGCACACTCGGATTTTATTTTTTCGATTACGATTGAGGAGCTGGGACTGATTGTTTCAATTTTGATTCTTTTAGTTTTGTTCTTTTTGATTAGTCGGATTATTTTGGTCGGGGTTCGTTCGAAAAAACCGTTTAATTCACTCTTCTGTATCGGAATTGGCGCAATGCTGATGATTCAAGTGTTTGTCAACTTAGGCGGAATTACAGGAATCATTCCTTTAACCGGGATAACTTTCCCATTTTTAAGTCATGGAGGAAACAGCCTTTTGGTCGTCTCGGCAGCTGTTGGATTTGTACTGAACATCAGTGCGGATGAAAAGCGGCAGAAACTGATCGATGATTACCAGGTGGCTGAATCTGATATATAACGATTTGAGAGCAACTATAAATGAAGGTAGGAGTGGGAAAATGAAGAAAGTTTTAGTAGCAAACCGCGGTGAAATCGCTGTTCGTATTTTTCGGGCATGTACTGAATTAAATATCCAGACAGTTGCTGTCTATGCGGAAGAAGATGAATATTCAGTCCATCGGTTTAAAGCGGATGAAGCGTACTTGGTAGGACGCGGGAAAAAACCGATTGAAGCATATCTGGATATCGAAGGAATTTTAAAGATTGCTAAAAATGCAGGAGCTGATGCAATTCACCCGGGATATGGTTTTCTTTCTGAAAACCTTGAATTTGCGAAGCGCTGTGAAGAAGAAGGAATTACATTTATCGGGCCCAATATCCATCATTTAGATATCTTTGGTGACAAAATTAAAGCTAAAGAAGCGGCTGTAGCTGCTGGTATTGCGTCAATTCCAGGATCGGACGGTCCAGTTGATACGATTGACGAAGTACTTGAGTTTGGAAATACACATGGGTTTCCTGTCATGATCAAAGCTGCATTGGGCGGCGGCGGTCGCGGGATGCGAGTAGCTTATAATGAAAAAGATGCACGTGAAGGTTATGAGCGTGCAAAAAGTGAGGCCAAAGCAGCCTTTGGTTCGGATGAAGTATATGTAGAACGGTATATTTCAAATCCAAAGCATATTGAGGTTCAGATATTAGGAGATTGTCATGGGAATGTTATTCATTTGTTTGAACGTGACTGCTCTGTGCAAAGACGTCATCAAAAAGTTGTAGAAGTTGCTCCATGTGTTTCAATGGATGAAGCATTGCGCGAAGAAATTTGTAATGCCGCTGTTCAGCTGATGAGTCATGTCGGTTATGTGAATGCCGGAACTGTTGAGTTTTTGGTTGAAGGCGACCGCTTTTATTTTATTGAAGTAAATCCGCGTGTACAGGTTGAGCATACGATTACGGAAATGGTTACAGATATCGATATCGTAGTTTCGCAGCTTCTTATTGCTCAGGGGCTGGAGCTTCATAAAGAAATTGGCATTCCTAAACAAGAAGAGTTGCGCTTGAATGGTGCTGCTATTCAGTGCAGAATTACGACAGAAGATCCGCTGAACAATTTCATGCCGGATACTGGAAAAATTGATACGTATCGTTCTCCAGGTGGTTTTGGAGTTCGTTTGGATGTTGGAAATGCCTATTCAGGTTATGCGGTAACTCCTTATTTTGACTCACTATTAGTTAAAGTCTGTACGCATGGTATTACCTTTGAAAAGTCTGTGCAGAAAATGCAGCGTTGTCTGAAAGAATTTCGTGTTCGTGGTGTAAAGACGAATATTCCGTTTCTGCAAAATGTAGTAAGTCACCCATTATTCCGATCAGGTGAGGCACATACAACTTTTATTGACAATACACCTGAATTATTTGAATTTCCTCGTGTACGCGACCGTGGAAACAAAACAATGAAATTTATCGGTGAAGTAACTGTAAATGGTTTTCCAGGGATTGAAAAATTAGAAAAGCGTTATTTTGGTCAACCTAGATTGCCTGAAAATCTGGTTCTTAAGAAAGATTTCATTACTGCAAAGAATGTGCTTGATGAGAAGGGAGCAGAAGGAGTTGTTGAATGGGTAAAACAACAGGAAAATGTTTTACTGACGGATACAACATTCAGAGATGCGCATCAAAGCCTTTTAGCTACACGAGTTCGCACACAAGATTTCAAGGAAATTGCCCAGGCAACTTCAGAAGGTTTGCCTGAACTTTTTTCAACTGAAATGTGGGGCGGGGCTACATTTGATGTAGCTTACCGATTCTTAAATGAAGATCCATGGCAGCGATTGAGAAAACTGAGAAAGCTGATGCCGAACACATTGTTCCAAATGCTGTTTAGAGGGTCAAATGCAGTCGGTTATCAAAATTATCCAGATAATGTCATCAGAGAATTTATTAAAGAGTCAGCCAAGCAGGGAGTAGATGTTTTCCGTATTTTTGACAGCTTAAACTGGATTCCTCAAATGGAAAAGAGTATTCAGGCTGTTCGCGATTCAGGAAAAATTGCAGAAGCGGCAATTTGTTATACTGGAGATATCAATGATCCATCCAGAAATAAATATACTATTCAATATTATAAGGATATGGCCAAAGAGCTTGAACAGCTGGGCAGCCACATCATAGCCATTAAGGATATGGCAGGTCTGCTCAAACCACAGGCTGCCTATCGCTTAATCAGCGAGCTGAAGGATACTGTTGACCTGCCTATTCATCTCCATACTCATGATACAAGCGGAAATGGTATTATCACATATTCTGCAGCAACAAAAGCCGGAGTGGATATTGTAGATGTTGCGGCGAGTGCAATGAGCGGAGCAACAAGCCAGCCTAGTATGACTAGTTTGTATTATGCGCTGGTAAATGGAGAACGTACTCCGGATATCAATGTTGACAATGCTCAGAAAATCAATCACTACTGGGAAGATGTTCGTATGTATTATATTCCGTTTGAAAATGGCTTGAATGCGCCTCAGACAGAAGTTTATATGCATGAAATGCCTGGCGGTCAGTATTCCAATTTGCAACAGCAGGCAAAAGCAGTCGGTTTAGGTGACAAATGGGATGATATAAAAAAAATGTACCAGACAGTTAATTTAATGTTTGGTGATATTGTGAAAGTAACCCCGTCTTCGAAAGTTGTTGGGGATATGGCATTGTTCATGGTGCAGAATGATTTAACAGAAGAAGCAGTTTTTGAGTGCGGCAATCAATTGAGCTTCCCTGAGTCTGTAGTAACATTTTTCCAGGGAGATCTTGGGCAGCCGACTGGCGGATTTCCTAAAGAGCTGCAACGTATTATTCTTAAGGGACGTCCGGCCTTTACTGATCGTCCGGGAGATTTGGCTGAGCCTGTAGATTTTGCAGCGATAAGTAAAGAGCTTGCTGAGAAAATCGGATATGAGCCGAAAATGGAAGAAGTATTAAGCTACTTGATGTATCCTCAGGTCTTTCTTGATTATCGGACCTCTTATCAAAATTATGGCGATGTTACTCTACTTGATACACCGACATTCTTCCAGGGAATTCGATTGGGTGAAACGGTTGAAGTTCAGATTGAAAGAGGAAAGACGTTAATTGTTCGCTTAGACGAAATCGGTGAACCGGATGTGGAAGGAAATCGAACATTATTCTTTAATCTGAATGGTCAGCGACGTGAAATAGAGATCAAGGATCACTCAATCAAATCCAGTGTTCAAACGAAGCGAAAAGCTGAGCCGACAAATAAGGGGCAGATAGGGGCTACTATGTCCGGATCAGTTCTGCAGCTCCTTGTTAAGAAAGGTGACAAAGTTAAAAAAGGCGACCCTTTAATTATCACAGAAGCAATGAAAATGGAAACTAGTCTGGAAGCTCATTTTGATGGAATGGTAGATCATATTTATGTGTCAGAGGGCGAAGCAATCAGCTCAGGAGATCTATTATTGGAATTAGAGGAAAAATAAAGGCATTGAGGGAGGAAAAAATGAAAAGAGTTTTGGCTTTTCTTGCAGTACTTTCAACGGTATTGATTATTGGCTATCTTGAACCTGTGTTTTTTCCTCCTGAAAAAGCCGAAATCGATATAAGTAATAACGGGGGACAGGTTGTCTCTCATACGGCATTGCCCCACGAAGAGCTTGAAGCTTCGGGGTATGCCTTATACATAGGAAAAAAAATCAGCACGTTTACGCAGGAATTCGGCGAGCCGCTTACCAGATATTCCACAGGCTTAGGTTATGATTTGTTAATATTTGGTGAGGAAGATTCAGAATATATGGAAGTTAGCGTAAATAATGATATTATTCAGTCTGTTAAGGTGTTTAATACTACAGACAGAACTGCCCCGTTTAATTTTGAGATGACCTTGTCTGATATTTCAGAATTAACCACCATATTTTCAAATTTCTCCATTGATTATGAAGCAGAAGAGTATTCGATAGAGCTTACGGAAGAAGATATGAACTATCGACCGCTGATAGCCTTTGACAATCAAAGCTTTGCTGTTTTATTTTTTACGCATGGAAAAGAGAGTATTTCTGGGATTACATATGTTTCAAAAGAGTATCTGTTGACAGTAATGCCTTATCAGCTGACAATGGGACAGGCGCTGCCAATTACTATTGAAGAAACTGAAGCTGAGATAGCAGCGGAGAAGCAGAAAACAATCATTCGAATGATCAATTTATTAAGAATTAATGATGGTCTGGAACCCTACGCAATAAATTCTGAGACAATGAAGAATGCAGTTGAGTTATATCAGTTTTACGAAGAGAATGCTTCAGAATTCCTTTCTGTCGAACGGTTGGAATCTCTATCACAAGTCAAAAATGAAAGCCTTGGCGAAATTGCTTCTGCTTTTATATTTTCAAATACAGAATTTGAAAAAATGGCGGATAAAAGTAATCTGCCTTTGCGAAAGCCGGATGGGATTTATATGACCCCTGTCTATGATCCTTCCTTTGCTGCTCTTTTTTGGTTTTCAGATGGTGCCTATTACGCACGCTTTTCACAGGAGAATGCTCAGAACATTGGCGTTGCTTTTTCTAAAGAAGATGTGTTAGTCTTATTAGAGAATACACAAAATAATACAGAAGAAACAGAGGATAGCAGATAAGATGATAGTGAATGAATCACTTTTTAACATAGAGGATCAAACAGAGCTGCTGGTTCAAACTGTTTTGAGCAGCAGCAAACTTAAACAATATAAAGAAAATAAAAGAAAAATGAGTCAGTCAGAAACGGTGCAGGAGAGGCTGTCTGAATTTTTGTCTTCAAAAACAGCGTTTGAGCGTATAGAAAGCTATGGCTCGCATGCCCCTGATTTTAAAACGAAGCAAAGAGCACTTCGTCAGGCGAAAAGACAGCTGGATATGTGTGAAGAGGTTTCTGAATTCAGAATTTCAGAAACAGATATTCAGGATATTTTAGATACGATCAGTTCTGCAATCGCAAAAACAATTTCTGATGATATTAAAGTGGATGCTGGGAACCCGTTCTTTACCAAAGGAACTCAGCATGGATGCGGAGGAAGCTGTCATGCAAGTTAATGTAAATGAGGAAAAAGAATTGACTCTGCAAAAGCGCAGATCAATCATTATTTGGGTTTATTCTTTGAAGCAGTTGAAAACACTGAAGAGATATGGACTTATACAGTATGTTTCCAGAAGGATGAAATATATTGTTCTTTATATGAATGAAGAAGAAATTGAGTCAGCAGAAGCAAAAATTAACGGACTGCATTTTGTTCGCAAGGTGGAACGTTCTTATCGACCGGATGTTGAAATGAATTTTGCAGAAAAAATCGGGACAAAGGCGGCTTATCAATATGTTGAAGAAGAAGGTTTTGAAGTTGAAGAAATCAATACTCAGATTCGCTTAGCTGAAAATGTATAAATTTGAAGAGATGAAAAATGTGTAGGAACTTCAAACATTTTTCATCTTTTTTCCATGAAGAAAAGCTAGAATAAAGCTGATGACTGTTACTGTTTTGTTTGATGACTGCGGCAAAACGAGTGAATTCAGTTAGCTATAAAAAGAACAGGAGCGAGAAGATGCGAGTAGTTGCAGGTGAATATAGAGGTCGTCGTTTAAAAGCATTAACTGGTGATAGCACACGACCTACAACAGATAAAGTAAAAGAATCCATTTTTAATATGATTGGTCCTTATTTTGATGGAGAATATGTGCTGGATTTATATTCCGGCAGTGGAAGCCTTGCAATTGAAGCTGTTTCCAGAGGTGCAGCAAAAGCAGTATGTATCGAGAAAAATTTTTCGGCATTTAAAGTGATTCAGGAAAATATTGCTGTGACAAAAGAAGATGAAAAGTTCACTGTAAAAAAAATGGATGCGGACAAAGCATTGGACTATTTATCAGGTGAAGGCTGGCATTTTGATGTGATTCTTCTTGATCCGCCGTATGCGCAACAAAAAATTGAAGAACAGCTCAAAAAAATGCTTTTAACCCATCTGTTAAATGATCATTGTGTTGTGGTTTGTGAAACAGATAAAGAGGTTGAGTTGCCTGAAACAATCGATTCTTTATATAAAGCAAAGGAATCTGTTTATGGGATATCTAAAATATCGATTTATAGAAAGGACTCTGCTGATGACTAAAACAGCTCTTTTTCCAGGAAGCTTTGACCCTTTTACTAAGGGGCACCTAAATACTGTTGAGCGCGCAGCACAGATTTTTGATGAGGTAATTATTGGTATTTTTACAAATACCGGAAAGAATTCCTGGTTCAATGCGATAGAAAAAGAAGAAATGATTGTGAAAGCAACCGAACATTTGAGTAATATTCGTGTTATTCATCAGGAAAAGAAACTTACAGTAGAAACTGCATGTGCACTAGGTGCTGGATTTTTAATCAGAGGAATCCGGAATATTCAGGACTATGAATATGAAAAAAACATTGCTTTGATGAATCGGCATTTAGAGCCGAAGATAGATACTGTCTTCTTGCTGGCAGATGAAAAATATGCGCATGTCAGTTCAAGTGTGTTGAAAGAAATAGCAGTATTTGGTGGAGATGTTTCAGAATTTTTGCCAAATGCAGTAAATGATATGTTGGAGAAGAGAGCGATGATTGATGATAAATAATAAGAAAAAATTTTCTTTTATTCCCTTTTTTTTGATTCTTGTATTCATTCTATTGTTTGTTGTGAGAATTCCTTATTATATTGAAGGGCCTGGCTCGACAGAAAATCTGAAGGACTTTGTAACAGTGGATGGAAAGAAAGATGAAGGAGCCGGAGGCTTTTATCTGACAACTGTGAGTGTGAGAAGAGCAACTGCTGTATCAGCTATAGTAGCCCATTTTACGGATTTCAATGAGCTGCTAAGCAAAGAGGAGCTGATGGGCAGCAGCACAAGTAAGGAATACGAACAAATTCAACAATACTACATGGATTCTTCTCAAAATGCTGCAATTGAACAGGCGTTGAGGCTCGCAGGAATTGATTATCGGATGGAGTATAAAGGTGTCTACGTTTTGACGATCGATGAAGAATCAGATTTTAAGAATAAAATTGAAGTTGGTGACACAGTAACAGGAGTTGACGGAAAAATATTTGAGAACAGCGAAGAGCTGATAGAGTATGTAAAAAGCCAGGAAGTGGGTCAAAAAGTAACAGTAACGTTTTTACATGATGGGGAAGAAAAGGAAGCATCTGGCAGATTAATGGAGCTTTCCACAAAAAATCCGGGGATTGGTATTGGACTGACGGATCATACAGAGATTGAGACAGATGTGGATGTGAGAATTGATGCAGGCAGCATCGGAGGGCCCTCAGCCGGGCTGATGTTTACGTTGCAGACATACGAATTGCTTACAGGAAAAGAAATTCGGAAAGGTCATGAAATTGCCGGCACAGGTACGATTAATTCTGAAGGAACAGTTGGAAGAATTGGAGGAATCGATAAGAAAGTGGTAACTGCCAGTGAAAACGGGGCAGAAATCTTTTTCGCTCCAGATGATGAAATATCTGACGAATTAAAAGAAGAGTACCCAGAGACCAAAACCAACTACGAAGAAGCACTTGCTGCAGCCGAAAAAATTGGAACAGATATGAAAATTGTTCCTGTAAAAACCGTTCAGGATGCCTTGGATTACCTAAATGAGCTGGAAGAAAAATAGTAATAATAGTTATTGACTGAACATCGTGTTCACATAGTGGATGTAGATTTTTCCCAATTTACAAGTACAATTAGACGAACCTTTCATAAAAAAATACACCTGTGAGCCGTTTGAGGTATGGCATACAGGTGTATTTTTAGCGTTAGTATTTTGGTATCAAGTCGGCCCACGGACCAATATGAAACACAACTCCCAGCAAAAAGAAAAGTATAAAGAGAACAATCATTGAGTAGGATAAGAAAATACCAATTCGCAAACCCATTTGAAAATTATTAATCAGGAAATCAAATTTTCTTTTTCTGTAGACGGATTCTCTAATTGAAATATTTTTCATCTTATCAATTTCTGATATTTGTTCTAAGAAAAGCTGGGCATCTGCTTCATCGATCAACTCCGAAAAAATACTGTTTTCACATTCAAAGTCGAAGTAATAACTAATTAATTTTTTCCTGATAAATCGAAAACCACCTTCCCGCTCCCAATAACTGCTCTTCATTTTTTTCACGGTAATCACGCTGATCGCTTCATATGGGTAGCTGTAAAATAACCCCTGATCAATATATTCAATGATTGTCAAAAAGATAATCCTCTGATCAGTAAAGATTAATAATCTGTTTCCTCTCAAATCATGAAAATCTTTGATATATTTACGACCTTTTTCTGTTTTTGGATGATAAATGCCCAAATAACCAACATTCATAAAGCTGAGATTGGGGCCATCAGTTGTCAGAGGAAAGTAGGATTGGATTTCTTCCTCTGCCTCAAGTTCACCTTTGACTGACTCAAGCAGCTCCTGCAGGAAAATATACATCTTAGTCTGTTTGAAAAGTGCATTTTTCTGCTCGCTGGAAAAGAGTGCAGATGCGTCTTGATTCATCTGTTCCTGATTCAGTTTCCGGACACTTTTTCTAAAAGTATTCGCCATGATTTATTACTCCTTCCTGTAAATTTTTTTTGAGTTTTTTTCGACCTCTGGATAGGTGATTGTAAATTTGTGTGATCGGCAATTGCAGTTCCTCTGCAATCATTTGCGGAGTTTCCTGATAGTAATAATATTTAAGAAAAATCAGCTGATCTTCGCTGCTCAGACTGCAAATCAAATCCAGAAACTCTTCTTTTTCAAAGTATTGATCATATATTTTAGATTCTGCTGCTTGTTCAAGAGGTACAAGTTTTTGCTTACGGATAATAGTTCTTTTTTTATCAATGCAGCTATTACGGGTGATTGTCAGAGACCAGGTTTTCAGACTGCTTTTCGATACATCAAACTGATCTATTGATCTCCAAATTTTGTAGAAAACTTCATTTTCTGCTTCTTTATGGTAATTGTGCTCTTCAGTACGATTTAATACCGCATTAATTGTCTTGATAATTTCTTCTCCATAAGAGTTAATCAGCAATTCCAACCCCCTGAAGTCCTTCATCTTCATTAATTCTACAATTTTTGCATCCATATCTGGCCCTCCTTTCATCCTATTATACGATCGACAAACTATTTTTTTATCAACAAAAGCTAAAAAATGCGTATTATTTTTTAGGAGGGAGGATTATGAAGGAAAAAATCGTTACTTATCGTTATTGGCTGGGTGGGGGAGCTGTGATTTTCTGCTGTATCATTTTCTGTGTCTATCGCTTAATCTTCCTAAAACCCATCCTCAGTGAGCAACCGCAGGAAGAGTGGTACGCAGCTACTTCAACTTCTGAAGCAGCTGTACAGGAAAGCTCATTTGAAGAGGAGCAGGTGTATGTGGACGTAAAGGGAGCAGTTGCAGTTCCAGGGATTTATGAAGTTAGTTCAGAAATGAGAGTATGGGACGTTTTGGAAATGGCTGGAGGGCTGACTGAATCAGCTGATGAAAAGCAGATCAATTTATCTCAACGGCTGGAAGATCAAATGGTCATCTATGTTCCTGAGGAAGGAGAGGAAATTATAAGTGCTGTAGACGAAGTCAATAAAACCAATAATTCACAAAGTGGTAAGATTGATTTAAACACTGCAGATGAACAAGCTTTAATGACTCTATCGGGTATTGGGGAGAAAAAAGCACAGGAGATCATTAAGTACAGAGAAGAGAATGGCAGATTCAGCTCTATTGAGGAATTGTCTGATATTTCTGGAATCGGAGAGAAAACATTTGAGAAGTTAAGAGACTCTATTTTTGTCTCTTAATACGAATTATTTTGTAAATCCTATTGACGGCAATTTCTAATTCACGTACTATTTGTATAGCTTAAGTTTCAGCAAAAGAAGATTTATGAGATGGAGGGGAGCAATATTGACAGTGGAACGTATACCTTGGGATCAGTATTTTATGGCACAGAGTGTGCTGCTGGCCTTAAGAAGCACGTGTACTCGTCTGGAAGTCGGGGCAACTATTGTGCGGGATAAACGAATCATCGCAGGAGGCTACAATGGTTCTGTCAGCAGTGATGTTCATTGTATTGACGACGGCTGTTATGTCGTAGATGGTCATTGTGTAAGAACAATACATGCGGAGATGAATGCCATTTTACAATGCGCAAAATTCGGTATTCCAACAGATCAGGCGGAAATTTATGTCACACATTTTCCATGCCTGCAATGTACCAAAATGATCCTACAGGCTGGAATCAAGAAAATTCATTACCTGAAAGATTATAGAAATGACCCTTATGCAGTTGAACTGATTTCAAAAGCAGGGGCCGTAGCGGAAAAAGTAACCTTATCCAAAAAATACTTTGCTGAACTTCAATTAGGAGAAGAGGAACTCAGCTCATTTGAAGAGCCTGCTTCAGGAACTGACTAATTATTGGTTTTATCCAATTCTTTTTGCGGTTGCCGGAAATTGTGTGATTCTACAATTTAATAGTATTACCCTGATCTTATGGATATACAGTATCATCCGATTAGTAAGCACAGGAAAACGTAAGATTATTTATGCGGGTTTTCTGTGCAGTTTTTTTACTATTCTCATTTCGATTAATGTTTTGATTAAAGAAGAGGCTGAACAGAAGCTTGGAGGTCCGGTTACAGAAAAAATTCTGCGTATTCATCCTGATAAAATTAAAGTAGATGGTGATCTTTTACAGGTGGAAGGGGACTTGACTGAGGACAGACAGCTGATTGTAAAGGGAACTTACCAGCTGTCCTCAGAACAGGAGCAGCAATTTTGGCTTCATCAGACAGAAATAGCAGAGGTATGTGTATCAGGAAGTTTTGAACTTCCGTCAGGCAAAACAAATCTAAACGGTTTTGATTATGCAGAATATCTTAGACAGAATCATATAAATCAGATTCTGAGAATTGAAAAAATTCATAGTCAAAAAGATGTAAAGGCTCCATTCTTCTCTTTGTTTGAGCAACTGTCCGTAATTCGGAAAAAAGCGTTGCTATATTGTAATGAAGTACTCTATCCAACTACAGCCGTTTACTGTAAGATATTTCTGTTTGGAGAAAGAGCAGGAGATGATGAGCTGAACGAAATTTTTACAAGCTTGGGTATCTTACATCTTTTCAGTTTATCCGGTATGCACGTTGCTTTTTTTGCCAACCTGCTGCGATACACGCTGCTCAGACTGGGTGTTTCTATAGAGACATTTTTCTGGTGGCAGTTGCTGCTTTCTTTTCTTTTCGCAGGACTTACAGGTTTTTCTGTCAGTGTGGTTCGGGCGCTGCTTCAAAAAAATCTTTCAGAAGGCAGCAATCGCTTTCGGCTTCACCTCTCCACATTGGATATCTGGAGCTTGACCTTATTTTTTGCGGTACTCATTCAGCCTTTTCTGCTTTTTACTTTAGCAGGGCAGTACAGTTATTTTCTGTCTTTTTCCATTATTTATTTAAGTGAAGCGCTAAAAACGGTAAGCTCTCCAATTTTTCGGAAATTTCTTTTCTCTGCACTACTTTCTATCTTTACTATTCCGATCTTGGGAATGACTACTTATGAGTGGCAGCCGCTTGGGATTCTTTTAACATTTATTTTACTTCCTTTTTTTGAAAATCTGCTTTTACCGGCTTTGACAAGTGGATTTGTATTGTCTTTTATTTTAAAAAAGACAATACTCAGCCAGTTGCTGGAAATATGCCTCATTCAAATGAACAAAGTATTTGCCAGTATGAGTGAGGAGCAGTTCTTTTCTGCAGCCATTGGAAAGATACCGTTCATTCTTTTTGCGGCAGAAATTATCCTGGTTTTGCTTATTCTGTTTTATCTTCCTGATAAGAAAATAAAGGCTTTAGTGTATACAGGAATATTGGTGTTTCTTTTATTTCAGAAATATGTGCTGCAGTCAGGGATTGTAGCTTTTATAGATGTTGGACAAGGAGACAGTATATTCATTCAGGCTCCTTTTGGTGGTGAGTCAATTTTGATTGATACAGGCGGAAGGATCACATTTCAGACCGAGCCGTGGAGAACTCGTACAATGCAGAAAAGTCCAGCAGAATATACGGTGATTCCATTTCTTAAGAGCAGAGGGGTCAAAAAGCTTGATAAAGTTTTTATAACACACAGTGATACAGATCATATGGGCGACTTGCTGGCTGTTAGTGAAAAAATAAAAATTGAATCTGTTTATTTTTCTGAAGGAGCAGAACAGGATACTGCTTTTTTTCAAATAATTCAAGAAATGGAGAGGAAGGGAACTTCTTTCTATAGCATTAAATCAAAAGCTGATTTACCTGGGGAGTTAGATGTCAAAGTATTAGCTCCTATGGAAGCTGGCGCAGGAAGCAATGATGATTCACTTGTTCTTTATACCAATATAATGCAGAAGCGTTTTTTGTTTACAGGAGATTTAGAGGAGACAGGGGAGAAAAAGTTGGTTGAGGCATTTCCTGCTTTGTCAGCAGATATTTTAAAAGTCGGACATCATGGTAGTAAAACATCAACAACTCGAGAATTTTTAAAGGCTGTCTCTGCGCAGGAAGCAGTTATTTCCTGTGGACAAAACAATCATTTTAACCACCCGCATGAAGAAACACTTGAAAAGCTGAACGAAGAAAAAATGAAGATATATCGAACCGACAAACAGGGAATGATTTACTGTGAGTGGTCATTTTTTTCACCTGATCTGCAATTAAAAACAGTGACAGGATCAGACTAGCTTTTGACACTTGAGAATGTTAGGATAAATAAGAGAAAAGAGGGATCAGATGAGTTTGCAGACAGTATTGAAAGATGTTCGTGAGAGTAAGATTGCTCCGTTATATTTGGTTTTAGGAACAGAAACCTATTTGAGTGAACTGTTCAAGTTAGAATTACAGAACCACTTATTTCAATCAGGAGAAGAGGAATTTAATATAACTTCTTATGACATGGAAGAAATCTCTTTATCTGCAGCATTGGCTGAAGCAGACACGTTACCTTTTTTTGGGGATCATCGGCTGGTTTTTATAGAGAATCCTTATTTTTTAACCAGTGAAAAGAAAGCTGCGCCTGTCGAACATGATATGAAAGAGTTAACTGCATATCTTGAGCAGCCCTCATCTTCTACAGTGGTTGTTTTTCAGGCACATGTTGAAAAGCTGGACGAAAGAAAGAAGATAACCAAACTGCTAAAGAAACAGGCGGTGGTGGTTGATGTTTCTCCAATGGATGAGCGGGCATTAAAAGAGTACACTCAGCAAACTATTAAAAATGAAGGCTATGAGATTCAACCTAAAGCATTTGATAAGCTTCTTTATTTATCTGATTTCCAATTGACGAAGATTATGGGAGAGCTGCAAAAATTGTTTCTTTTTTCTTCTGAAGATAAAAGGATTACTTTGGAGATAGTGGAAGAACTGGTACCAAAATCCTTAGAGCATAATGTGTTTGATCTTACAGCAGAGATTTTGGCAGGCAATAGTGAAAAAGCAATTCAGACTTATCAGGATCTTTTGCTGCAGGGAGAAGAAACGATCAAGCTGACTGCCATCCTATTAAGTCAGATACGTCTGCTGCTCCAGACAAAGATATTGTCTCAGCTGGGCTATCAGCAGTCAAATATAGCCGAAGCATTGAAGGTTCATCCTTATCGAATTAAATTGGGTCTGCAGCAAAGCCGCAGCTTCAAATTACAGAGATTGGAAAAAATTTATGATGAACTGGTGGAAAATGATTTTTCAGTCAAAACTGGAAGAATGGATAAAGAATTACAATTTGAGTTGTTTATTCTAAAGATTTCAGATAAGGTTTTATAGAAAACAAATAAGAAAAAAGTGTTCCAAATAATAAAATCAGTGTTCTTCTGAGTCTGTAAATATCCAGAAAATCACTGATTTTGTTTTGAAGATATATTGTATTTATAGGCCAAAAGAAAATGATTGAATCAATCTAATCTGCCTGCTTATGGGAACTGTTAAAGCAGCTTTTTATCTGAATTTTTCTAAGCCTTCTAATAGTTATATCATTGGAATCGAGTAGAGGGAAAAGCTAACTGACTTTCCGCCCCCTCTCACACCACCGTAAAAGCCGTTCGGCATACGGCGGTTCAACTTTATATTGCAGTGTGTACGTTTAGATAATAATCTAAGGCAAAGGGGATTCCTCTTTGCTTTAGTCATTTAGTGGATGACGCTCTATGAACAACTTTGGATAATCCACTACTATGACCTCGGCTGACTTCTCACGCTAAACCTTTTTCGACCGATTTTCTTACTAGGGGACTCCTCAATCGTTCGTGAGACCTCCCAGGGTAAGACAACTAACTTTCTTCTTTTACTCGCCTGATTTACCCGATAAGTTTACGCACATCTTTTGGACTTTGGTTTGTATAGGAACCTTATCCACTTACCGAGCCTTGGTATCAGGTTTCTGTTCGTAGAGCCAAGAATTTGATACACGCTTCCTTCAGCCACATCCTCACGAATGCCGCCTTGCGTTTCTCTAGCGATTGGTCGATATGTACCCTCGCAGTGGACTTTCACCACCTAGGTAGTTGCTATGCTTGGCGCACTACAAAAAAGAAGCTGACTTAAATCAGCTTCTAAAAATCAATTATTTAGCTACTTTTTTGCTTAGGCGAGACTTGTCGCGGTTCGCTTTGTTTTTATGGATCAAACCTTTAGTTTCAGCCATATCAATAGCTTTTACAGCATCTTTATATAATGCATCCACGTTGTCAGCTCCGGCAGCGACAGCTTCTTCAAATTTCTTAATAGCTGTACGCATAGCGTTTGTTTGAGATGAATTTTTAGCATTCGCGTTTGCGTTAGTACGTACACGTTTGATTGCAGATTCAATATTTGGCATTTCTTTCACCTCCGATAAAATAAGGTCTTACAATTCAGGCGAGCCCAAAATGTAATTCAACAGTAATCATTATACCGAATCAAATCATTCATTGCAATAAAAGATGACAAGTTTTTTTCCTTAACAGTAAATTTTTTCATTTTACTGTTAGGTTCAGTTCGTTTCTCATCTTTAAAAGTGTAGAAGTAAAAAGTTTAATTATATAACAGATAGCTGGCTGTATATTCCAGAAATTCTCACAGGAGTAACGATTGAATGAGTCATTTCAATTACCACAAATGAAGAAGAGGCAGACTGTTCTCCTACTATATTGCCTGCTGACAGAATGAAAGAACTTCAAAAGGATGTGTAAGCTTAAATAGTTGATGAAAAACTGCTATAATTAACGATGGATATGAAACAGCAATATAATGTTTAAGAATAGTATAAGTATAAAAAATGAGCTGCTTTATCAGGAGGGGCGTATATTTATGAAAAAAGTATTATTAGTTTTTGGTACGAGACCAGAAGCAATTAAGATGTGTCCATTAGTAAATGAATTAAAAAGTCGAAAAAAATTGGACATAAAGGTCTGTGTGACTGGTCAGCATCGGGAAATGCTGGATCAGGTTTTACATGTTTTTAACGTGAAGCCCGATTATGATTTGGCTGTAATGAAAGAAAATCAGACGTTATTCGATGTTACATCAAACATACTTCTTAGTATTAAAGAGGTTTTGGAAAAAGAACGTCCAGATGTAGTGCTTGTTCATGGAGATACAACCACTACTTTTGTTACAGGGCTGGCTTGCTTCTATCTCCAAATTCCAGTTGGTCATGTAGAAGCAGGGCTACGGACTTACAATATTTTCTCACCGTTTCCAGAAGAGTTTAATCGTCAGGCAACCGGGTTAATCAGTAAATTTCATTTTGCTCCGACTGAAACAGCAAAGGAACATTTGTTAAACGAAGGGAAGAAAGCGGAGCACATCTATGTTACTGGTAATACTGGAATAGATGCTCTAGAAACGACTGTGACATCTTCATACAAACATGAGGAGCTGGACTGGATAGGGGAGGATCGTCTGATTCTGATTACAGCCCATCGAAGAGAAAATTTGGGCGGACCACTGGAACGCATGTTTAAGGCAATTCGCAGAATTATTGATGAACATCATAATGTTAAAGCCATTTATCCTATCCATCTTAATCCCAAGGTAAGAGAAACGGCAAATAGATACTTGGGCAGAGAGGAACGTATTCGCTTAATCGAACCTTTGGAAGTCGTTGATTTTCATAATTTTCTTGCCAGGAGCTACCTGATCCTAACTGACAGCGGCGGAATTCAGGAGGAAGCTCCGTCTTTGGGGAAGCCGGTTCTTGTTCTTAGAGACACAACGGAAAGACCGGAAGGCATTGCGGCAGGAACGTTGAAGCTCGTCGGAACAGACGAAGAAACCATTTATGCGAATTTTAAAAGGCTGTTGGAAGACCCTGCGGAGTATGAGAAAATGAGTCAGGCGAGTAATCCTTATGGAGATGGGCATGCATCTCAGAGAATTGCAGATATTTTGGAAAAAGAACTGTAAATCTGAACTTCATAGATAATAAAAAGGATTTTTCCTGATAATGATAGCATATTGAATGAATTAAAACTAAGTTATGCTTCTAATCCAAGAAATATGGAGCCTATCCAGTAATATTACATATATGACTACTGGATAGGTGACGAGCATTTGAAGAAGCGTGGAAGCAAGCTTTTAATACAGGTTTAAAGCTGTTTTGTTCTTGTCATTGAAGTATACAGGTTAACATTTTCTATCATTGAATATCATTTATAAACGACCTTTTATTATAATTTATAGCTTGGTCAGGGTGCTGGGAGAAACTCTTTTTGTTGCTGTTCCAGCAATTCGATTAACGATTTTCAATCAGCTTTCCAGTCATTTGTTCATGAGAACTTGAATCTTTAGATGTGGGAAACGGAATTGTTTTCAGCAATCTTAAACCGTTCAAAATCACCAGAATGGTACTTCCTTCATGGCCGATAACTCCAAGAGGTAAACTTATTACCTGGAATAAGTTGGATAGGATTAAAAGAAGGATAACTGCTGCTGAAAAAATAATATTTTGTGTAACAATTCGCTTTAATTTCTTGGACAAAAGGTGGCTCATCTGAAGTTTTTCAAGATCATTCTTCATCAAAACCATATCTGCCACATCCATCGCCACATCTGTTCCTTCTCCCATTGCCACGCCTATTGTTGCGTTTGCAAGAGCAGGGGCATCATTAATCCCGTCTCCAACCATCGCATTCACCTTATATTTTTCTTTTTGCTGCTTGATTAAGGCTGTTTTATCTTCAGGCAAACAATCTGCATGGATTTCATCAATAGGAAGGTCTGCTGCCACTGCCTGCGCTGTTTTTAAATGGTCACCGGTAATCATTGTTGTATGGATTCCTTCATTCTTAAAGTACTCTAAGACATTCTTTGCTTCCGGTTTAGGCAGATCCAGCAACCCGAAATAAGCTGCAATTTCTTTTTCTTTAAACAAGTAAATAACTGTTTTTCCTTCGCTGTGAAGTTTTTCAACTTGTTGAATTAATTCGGGTTTTAACGGTTCTTCATCAGAAAAGGATTGCTTTCCAACACGCCAAGTGATGCCCTCAACAACAGTTTCCATCCCAAATCCTACGATGTTATGAACAACCAAGTCTTCAATAATTTTTTCGTTATGATCTTTATAAAAAGACACAATCGCCTGTGCAAGCGGATGGGTAGATTGCTGTTCCATCGCCAGTAATATATCCAAACCATCACGATTTTCTGTCAAAAACAGTGCATCTGTGACCGCTGGGACACCTTTTGTCAGTGTACCGGTTTTATCAAATGCGATTGCTTTCAGATCAGCAATGTTTTCGAGATAAATACCTCCTTTAAACAAAACGCCGTCTTTAGCTCCAGTTGAAATTGCTGCAAGGGTTGCAGGTGTTGCCGAGGCTACGAGCGCACATGGGGAAGCAACGACCAACAGAACCATTCCCCGATAGAAACTCTCATTCCAACTCCAATCTAGAAAAAGGTAAGGAATAAAGATCATTAAGGGAACAATAATCAGTACAATTTTTACATAGATATTTTCTATTTTGTCAATAAAGCTTGCCGTTTGAGATGGCGTATTTTGCGCTTCATCAACGAGTCGAACAATTTTTGCCAAGAGAGTATCGTCACTTTTTTTGCTGACTTCCATGGTAAACACTTCACCCAAATTAATCGTTCCTCCAAACACTTCAGCACCGGCTTGTTTTTCAACAGGAATTGATTCTCCGCTGATTGCTGCTTCATCAATTGAACTGTCCCTTGCTAAAAGGATGCCGTCAATTGGAATGCTGGAGCCTTTTGGGACTAATACATGGTCTTTAAGTTTCAGCTCAGAAACAGGTATTTCAATCGTCTTTCCATCTTCCATGAGTTTCAAGGCAGTTTCCGGCTGCATATTAATCAGATTGGAAATTTCTTTTTTACTTTTGTTTGTTGCGTATTCTTCCAGTGCTCCGCTTAGACAGAAGATAAAAGTGAGCATGGCTCCTTCAAACCAGTTGCCGATAATGCAGGCTCCAACAGCTGCCAGTGCCATTAATAAATCCACATTCAGATGTTTATTTTTCCAGGTGTCTAAAATCCCTTCTTTCGTCTGCTTTGCCCCACCACTGATTATTGCTAAAACAAAACTGATTGGATAGATAGAACTTCCTGATTTTTCTAACAGCAGACCTGTGATCATAAATAGAAAACAAAAAACAGTGGATAATGCTGCTTGTTTTTCTTTTGATAATTTCATCATGATCCCTCCTCATATACAGAGTAGCATAAATTCAATTGCAATTGATAATGAATTCATCTAATTGAGAACGATAGTGGTTATCAATTAGGTTGAACCTTTGTTTTAATGTGTTTTTATTTGTGTTGTTTCTAATTTGTAATGATAATCATTATCAATTGTTAGGATAGGATAAAAAGAACAGCAGAAGGGGAAGGGTAACGGATAAAAAACTTTTTAGTATTTTTTTAGATTTTATAAAAATAATGATTAGCGCACAAAAAAACTCTGAACATGTATTATTGAATGTTCAGAGGTCTCTACTTTTTATGCACCTGCTTGTTGTATCAGCTGTTGAGGCGAAGCGGCAGAAGAAGGGTAGTGTTCAGACTGAAGCTTCCATAGTTGATCTGTCAGTCTTGAAATAGCTTCTGCACCGGTTCCGGAAACTTCTTCTTTTGTAAAAACAGAAAGAATAAATGGATGTGAAGTTTCCAAAATACCAATATCATGAATATAGTTATCGTAAGAACCGATTTTATGTGCGACTTTTCCTTCCGTTAATGAGGTTTCTAAGCGTTCGTGAAAAACAGTCTTTTTCATATAATCATAAATTTTTTGGTATTCAGCATTTTCAGCTTTTTCCTGATAAAGTATCTGAAGGATGGAAGCGGCTTCTTCCGATGTAAACTGGACATCTTCTACATCTGTTTCACGAGAAAAAAAGTATCTGTAAAGCTGACGTTTAGCCTGTTTTTCTCCGCCAAATAAGCTGTACAGCATATTTTTCGCAATATTATCTGAGTAAGTAATATTGTATTCCTGAAGAGTGTTTAAAGAATAGGAGGGTTGAATATTGTTGATTATCTTTCCAGTTCCTTCTTCATAATCTCTTTCTTTGTTATAAACAATTTTATCATTCCAGTGAAGGACACCTTCATTAACTCTATCTGCAACCATCATAGTCAGAGGGACTTTAATGGTACTTGCAGTGTAGAATTCTTTGTCGCCATTAACTGACAATTGTTTTCCAGTTGACAGGTCTATATATGTCACAGCGAAATCTCCGGAAAAATCAACAGAAGCTTTATTGATAATCGTTTGTATTTGATCATAAAAAACGTCCAGCTCTTCAGCATCAACTATTTCAATGGCTGTTTCAGGATTACTTTCCTGTTTTCCTGCAATGGGCTGAGCAGGAGGCTCTATCACTATATCAGGTTCAGAAGTCTGTGTTATTTTCTCTTCTTTTGCATAATCAACTGTATTCGTTGAGAAGAAATAGGTGAATATTAGAAACAAACAGACAAGGAAAACCACTCCATATAGGCTCATTTTCTTTTTAACCAATGTACTGTCCTTTCTATAAATAAATTGAGACAGTTCCATTTAAACATCTTTACCTTTTTTTTGCAAGGTGAAATTTTGTTATGGAATTTTAAGTTCTATTTAAGTTGGCAGGAATAAAGTAATGATAGTTCCGAAAGGATTATCTAGCTAGGAGGATTTTTATGGATTTTATTAGACGGGCATTGTTAAGTATGAAAGCAAAGAAAGGACGGACATTACTGCTGAGCGCTGTGTTCTCAGCGATTTTAATATTTGTTTTGGCAGGGCTGACTATTCGAAGCGCAGCCTTGACAGCAACTGAAAACGCAAAGAAAAGTGTAGGAGCAACCGTAACCTTGAGTACCAACCGAGAGAGCAGTATACAGAGAGCTGAAAGCTCTGACGGAAGCAGCGAAAGATTTGATCCGGGAAGTTTTAGCGTAACACCGGTAAATCTGGAGGATGCAGAAAAGATTGCTGCATTGGATAACGTTAAAAGCTACTCATTTATTTCTTCATCCTCTGCAGGAGCGACGGATGATATCATACCAATTTCCAGCGAAGACGAAACAACAGATTCTGCGTCAACAGAAACAGCTGAAGGCGGCACGAACGGCTTCGGAGGCGGCGGAATGATGGGTGGAGGCGAACAGACCGGTGACGGTGCTGCAATGATGCAAAGCGATTTTCAGGTAACTGGTGTGATGGATCTATCCATGTATTCAGGATTTTCTGAGGGTACTTCCACTATTGTTGAGGGAGAGGCAATAAGTTCTGCTGATGAGGATACAAATAATGTTGTTATTGAGCAGACATTAGCGGATGCCAATGAATTAAGTGTAGGCGACACATTTACTATTACAAGTCCTGATGACGAAGACACTACCTATGAAGTTATTGTAAAGGGAATTTTTGAAACGTCAGAAAGCGGGAGCAGCATGGGGATGATGTTCAATTTTCTGAACCCATCCAATACTTTGTACAGCTCGTATACATTTGCCAATACACTTAAGGGGGATGATTCAGAAGGGACAATTGATTCAGCAAGTTATAGCCTGACTGATCCTGAAAAAATGGAGGCATTTGTCGAAGAAGCAGAAGCACTGATTGATACTGACACTTTTAGTCTGCAAACGAATGATCAAATGTATCAGTCTATGCTGCAGCCATTAAATAATGTGGCAAGCTTTGCAAGAAATATTGTGATTTTGGTTGCTGTTGCAGGTGTAATTATTCTGACACTGATTGTTATGATGACAATTCGTGAAAGAAGATATGAGATTGGTGTTCTGCTTTCAATGGGTGAAGCAAGGGCAAAAGTCATTATGCAATTTTTTACTGAAATATTTGTTTGTATGTTGATTGCATTAGCAGTTGCCTCTGTTAGTGGAAATGTTGTCGGAAATGTTGTTGGTGAACAGCTGATTCAGCAGCAGACAGAATCAAGTCAGACAGCCGCGAATGGTAATGATAATGCTCAAATGGCAGGTGGAGGTCCAGGAGGTCAACAAGGTAATATGGGCGGTGGTCCTGGCAACTTTGGAAGTCTTGGAGCAAGCTCACAGGAAGCAGCTGCACAAATTGAAGATATGGATATTAAGGTTACTGCAGAACAAATTGCAATGCTGGCTGGAATGGGTCTGATGATCAGTTTTGGGTCAATTCTGTTATCTTCAATTGGAATTATTCGGCTGCAGCCGCGTAAAATTTTGACAACATAGGAGGGGTAAATAAATGTTAGAAACTAAAAATGTAGGATACTGGTACAAACAGGAAGAAGAATATTTATATAAAGATGTGGATCTGGAATTTCACAAGGGGAAGATGTACGCTATTTTAGGTGCCAGCGGATCAGGGAAAACAACTTTTCTGTCACTGATTTCAGGATTGGATGTACCAAAAACCGGAACGATTCAATACAATGGAGAATCTTTAAAAAATATTGGTTTGAGAAATTACCGCCGAAATGATGTATCGATTATTTTTCAGGCCTATAATTTACTTCCTTATATGTCAGCATTGGAAAATGTTCTTACTGCTATGGCTATTTCAGGATTGAAAAAGGATGACAGAAGGGGCCGTGCCCTTGAACATTTGGCTGCAGTCGGTATTGATGAAGCACTGGCAAAGAAAAATGTGACTCAATTATCCGGTGGACAGCAACAAAGGGTAGCAATTGTTCGTGCATTATGCTGTGATCATGAGCTGATTGTAGCGGATGAACCGACAGGGAATCTGGATGAAAAAACATCTGAGGACATTGTTAAACTTTTTCAAAAGGTTGCTCATGAAGAGCATAAATGTATCATTATTGTAACGCATGAACAGGATGTAGCAAATGCATGTGATACAGTGTTTGAACTGAAAAATCAGAAGTTTACCAAGAAGCGTAAAAATAAGGAAGCCAACGAAGCTGTCAGTTGAACAGGCGGAACATTGGAATATCAAAAAGGGAGCAGGAATTTAATTATTCCAGCTTCCTTTGTTTTTTTGTCAACACTTTTTGCAGATTTAAAGCATCTTCTTTCAGCGACTGACCAATCGTTGTATCTCTAACTTTAATGCGATTGTTTTTTCGATCAATGATTTGTCTGCTGGAAACAATATCATCGCTGTTGCGAATCGCTGCTTCTTTCTTTGTAAAAGGCTTGTGTGCTGCCAGATGCATGCCATAGGAGTTTGAAATAAGTGTATAGCCGCCAATTCCTGTAATCTTTTGGTAGGATTTAGAAAATCCGCCGTCAATGACCAGCATTTTTCCATTGGCTTTTATCGGTGCTTCACCATTCATCACTTTTACTGGGGTATGTCCATTAATGATGCTACCCAAAGCAGGGTCAGCATCGAATTCCTTCATTAATTTCATGCAAATCTGCTCATCTTCACGCAATTTGTAATAAGGATTTTTTAACTCCGCATGTGTTTCTTTCTCTTTTAGAAAGTATCGTTCAAATGTCTTCATTGCTTTTTTTCCAAAAAGAGAGGAGCCTTCGCCGCACCAGAGATACCAGATAATATCTGTTAGTTCTTCAATTTGACTGTGTCGATTATGGTATGCAGACAGGATACATTGGTTAAAATAGTCTAACAGCTTTTTTCCTGAATAGGTGTACTTTTTAAACTGAATTGGTTGAAACGTTCCATCTTCATTTAGCGGAATACATCCGTGAATCAGCAAATTATGATTATAATTTAAATACAGAGAGCCTTTTTCAACGAGAAATGACATGTGTTTTTCCAATAGTTTTGATTCTTTAAACTGTTGGGAGAGATCTTCCATAAGCTGATCCTCTTCATTGCTCAACTGATAAGGAAAGTCCATGTTGACTGTTTGAAAACAAGAGTTGACCGTAGAGTAGTTTTTTTGGTTCAATTTGAGGATATTTCCCTCAAGCTTGTCCAGCAAAAGGCGCCCCTCCATTTTAAAGTCAGGTCGGCGTATAATAATTTGTCCCTCAAGTTTCTGTTGAATAATGGTCATAGCCTGCTGAATCAGCATACTGTCGATTTTTTCTTCAGTGCTAAGCTGTCTGTAAGGATTGTTCTTTGGCTGGAAATGCAAATTATCTGTATAATGTTTTCTACTGAAATTGCGTAGTGACTCAAGATTTATTCCATACGAATCTTCAACCAGATCTAAATTGCCGTATCTTGCAGAGATTCTCAGAACGTTGGCAAGACAGGCTTTTGAACCACAAAAAGCACCTAGCCAAATAATATCATGATTACCGAACTGGATATCCACAGAATGATAATTGATCAGCTTTTCCATTATTTTGTCAGGGTAGGGTCCCCGGTCGTAAATATCACCTATTACATGAAGATGGTCCACAACCAATCGCTGGATCAGTTCACAAAGGGCAGCGACAAAAAATTCAGCTTCCTGAAGATCAATAATTTTCTCAATAATCTGTTTAAAATAGTCTTCCTTGTCAGCCTCTTCGTCGTAGGGATAGATGAGCTCTTCTAAAATATAGGCATAATTTTCCGGAAGAGCTTTGCGGACTTTCGAGCGGGTATATTTGCAGGAGCAAAAGCGCACGATGGTTAACAGCTGTTCAATTTTCTGTTGCCAGAAATCGGATGTCAGAATTTGTTCCTCTTTTAGCAAAGCAAGTTTCTCCTGAGGGTAGTAAATCAGAAAGCAGAGGGAATTGATTTCTTTATCTGTCAGTTTTTTTCCGAAAATAATCCTTACCTTCTCTTTGATACTGCCTGAACCATTTCGCAGAATGTGATCAAATGCTTCAAATTCTCCATGAAGATCGCTGACAAAATGTTCTGTCCCTTTTGGAAGATTTAAAATAGCTTCCAGATTAATAATTTCTGCTATTAATTCATTTCGTGTCAGTCTGGTCAACTGGATACGCCTTCTTTCCTGGAAATATTTAGAGATTTGTTTGTAAAAATTTTCTGTTTATTGGGAAAATAAGAGGTTGTGACTGTGACATAAGTATGTCTGACTCCGCTAAAGCCGAATAAACGGTGTTCCAAAGCCCCTCCATGCTTCGAGGATCGGAACGAAGTGAGAACCGTAGACTCAGAAAAACGGATACAGCGTAATGTTTTGTCTCGAGAATCGTTAGACTCGTAGAGACAGCAGTTCTGGAAATAAGGCGAACTATACTGAAAATATGAGTAGCTATTTTCGTATATTCCGACTTATTGACATAAATCACTACGATTGACTCGTCAGAGTAGATGATGCATGTTACCTACCTGGTTCTTGAGGCAGAACACTTCTGTCACAACTTCAGGCCCTCTTTCTGTGTCTATTTTATCTTCTTATATCTGGGTTTCTGTCATATTTTCAATTAATGAACAGGTTTCTTCAATTGATTTTTTATCAACATTAATGATGATTGTGTTGTATTTTTCAAAGACTTGATTCGCATAGTTTAATTCTTCCTTGATACGATCAAAGTTTGTATAGGCGGAGTCTCCTTTAAGTCCGAGAGAGTCCAGACGTGATTTTCTGATATCTCTCAGGCTTTCCATAGAAGTTGTCAAACCGATTATTTTCTTCGGATCAATCTGGTCCAGTTCTTTTGGCAAGGCTACTTCCGGAATAAGAGGCAGATTTGCTACTTTGTGATTTCGATTTGCCATATACATGCTTAATGGTGTTTTCGAGGTTCTGGAAACGCCAAGCAAGACATAATCGGCTTCCAGAAAGCCTTTAGAATCTTTTCCGTCATCATAGCGGACTGCAAATTCAATTGCAGCTACGCGGTTGAAATATTGTTCATTTAATTTGTGCAGTGCCCCAGGTTCCTGTAAAGGTGCGATGCCAAATGTTCCTTCAATGATTTCACTGAGCGGGCTCATGTAATCAATAAACTGAAGTCCTGTCCTTCTGGCAAAATTATTTACGAGAGCCACAAGTTTCTTATTTACCAAGGTCGTAACAACAATTGCTTTATCATGTAATGCATCTTTTAAAATCGGCTGCAGCAAATCCTCTTCAGTAATAAAAGGGAAACGTTGAATATCTCTCATATCGATATCTGGATATTGCGCTGAAACAGCTGAAATAATTTTTTGAGCAGTTTCCCCTACAGAATCAGAGATTAAATAGATTTTTACACTGTTTTTTTCCATAATAGTTAAACACTCCTAATAATTTTCATTTTCAATATCTTTACCTGCCAGGATAAAATATTCCATTAGTTTGGTTTTTGTTAATTTGCCGACTACTTTTCCCGGTTCTGCTTTATCAACTACCGGCAGTGTGTCCACACTGTGCTGAAGCAGAAGGTCGCCGGCTTCCAAAATAGTGTGTTCTCCGGTTATTGTAGTGATATTCGGCATTCGGGTCATTATTACCGCAACAGGTGTTTTTTCAGTATGAGGGTTGCTGATCGCCGCACGCAGTAAATCTTTTCGAGACAGCAGACCGATTAATTTTTCCTGATCATCTTTTACATAGAGCGAACCGACATCATACATAAAAAGATTGGTTACTGCATCGTAAATGGTTGTTGATTGGGGAATCAGTAGAGGAGGAATCATGATATCCTTTACTTTTTTTCTATAGAGTTTTTCGTATAGAAGCGGTTCTACTGTCTGTCCTGTGTAAAAATAACCTACTTTTGGTCTTGCATCGAGTAGACCAGTCATTGTTAAAATAGCTAAATCGCTGCGCAGAGTAGCTCTGCTTAAGCCTAATGTTTTTGCGATTGCTTCTCCGCTGATCGGCTCATTATTCTTTACGATTTTAATCATTTCCAGCTGTCTGGAAGTTAATTGCATAGTTGATAACCTACCCTCTTAAATGTGACATACTATATATTATATATAGGGGCATAAATAAAATCAAGTCAAATCTTCACTCGTCATAAAAACTGTTGACAGGAAATGTGACACACTATATAATTCGATTTATATCGAATGTGGCACACTATTTGGAACAGAGGAGGATATTCAATGGTTTTTGTTTACGATTTTTCAGAAGGGTCAAAAGATCAGGCTGGACTGCTGGGTGGAAAAGGGGCAAATCTGGCTGAAATGACAAGCTTGGGTTTACCTGTACCAAATGGCTTTACGATAACGACTGAAGCTTGTATTGATTACCTAAAGAATGAGCAGCACTTGCTGAATGAACTGAAAATGGAGATAGAACAGCACATTCTTTCTTTAGAAAAGAAGACAGGAAAAAAACTTGGAGATGTTGATCAGCCGCTGCTTGTTTCTGTTCGAAGCGGATCAAAATTTTCCATGCCCGGTATGATGGATACAATATTGAATTTGGGATTAAATGACGAGACAGTGGATGGATTGGCTGAAAAAACAGGAAACGGCCGCTTCGCTTATGACTGTTATCGACGTTTGCTGCAAATGTTTGGAGATGTTGTCTGGGGAATCAACAAGAATCGTTTTGAGGATCAGCTGAGTTTTTACAAAAATAAAAAAGGCTACAAAGAAGATACAGAAATGAAGGAAGAAGACTGGCGGTATTTAGTTTCTGCATACAAAGGCATCTATCAGGAAACTGTTCATAAACCGTTTCCACAGGAGCCAAAGGAGCAGCTGTTTCAATCTGTAGAAGCTGTTTTTCGCTCTTGGAATAACAAGAGAGCCAAGACATATCGGCGTTTGCATGATCTTCCTGACCATTTGGGAACAGCAGTCAATATTCAGGAAATGGTTTTTGGAAATGCGGGTTTTGAAAGCGGTACAGGTGTTGCATTTACGAGGAATCCAGCAACTGGCGAGAAGGGGATCTTTGGTGAATTCCTGCTTAATGCACAGGGTGAAGATGTGGTGGCTGGGATCAGAACACCGCAGCCGATAGCCGCATTAAAAGAATCAATGCCTTCCGTGTATGAAGAATTTAAGCAAATAGGTTCAAATCTGGAGAAGCATTATAAAGACATGCAGGATATTGAATTTACTATTGAAAACCAGAAGTTGTACATTTTACAAACCAGAAATGGGAAACGGACTGCAAAGGCCGCTTTTCGAGTATGTATTGATTTAGTTGAAGAAGGGGTTCTTTCAAAAAAAGAAGGGCTTGAACGAATTACACCTTCCATGATTACACAGCTTCTTCATCCAGTCTTTGAACCAGCAGCACTTGAAAAAGCAATCCCAATTGCCAAAGGGCTGCCGGCAAGTCCCGGTGCTGCCAGCGGAAATATCTATTTTACTGCTGAAACAGCGAAAGCAGCGAGTGAAAGAGGAGAAAAAGTAATCCTTGTTCGTCAGGAAACCTCTCCAGAGGACATTGAAGGAATGGTGGTCAGTGAAGGTATCGTTACTTCAAGGGGAGGAATGACCTCTCATGCCGCAGTCGTGGCACGGGGTATGGGTGTTTGCTGCGTAGCAGGCTGTGAAGCGCTTCAAGTAGATGAGTTTTTGGAACAGATCAGCTGTAACGGGCTGACTATGAAAGCTGGGGATGTTCTTTCTGTTGATGGGACAACAGGAACCTTATACCAGGGGAATATCCCAAAGAAACAAGGGGATGAACAGCTTCTGCTGGATAAAATTCTTGAATGGGCAAAAGAGAACAGTCATCTTCTTGTCTTTGCGAATGCGGAAACACCGGAAGACATTCAAGCTGCATTAAAGCTAGGTGCAGACGGTATAGGTCTGGCAAGAACAGAGCATATGTTTTTTGGAGAAGAACGAATCAGCGAAATGAGAAAAATGATTCTGGCAGAAGACAGGAAAGGTCTGCAGGAGCCTTTGGAAAAGCTGAAAGAGTATCAGAAAAAAGATTTCAAAGAAATTTTCTGCTTAATGGAAGGCCGTTCTTGTACTATTCGCTTGCTGGACCCTCCGCTGCATGAATTTTTACCAAAAACAGGAAAAGAAATAGAAGAGCTTGCAAAAGCAACGGGTCGGATGCCGGCACAAATCCGAAGAAAAATGGATAGTTTGGAAGAACAGAATCCGATGCTGGGGCATAGAGGCTGTCGTTTGGCGGTGACTACGCCGGAGATTTATCAAATGCAGGTTGCTGCTATCATTGAAACAGCTTTGGAATGTAATCAGAATGAAGCATTTACTACTATTCCAGAGATTATGATCCCTTTAATCAGTACAGCTGAAGAAATGGAAATGCTGAGGAAACTATTGGAAGAAACTATAGAGGATATTTTCAAACAGACCGGACAGAGCCTTCAATATAAGATCGGTACAATGATTGAAACACCTAGAGCCTGTTTAGTTGCAGATAAGCTTGCTCAAACTTCGGACTTTTTCAGTTTCGGAACCAACGATCTGACGCAGCTGACTTATGGCTTCTCCAGAGATGATTCAGCGAAGTTTTTAGGTGAATATGCAGATAAAGGACTTTTAAAAGATGATCCGTTTCAGCATTTGGATGAAAATGGGGTAGGAGAGCTGATAAAAATTGCGGTATCGAATGTATGCTCTATTTCAGATAGTGCTAAAATCGGAGTTTGTGGAGAGGTAGGTGGAGATCCCAAATCTATTCGTTTTTTGAGAAAGCTACCGATTACTTATGTATCCTGCTCACCCTACAGGATTCCGGCAGCAATTTTGACAATTGCACAGGAAGAAGCGCAGGAAACAATAAATTCTTGAGATCGTTATAAATTGTTTAAAAAAGGCTTCAGCTGTACAAAAGAGTAAAGCATACTATTATTCCCGCTTTTTAATCGGATAAAAGATAAAACAACAATGAACCAACTATTTATAACTGAGAGGTCTGGGACAGAAATAGTTCCCAGACCTATAATATTAGAAAAAAATCGGATAAATGGTGTTCCAGTCTTTATTATGTCTCTGTGGTCAGCTATCTCTTTATATAGAATAAATTCTGACAAATTTATCCCCGTCAGAGCCTTCGCATACTAACAACCTCTTAATGATGAACATATATTTACCTACTTTATTTCAATCAGAATTCTGCATACCATTCTGATAACTGACTTTCTACTACGGATGAATCTTGTATCTACGAGTCTTACCTTGTTTGATTCTCGATGAAAACGCATTAATTTGGAAAAGCGTAGGACATTAGACATGCGGTGAGCACGAATCTATCCTATAATGAAAGGGCAGGAGTGCGGATATGATCCTGGATTAAAAATGAACTTAGAAAGAATATCCGCATGTTTACAAAGAATGTATGAAAGCTATTCAGCTATTTTTGAAATATGATTGCTCCTCTGCAGCCGCTCTTTGAGAATTGGAGTATCTGTCTGTTGGTGCATTACGTAAATGGTTCAGAAAAGCATCCGCAGCTCCGGAATCAAACTGCAAGAATCAGCTTATCTAACGTAACGTTTTAAATATATTTCTAAAATCAAATCAATATTTACCATCAAAAAAGCACGTGAAGTTATATCATAATTGTGATAAACATTTGTCGGAATTCCAGTGGTAATGCTATGCATAGTAATATTATTTAAAGAATTAGCTCTGGAATTGGTAATAGAAAGAATTTTTCCGTTAGTTTGTTTAACCTTTTGAGCAGAGGTTAGCAAACTATTTGTTTCTCCGCTCATACTAATAAAGATTGCTAAATCATTTGATTTAATCAACTGGGGTAATAGATCCAGCATGTGGGATTCATAGATATACATTGAGGCTTTATTAATTTGATAGAGACGTTTACTTGTATATTCTGCTATGGGTTTGGTTAGCCCGACACCAACAATAAATAAATTTGCAGCAATATGAATTTGCTCAGCAAAAATTTCCAAGGAGTTCAAGGTTAGGGCACTTAGAGAATCTTGGAAGAAGCTCTGATATTGTGATAAGAGATCTTTTTCATTAATATAGGTTGTTTCTTTTATTAATCTTGCCAATTCATATTTGAATTGAGAATAACCTTTGAAGCCAAGTCGTTGTGCCAACCGAATAATTGTAGAGTTTGAGGTTGCTAGTACGTTTGCCAAGTCTGTTAGATTCAGTGTATTAACCAATTCTGGAGAATTGTCCAAATCATAAAACACATTTTTTTCTGATTCACTCATTTCATTAATGATGTTTCCATAATTTTCAATAAGAATACCCATAGTCATCGCCTTTATGTTAGTTTTACTTATTATATCAGTTGCTGGATAAATATCCAAGAATTGACTGAAACGGGTTACAAGAATTTGTTATATTGTAGCTGTAAACAAATTAATTTTTTGAAAAGGAGAAATAAAAATGGATATCATTAAAATGACAGAGTTAGACTTGATCCAAACAAAAGTCGATTTGACTTCCAGAGGTTCCATCTTGGAATACATGAGCAAGATGTTGTATCATGCCGGATATTTAAATGATCAAAAAGCATTTTTACAGGCTGTGTTAGAACGTGAGAATCATTCAAATACTGGTCTTGAAAATGGGTTAGCAATTCCTCATAGTAAAAGTTCAGCAGTAAAAAAAGCTGGATTTGCTGTAATAACTCTAAAAGAGCCTTTGAAAAATGAAGACTGGCCGTCAATCAGTCAATCTAATCAAGTTGAAGCTGTATTCTTATTAGCCATTCCGGAAGCAGAAGCTGGCAGCACTCATTTAAAATTATTATCAGAATTAAGCATTCGTTTAATGGATCAAAAATTTTTGGATAAAGTAAAAGCTGTGCATACTAGAGATGAATTATTTAAAGTTTTAGAATCCGGTATTGTGGAGGAACAAGTAAAGGATGAGAATAGGCAAATTAAATCATCTGATAAATATATCGTTGGAGTGACTGCTTGTGCAACTGGTATTGCCCATACCTATATGGCAGCTGAGGCATTAGAAAAGGCTGCCAAGGAATTGGGTGTAAAAATTAAAGTTGAGAAACAAGGAGCTAACGGTTTAGAAGATAAAATCACTGCAGTTGATGTTGCAAATGCGGATGGAGTAATTTTTGCTGTAGATACAAAAGTAAAAGATAAAGGACGATTTAATGGAAAGCCCTTTGTTGAAGTTAAAGTCGCAGAACCATTGAAGAATGGAAAAGCTGTCATTGAAAAAGTTTTGGCACAGCCTCAGGGTGTGGTGAATGAATCAGATGATAATTCCCAGACAGGATCAGCTAAAAAAGGGTTGAAATCTGAATTGATGGCCTCTGTCATGACAGGCATTTCTTATATGATTCCTTTATTGGTCGCTGCCGGATTAATGTTAGGTATTGCTAAACTAGTATGGATTTTAGTGCTTGGTATGGACCCTGGAGTCATCGGAGCTGCTGAGTACAATTCAGCTGGGGGCGTTGTTCAGTTTCTACATTATTTAGATAGCTTTGGTAATATGTTATTCAAATTTATCTACCCAGTTTTTGCAATGTTTGCCGCGTACTCGATTTCTGATCGTGTTGGTTTAGTATCAGGTTTTGCTGGGGGGTTATTTGCAGCGGGTCTTCACTATACTTTTTGGGGTATTGAGGGTGGTATTCCCAGCGGGTTCTTAGGAGCGTTGGTTTTAGGTATTGCAGCTGGATATATTTCCCGCTTCTTAAATGAAAAAATCAAGTTAAGTAAGAACTTAAATGCTATGAAGCCAATGTTCTTGGTTCCGGGAATTTCTGTATTAGCAATTTTTATACTGAATTTATTTATTGTTGATCCGGTATTTGGCGGGCTTAATAAAATGATAGCTGATGCTATTACTAGTATGAGCGGTTCCGGGAAGCTTGGGTTATCAGCAGTTATTGCGGCAGCAACTGCCTTCGACCTGGGTGGACCAGTTAATAAAGCAGCTGGCGCTATAGCAATTGGTTTATCTGCAGATAAGATTTTCCCGCTAACACCACGTGTTTTGGCAATTGTGATTCCACCATTAGGACTTGGCTTATCAACCATGATCGATAAGTATGTAGTTGGACGTCGTGTTTATCCAGATGATCTTCGTGTTGTTGGGGGAACATCATTCTTATTAGGATTCTTGGCAATCTCTGAAGGAGCTATTCCATTTATGTTACGAAATCCACTAATTACTATTCCTATCAATATCATTGGTGCAATTTTAGGCTCTTGTACAGCTGTTGCGATGGGAGCAGTTCAATGGCTGCCGTTGCCAGCAATTTGGGGGTGGCCGTTGGTTGAAAATCTACCAGCATACTTGGTTGGTTTAGTTGTTGGAACATTGTTTATTGCTTTTGCAAATATCTTTGTCCGCAATTACTTGATTAAAAGAAAAGAAGCAAAAAAATAATTTTTTAAATTGTAGGTATGGAGGTCGGGACAAAAGTGATCAGCTCCGAGAATTAAGAAAGAATATCCGAAAATTGTCAAGGAACACTATTCATAAAATGAATAGCTGAGAATTGATACATTCCGCTGTACTTCGATCACATCAACTTCTATGTATAAAACCTACTAGAGTTGGCTGGCTTCACCAGGTTTGCTTCAACAGAGTAGATGGAGTCCTGTTACCTACTTGGTGAAGGATCTGGAGCTCCGATCATTCGGCTTAATTCCGAAGGGGCTCCTTTTGTCCCGTTGTTTATTCGGGGATAGATACGAAGAGAGTTTGGAACTTTATTTCTGTCCCACTCCCATGCCTGTTTTATAAATCAGATAAGGTGAGTTGTTATGAAAAAGAAAGTTTATGTTGTCCCTCATAGCCATTGGGATAGAGAATGGTATTTTTCTATTGAAGATTCGAATACTTTACTGTGTGAGAATCTTGATTTTTTAATGGAATACCTAGAAAATAATCCAGAATTCCCAACTTATAGCTTTGATGGACAATATTCATTAGCAGAAGAATTTAATAAATATGTTCCTGAGAAGAATGATAAATTGAAAGAATTAATCAGCAATAATCGCATTCACATAGGACCGTGGTATACACAGTGTGATACTCTATTGATTCAGACCGAATCGATAATCAGAAATCTTCTGTTAGGACAACGTGGAGCTGAAAGTTATGGAAAATCTATGTCAGTAGGTTATCTGCCGGATATTTTTGGGCAGAACGCCTATCTGCCAGCAATTTTTAACGGTTTTGAACTAAAATCGAGTATCTTACAACGAGGAGTATATAATGATCAATTAGCAGAAGATCTTACTTTTGATTGGGTTGCACCAAATGGTGACAGTATTTTGACGAATAATCTCTTTTATGGATATGGGCCAGGAAAGTTTTTATCAACTGATGAAAGCTATGTGCAAGAAACCTTATTGCCGATTCTAGATAGATTGTCTGAAAAAACGAATCCAGAAAATCCCCTTTTATTACCAGCTGGCGGTGATCAAGTTTTAGTGCGAACTCATTTTCCAGAAGTAGTAGCTGATTTGAATAAAATGGACTTGCCATATGAATTTATCTTATCGGATTATGAAAGTTTTATGTCAGCTGTTAAGAATGCTAGTAATAATAAAGTAGAAGGGGAACTTATTGCAAGCCAGAAATCAAGAATTCACAGCACGATTCGTTCTCAGCGAGTGGATATCAAACTATTGAATAGTCGTGTAGAAGAAAAGATCTATCAACAGTTGGAGCCTCTGGGAGTTCTCCACCAAACACTAGGCGGGAGATATCCTCAAGCTTGGATTAATACTGCGCTAAAGCTACTGTTTGATGCACATGCACATGATTCTATCGGAGGCTGTAACTCTGATGAGACTAATAGAAATATTATTAATCGATTACTAAAGGCCGAACGTATTGCGGATGATTATATTACTATTTTGAAAAAACAGATAGCGAGAGCAATAAATCCAGAGGAAAACGGACTGGTCGTATTCAATTTACTGCCCAAAGAGGTAACAAAAACCATTAATGTTGTGGTCTTTACACGTTTTCAAAATGTTGTTTTAAAAAAGATTACAGGTGATCAATTACCCCAAACTATTATAAATCAAACATACCTTTCCGGTGGAAAACAAATCAAAGTGACTGCTGAGGGAGAGCAAGAAATTGAGTTGCCGGGATATTATCGTAGTGAGCTGGCGATTGAAGTTGAATTCAGCGGTTTTGGTTATCAGCAATTTTTTGTAACTGAAAGTTTGGCAGTAGACCTTCTAAGTGTTTCTGAAACAGAAGAAATTGAAAATAAATTTTATAAGATTCATTTGATAGATGGCAAAATTCAATTACAGCGAAAAAGTGATGGGCAAATAAAATCAAATTGGATCAAGTTTGAGAACACAATTGATGGAGGCGATTCTTATGATTATTCACCTGTGATGAATGCTTTGCCAATGTATAATGATTCTTTTTGTTTATTGGGGATTGAAACCTCTACGGAGTTGTCACGAATGACGTTAACTACTTCGATAAAAGTTGCTGCTTCACTTGAATATTTTCAGGAGCTGACGGACGACCTTGTAATTGAGACAACGATTGATTTACAGCGGAATTCTGATACGATTCTGATTAAACATCATATTTTAAATGAGGTTAAAGATCATAGAGTACGAGTTTTATTTGAAGGTGAAAATGCAGATGGTTTTAGTTATGGAGATCAAGGGTTTTCATTACAAAAGCGGTCCATTGTCAATCCACATTTGAAAACATGGAGAGAAGAAGGCTTTGCTGAAGCTCCACAGCCTATATTTCCTCTGGAACGATTGGCTGCTGTAAATGAAAAAGATGGAAATGTTATGCTGCTGACTAAAGGATTGAAAGAGTACGAAGCAACCAAATCATTTTTTGCATTAACATTGTACCGTTCAGTAGGGCTTTTAGGAAGAGATGATCTATCTTGGAGACCAGGTAGAGCTTCTGGTATTAATAATAAAATAGTGGAGACTCCAGAAGCACAAATGTTGGGAGAACTTAATTTTGCATACGGGTATCGTTGGAAAGAAGCTAAACTAGATGTGTTGGATGTTTACCGTGCATTTGAACTTTTTACGGATAGTCAATTGAGTTACCAAATACAAGATTTAAATAGTTTTGAAGAACGAATAGATCGCTTTGAATTGCCGCAACCAAGTGGTTTTTGCAACTTACCTGCAACGAAAAACTTACTGACAGTCCAAAAAGATGTTTTTGTATCAGCGTTCAAAAGAGCTGAAGATTCTCAAAAGGTCATTCTGCGTGTATTTAATCCACAAGAGAAGTTAGTAAAAATCGATGAATCTTTAGAAAATGTTCAGTTGGTAACGTTGGCAGAAAAAGTAGTGAATAGGACATTCAAAGAATTAAGAGCAAAAGATTTTGCCTCAGTTATTGTAGATCCGTTAATTAAGGAGAGAAATAAGGATGATTGATATGAATAAAATTCAAAGCTATTTATCAAAGCTTTATTCTGGTAATAAACTGGCAATTGCCGAAGAAGAATTCCGGAAAATGTTAGAAGGATTTTCGACTAGCAGCTTTGTTGAACGAGAGCCGCTATCTGAACGTAGTGTATATTTAATCACATATGGAGACTCATTTTTATCGGAAAATCAAAAACCATTACAGGTCTTGAAAGAGGTCATTGATAGAACGTTGTCTGATACTATTACAGATGTACACCTGCTCCCTATGTTTCCTTTTACTTCCGATGATGGGTTTTCAGTAGTGGATTATGATCAAATTAATCCTGATTTAGGCGATTGGACGGATATAGAGGAATTAGCAAAAAATAAGCGATTGATGTTTGATTTTGTAGCGAATCACATGTCAAAGGATAGTCTGTGGTTTAAAAATTATCTTAACCGTAAGCCAGGTTTTGATGAAGCTTTTGTAGCCTGCCAATCAGATTTCGATACCACAAAAGTGGTGCGTCCTAGAACATCACCTCTGTTTCATGAATATAAGAATACTCAAGGTGAGCTGGTTTCTGCATGGACAACTTTTAGTGAAGATCAAGTCGATGTTAATGTAAAAGATCCAATCATGTTGGTGCGTCTGACCAAAGTTCTGCTGAATTATGCTCAAAACGGTGCAGCTTCAATTCGCCTGGATGCAATAGGTTTTTTGTGGAAAGAAAGTGGAACGGTTTGTATGCATTTACCACAGACACATACGATTGTCCAATTATGGAATTACTTACTATCAAAATTAACACCAAATACTCAAATCATTACGGAAACGAATGTACCCCATAAGGATAATATTAGTTATTTTGGAGACACTGAGAATGAAGCGAATCAAGTGTATCAATTCCCTTTACCGCCACTAGTTCTTCATAGCTTTATAAATAGAAATTCTATCAAATTATCAGAATGGGCTAAAACTATTGATAAAGTATCCGAAACTGCGACATATTTTAATTTTCTTGCTTCGCATGATGGTATAGGGCTGCGTCCAACTGAAGGAATTCTGAGCGATGAAGAAAGACAAAAATTAGTGAATCGAGTGTTGCAAAACAAGGGAAAAGTATCTTATAAAAGCAATGCTGATGGTACCCAGTCTGTTTACGAGATGAATATTAATTATAGTTCTGCTTTGTCTGATGAAACGGAACCTGAAATGACACCTCAAAAAATGATTGCCGCACATCATATTTTACTTTCCGTTGTGGGTGTACCTGCTATTTATTCCCATTCAATATTTGGTTCAAAGAATGATCTGGAAGGATTGGAAAAATCGGGTATTAACCGACGAATTAATCGTGAAAAGTTACAAAAAAATGTTTTATTCGCAGAATTGAAAGAAGATGCTTATCGTAAAGCTATTTATGAGGGGATTACAAAGCTCATTAGAATCAGAGCTGATGAAGAAGCATTTAATCCGTATAATCCTCAAGAAGTTTTGGATATAAGTAAACAGGTTTTTTGTCTAAAACGAATTGGTAAAACTTCTGACATCACTTGTTTAACAAATTTAAGTAACCATGAAGTCATGGTCGAAGGTGTTAAGGGGAAAAATCTGATTACAGCTACTGAGGTAAACGGAGGCTTTTTATTGCCACCATATGGCTGTGCTTGGTTAAAGGAAGAGAAGTAAATGAAAATTGTTGCTGCAATTGATTCTTTTAAAGGGAGTGCAAGTTCAAAAGAACTAAATACTGCATTTTTTAAAAATATCACGAATACTACTATTGAAAAGGTCAATTTTCCTATCGCAGATGGCGGAGAGGGGACTATGGAGGCTATACATAGTTCTCTCGGAGGAATCTACCATCAAGCGAAAGTTCAGGACCCTTTAGGTAAACTTAGAAAAATCAATTTCTTGGTTGTAGATATAGACGGTGTTCCTACGGCAGTGGTAGAATCTGCAGAAGTTATTGGAATTCATCTTGTCTCACAAAATAATGAAACTCTTCGACAAAGCTCTACGTATGGGCTAGGAAAGCTGCTGTCTATTTTGATTGATAAAGGAATTAAACATATTTATGTGACTTTGGGTGGAAGTGGTACTTCTGATGGGGGTTTAGGCTTATTGGCAGGCCTAGGTGCTGAGATGAACTTCGAATGGGGAAGCAATCCTTTGATTACGGCGAAAGAGGTTAATTTAACTCCTGCGCTCTCAAAAGTAAAAAATATTAAAATTTCTACGTTAGTTGATGTAGACAATCCTTATTGTGGTGAGCGAGGCTTTTCAAGAGTTTTTGGACCTCAAAAAGGCGGCGATATGAATACTCTAGATGAGTTTGATAAAAAAGCTCATGACCTTTCAGTTTTATTTAAGCAAAAATCGAGTATCGATTTGAGCATTTTATCGGGTGCGGGTGCAGCAGGCGGATTGGGAGGTGCGTTGGCACTTTTAGGAGCTGAGCTTGTTCCAGGCTTTGCAACGATCAGCCAATTAATTGGTTTTGAAAAGACTATTTTGGATGCTGATTTGGTTATTACTGGTGAAGGTAAAATTGATGGTCAAACTGGAGGAGGGAAAGTTCCGCTGGGAGTTGCACAAGCTGCTAAAAAAATCGGACTTCCTGTGATTGCTATCTGCGGCAGTCGTACACCTGAAATTGGTGCTTTAGAAGAGTTGACTTTAGGTATATTTAGTATTCAACAAGGACCTATAAGTTTAGAGGAAGCTATCAATAAAAAGCGAACTTTAAATAATGTATCGATCTTAGGGAGATCGTTACTTGAGATTTGGTGTAGATATTAATTAGCATAATATTGAAATAATAATATATAGAACTTATACGCTTTCTTACTAATGCTTCGACAATCCATTGATTTTGTTAAAATTCACTTAATAGCTTCAATTGGCTATGCTCAGACTTTTATCTTAGCTCCAGCAGTTATTCAATTGGTATCACAAATACTTATTTTTGCTATTCACCCCAATCTGTTTTTCAGCAGAAAAAATACCTAAGCTGCTGGGTACAGGCTATATACGATTGGCTGCCTCCAAAATCTATGGCAGATGCAAAGGCTATGCGTTTCGCTCTATTACCAGAAAGTTTTGATATGATAATTAAGTCTTGGATTATTTTAAATGAGAAACTGATAGGAACTTCCCCATTTTTATGCTATCATTTTTAGTAACTAAAATGAAGTAGGTGAAAGAATGTCGTTATTATTTGGTACTGCAGAGTATAATGAAAAGAATCATTTAGCGATTGGCGGGTGTGATACAACAGAGCTGGCTGAAAAATATGGCACCCCTTTATTTATTTATGATGTTGCACAAATTCGGGAAAAAGCCAGAGGGTTCAAAAAAACATTGGATGAAATGGGCGTCAAAAATAAAGTCGTATATGCAAGCAAAGCATTCAGCTGTCTAGCTGTGTACAAGCTGCTGGAAGAAGAAAATCTAGGGTGTGATGTTGTTTCAGGCGGAGAACTGTATACTGCTTTAAAAGGCGGCATGAATCCTGATAATATTGAATTTCATGGTAATAATAAAACAAAAGAAGAACTTGAATTTGCCTTGGACAGCAAAATAGGTATGATTATCATAGATAATTTTTATGAGCTGGAATTATTGAAAGAACTGACGGCTTCGAAAGGGGTTAAGCAAGCAGTGATGCTTCGAATCACTCCTGGAGTCAATGCAGAAACACATGAATTTATTCTTACAGGACAGGTGGATTCTAAATTTGGATTTGACGTAAACAGCGGACAAGCTGAAAAAGCCTTGGCAACAGCACTTGAGATTGAAGGCTTGGATGTAAAAGGAATTCATTGTCATATAGGTTCCCAGATATTTTCCTCTGAAGGATTTATTATTGCAGTTGAGAAAATGATGGCGATTTTGCAAAAATATAAGGAAAATTATGGCTATATTGCGGATATCCTTAATATGGGCGGAGGTTTTGGTGTTAAATATGTAGAAAGTGATACACCATTAAAACCGGAACAGTTTGTTCAGGCAATTGTAGAAGCTGTTAAGGGACACTGCGCGATTCTTGAATATCCTTTACCGGAAATTTGGATTGAGCCTGGTCGTAATATTGTTGCAGAAGCAGGGACAACGCTGTATAAAGTGGGTTCACAGAAAGTGATTCCTGATATTCGTCATTATGTTTCAGTTGACGGTGGAATGGGCGATAATATCCGACCGGCGTTGTATGATGCAGTGTACACAGCTGCGCTTGCCAATCGGGTGAGCGAGGGAAACAAAAGCGAAGTGGCACTAGTTGGGAAATACTGCGAATCTGGAGATGTCCTCATTAAGTCGATTGAGCTGCCTGACCTTATTGCCGGAGATTTGCTTGCAATGAGCAGTACCGGAGCATATGGGTATTCAATGGCTAATAATTATAATCGTAATCCACGACCGGCAGTAATATTTGTTGAAGATGGCAAAGATACACTAGTGGTTCGCAGAGAAACCTATGAAGATTTGATTTCACTGGATTGCGAAGTTTAGCAGTAATCAAAAAATAAGATAGAATTTTTTTGTTTAAAGTAAGAGTGATATCAATGGATTTTGAAGAGCTTTGAGTCGATAAAATATTTGCAGAGAATATGATTTTTATCCTCGTGGTTGTTTTTCTTTATTTTGTAAATACTTTTGAGTGCAACAGATGATATAATAAAAATACGGAGATTCAGCGGCAAAGATTATTTTTTGCAAAGATCAAAATCATAAATAAGGTGAGAAAAAGATGAATTCAGACTTAGCACTACAGTTTTCTATTAGTCTTATTTTTATTGTAATAGGTATGCAGCTAATAAGAGGAAAATGGCTGATGCTTATTGCCGGTTATAATACGATGAGCAGTGAAAAAAGGAAGCGTATCAATGGACAGGCTTTGGGGAAAGCGATAGGTATATTTTTACTTTATTTTGGTGTTGTTATCCTTGCAACCACCTTGCTGCCTGCATTAGCTGATCTGTTTGGCTGGCTGATTTTGGTTCCAATAGGCTTTCTGCTAATTTATGTAAATACTTCAGCAAAATTTAAGAACTAACTGATCCGCTGCTGATGGATGAATGATGTTTCTTCTGCTCGGAGGAATGTTAATGACATCTGTCAGTTTTTTTTTGGATAGTGAAGAGTAAAGTTTTAGGAGTAAGGGAATGAATAAAATTTTTTAAAGGCGGTATTGAAAGAATGGATTTGCTTATGAAAGCAGTTCTGTTCTGAACTATTCAGTGAAAAATTAGATTGCTTTTTTACTGGAAATAAGTTTATTTTACGTATCTTATAAAAAACATAGAATTATCATTTAGCATGTTTGTGAAAAAATTATTTACCCCTGCTTTCTATTTAATTTGTGTTAAAGCCATGTATCTATAATTTGTATTAATAGAAATATTATAAAATGAAATTATATCAACTATAGGTAAAGATAGTAATGAACAAACAACACAAAAGTATTGACAAGATTCAGCTATTGAAGGCAATTATACCAGGTATTCTTCTGCTTAAAGCAGTTTTTAAAAGCACTACTAACTAGGAGGCATCTGAAAACTCAAGAGGTGAATATTTTGATGATTTTTATAGAACTTACCGTCATAAATACTCGCTTATGACCTACATAACCTGTGTTTTCTTCCTTGATTTTAACAAAAATTACTGAAAAATTTGAATTCCACTAACTTTTCAGACAGGCCCTAGTCAGAGCTGACAGAAACCTGAGAAGCCTTTATATTTTTGAATGAAAAAAGAGTAAGCAACAATAATTTAGCGCCAGATAAAAAGAGCTGCTGTTTTATAAAGGCGGCATCTTGTTTCTATCAGTCAAAGAAAAGGATGTATTTACTATGATGATTGTTGGGGTATTGTTTATTTCAGGTGTAGTAGTTTTTTTGTTTCGTTTCCTTCTTCGCCAATCAAAAAAACCGACTGGCCTTGTCGGAAGAATGATGATGCGTATTTGGAATCGTGTATATATTCCAATGACTGATTGGGCGATTAATATTCTTCCAAATAGTTCATATGATAGGATTTTGGACGTTGGTGTCGGAAACGGTGCGTCTAGCCAGTTACTGAAAAAAAGATTTCCAGCTAGTTTGATTTATGGGATTGATCTTTCAGAAGAAGCAGCAGCGGCAGCTGATCAACTAAATACAAAAGGTATTCATTTTAGTATTCAAACAATTGAACAGACTTCATTTCAATGTGGAGAATTCGACTTGGTTTCAGCTTTTCAAACGCATTTTCACTGGGAAAATCTGGATCAGGCTTTATTAGAAATACATAGAATACTTACTCCTGCCGGGCTTCTTCTGATTGCCTGTGAGTATTCGAAAATTCAATATTTTTTGAAGGACATAGCAAAAAAAGAGAGATTGGAAGATTATCTGAATGGTTTAGGCTTCAGGCTGACAGATATGAGAAAAGGGAATAATTGGGTGTGTTATTTGATAGAAAAAAAGACTGATAACGATCGGCGTATAAATTTTAGTAGATTGGAATAAAATGGTAATCCCAAGTGTTTCTGAATGTTGTATAATTCTATTTTTTGAGGAGTTGAAAAATGTCAATAAATATTGGAGAAACACTGCGTTTTTTTAGAACGCACTTAGGTTTAAAACAAAAAGAAATGCTTTCAGAATATACTGATGGTTCCGTTTATTCCAGAATTGAAACTGATACCAGACCTTTAAAATTAGATGAATTATTGGATATTTTGGATGTTGGATCAATAAATGCACATGAATTCGTAACCTTTAGCCATTTGGATAAAGAGCAGCGGCTATTTCGAAAACTACTTTCAGAAGCTGCGCAGAATTTGAGTCATAAACAAAAGAAGGAGAGTCTTATTAGTTATTATAATAAGCTGTCCAATTTAGGCTATCGAAATATACGTGAAACTTCTAATCTAATTTCGATAAAACTATCATTTTCAGAACATTGGGAAGAGATTGATGCGGTTGACCAAGAAGAGGTTGACAAAATGTTCCATTATTTAATGGAACGAAAGATACTTCTTCAATATGACTATGTTTTGCTGTCCAATCTCATGTTCAAATTTTCTGGGAAACAAAAACGGCTGATTGTAGAAAGGGCTTTTCCTGTTAAATATTATGAGAAAAGAGATTATATCACGCTGAATTTTTCATGTAATGCATTAACAAATGTAGTCATCAGCTGTTTATATAATAAAGAATTTGAAGATGCAAAGAGGTATCTGGAGACTTGTGACAAACAAGAAAAAACAATTTTCAATTTTCAGTTCCATTTAGAAGTAAAATACCTTAAGAATTTACTTGCGTATCTTGAAACAGGGAACATCAACTATTTGCAGAAGATACACAGCTTTATTGCGGTTTTAGAAGATAGTGGCTATTTAGAGCAAGCTGAAAATATCAGGGAAGAAGTTAAAATATTTACTCATGCTCCCTAAGAGCAAAAATATAGTTCTGGGAGAGAATAATGGGTATTATCTATGCGGATGGAAAGGCAAAGTTATCTCAATTGATAAATATTGATGAAAATCCATAAAAGTTGAGGATTTTACGATTATTCAGACATTGCTTTACACGTAGCATATCTGGCAGGGAACAGCAGTTGCTGTTATTCTTAAGCTATTTGGAAATGGATTTCTTTGACAGAGAGAAATTGATTAGAGATTACTGAAATCAGAAAAACTAAGAAAATGTTGCATTATGGAATACAAGGGAAGAGAAACTGCCTAATAATTATTTTTTGGTTATATGGAAAAAAGAGGACTGTGACGTAAGTAGATCTGAGACTCCTAAAGCCGAATAAACAGTGTTCTAGTCTTTGTATGATTCGAGCATTCGAAGAAGCGTAGGAGTAAAGCCCCTCCATTCTTCGAGGATCGAAACGAAGTCCTTCAATTCTTAGCAGCTCTGCCGTTTGGAAATTGGTGAGATCGAAACAAACACTCATGAGTGTTTGTCACAACCTCTTTTATTTTATATGTGTAGGCGGGGTATCAGGATGTCTTTTTTTATAGGTGAAATCCTTGATTTCCTGTATTGTTCTTTCCGCCTGACCAATATTACCAATTTCTTTTAATGTGTTGATATAATTATTCAGCTTATTTGCATAGTCTATATCACCTGTTTCAAGGAAAAGGATCAGATTTTTCAGATAATTAACCTCTAACTGGGCTTTCATATTATCCTGATTTTTAATGAGATTATCAGCAATCTTTATATATTTGAGTGCTGCTTTAAGGTTATTCTCATGCAGATATATTGTTATCAAGTTAGGAATAGCAGTATAGGCATACTTCAATGTTATTGGATCGCGCTTATCTTGATCTTTAATAGGATAGGCTTTCTCTATCAGTGCTTCTCTCTGAACTGGCGGAAGCAGATAAATCATATTGGACAATAATGTATAGTCATATTGCAGAAAATAGGTTTTATTTGAAAGTAGTGCGAATACTTGCTGTTTGTCCTCTTCAGTTATTGTTTCTATTTCAGGCCAGAACTGATGAAAGTACACTTTGATTGATATGTAATTTGATAATTCCAGCACATTTTTCATTTTTCTTGCAGACAACTTATTGTAATAATCCAATATTTTATTTTTTTTTACTGGATTTTCTATATCTGCAGAGGCTGCATAATAATCAGCTCTGAAGTCTTTCTGAAGTTTATCTAAGTTACTATATGAGATAAATTCATAGATGTTTATGTCTGCATTATCAAGAATTTCCACAAGCTCATCAATCTTTATAGTCCTGCTGTCACTTTCTATTCTGGAATAAGTGGAAGGATTTTTGGATGATGGCATCATCTCTTTTTGCATAAGATTCAGAGATGTTCTAAAAAATCTTAGCGTATCACCAATGTTCAGCTTCATATTAACCCTACTTTCCTTCTTTTATTATAGTATGCAATAATATTGAAAATAGAAAATATTTATCTTAATGTTTATTATATCATTACCAAGTATGTTCATTTTTTTAATTGCTCCCTTTATTTTAAAGTCATAATATGTTATATTTAAGTTACTTGATGGAAGGAGGGAGAAAAATATATGGTATCTTTAGCAGTGTTAGCAGGCTTATCAACCATTATTGGTTTAGGCATAATAGTTGGTCCCTAGTTATCTAAATCAGACAACCAATTATTCCTCAGTCTGTTTTAATTGATAGGGAGAATCATACCTATTTTACAGTTCGAATGTTTCCTATGAAAAATTAAGAAATATATTCTATTGATTAATTTGGATTTCTGAAAAAAATTATAACAGCTCAATTGTTTTTTATCGACAATGTTGCTTTAGTTAAAGAATTGGCCGGTCAATACAAAGCTAATGGGAATCAATTGGAATAAGCTGGAAATGTTTTTGCGTGATCAGCTCTTGTCAAAGAGTAAAAAACGTAATGATTATTGTGCAGCAAAAGTTGCTGGAAATAAACGAGGTCGTGACAAAACACTTCATACGACGAGTAAGCGCAGGAATAAAGCTCTTCGTGTAAGAATTGAAGAATATTGTTCCGATTCTCGAAGCATGGAGGGGTCTTGGAACACCGCTTGCTTGGTTTTAAGGGTTCTGGACATACTAATGTCACAACCTCGTTTATTGGTTTTTAAATTAATATATTTTCAAATACCCAGTTGACTTATAAATAAGCAGGCAAGGAGTTGCTTAAGAAGTACTTTATTTGAATTTACCCCAAACTTTAGAAACTAATACAGAAAATTATTGAACTAACAGTAATTCGAAATGTATTTTATTTGTTTAGAAAATAGCTTCTATAACTACTGATATAACAGGGGTTTTAGTGGGAAATAGGTAAATTCAAAGTACTTTACTATTGATGTTTACAGACATTTCATGTAAGTAAAAGCTGGGGAATAGCTTGTTGGAATATCAACTAAGCTGCTTTATTTTTATATCTGATTGCTGTGAAGTCAAAAAAAGAGTTGCAGAAAAACTCAGCAACTCTTGGAAAAGCAGAAACTATCTAATCCCCAATGCAATTCGTGCATAACGGGACATTTTATCTGTTGTCCAGGCAGGATACCACACAAGTTTTACTTCAACGTTCTTAACTTCGGGAATGTCAGCTACCGCCTGATGAATCTGTTCAGTTAAGATATCAGCCAACGGACAGCCCATTGTTGTTAATGTCATCTTTACGACTGTATTGCCTTCTGGATTAAAATCTATCTCATAAATTAAACCTAAATTTACAATATCAATACCTAATTCAGGGTCAATCACTGTTTCAAGCGCTGTTAAAATTTCTTCTTTGATCTCTTCAATTTCTGCTTCAGACCATTCTTTTGCTTCGCTCATTGTTTTTTCGACTCCTTTATTATCAGCTATCGTATATAATACCTTTTTTTACTCATTTTGTAAATGGAGAATCTTCAAGAGCTTTTTGAGACTTCATTAAAACTGCAAAGTAAAGAGAAGCAGCTCATCTTCCGTTTCATTCATGATGTTATGCTTTGTAAATGCACCCAGAAAAATTGTATCTCCCACATTTAATTGATGCTGTTCACCTTCAAGAAAAATTGTCGCCTTTCCTTTTATCACATGGTTAATTTCACTCAGATTATGAGAAATCATCTGCCCGCTGGAAGAAGAGTGGGCATCAATGTAAATTTTTGAAATGACCATATTTTCAGTATGTACCGGCAGATTAAACAGCGTATCATAATACGTTGAGTTTGACTGCCAGGGAGAGTAAAGAGTTTCACTGGAATTACGAATAATTCTATATTCATACTTCATTTTTTCCATCGATTGATTCACTGTTGGTGCTTCGTTTGCCATTAGGGAGGCAACAGATACATCAAGCGCCTCTGCTATTTTTCGCAATGCCTCCAAAGAAGGACGATTCACCCCTCGTTCAATCTGTGAAAGAAAGCTGGCAGAGTAGCCGGTTTTATCACCCAGTTCAGTTAAAGTAATCTTTTTTGATTTCCGCAAATCTTTTATCTTTCTAAATTCCATGAGTCGTTTCCACTCCTAAACTTCAATTTCTTCGCAAGAATATTATCTCTAATATCATTCAAAAAGACAAGAAATAAAAAAATGATGAGTGAATTTACAGAATATTCTAATATTCGTATTGACTTTTGTTAAAAAAAGATTAGAATTGTAACTGTAAATTCAAAAAATGGTTCAATTTTAACTATTAGATAATAAAAGGAGTGCCTTGGATGAAAATCACAGAAATAAAGGTGACAAAAAAAGCAGTTGAGCTAAAAGAGCCTGTAACGATTTCTTTGGGGACCGTCACAGAATCTATCAGTGCTGTGATTGAAATAGAGACTGATGAAGGGATAATTGGTTATGGTGAAGGTTCTCCCGGTATTTTGATCACAGGGGAAACACTGGATGGAACGACAGAATGCATAAAAATGTTCTCTCAGCAGTTGATAGGAACTGATCCGACTGATATAGAAAAAGTTCATTCGATTATGAATAAAATCGCTGCACATGCACCTTCAGCAAAAGCCGCAATTGATCTGGCCTGCTATGATTTGCTTGGAAAAAAAACAAGCATGCCGGTCTATAAACTGGTTGGGGGATATGACTCTGCTGTGGAAACAGATATGACAGTTGGTATAAATTCACCTGAAATAATGAGTAAGAACGCGAAAAGAGCAGTTTCACAAGGATTTAGTGTTTTAAAGGTAAAAGTAGGAACAGGAATGACGTCAGATATCGAAAGAATAAAAGCGATCCGAGAAGCAGTTGGCAATCAGATTAAGCTGAGATTGGATGCAAATCAGGCATGGGGAGCGAAAGAGGCTCTTCAAATGATAGAAAAGCTGTCGGAATATAATATAGAATTGATTGAGCAGCCTGTGAAATATCATGATATTGAAGGACTTGCTTATGTGAGAACACACTCTCCTGTCCCGATAATGTCTGATGAAAGCTGCTTTAATGCGGTAGAAGCATTAAGGCTTATCGAAAAAAGGGCAGTCGATATCGTTAATATTAAATTAATGAAATGCGGCGGGATTTATGAAGCGTTAAAAATTGTAAATATTTGTGAAGCAGCTGGAATTGAATGTATGATCGGCTGTATGATCGAGGAAAGTAATATTGGTGTAACTGCTGCTGCTCATTTGGCTGCAGGCAAGAAGAACATTACCCGAGCAGATCTGGATGCCTCTTTTGCATTACGCGAGACAGAGCTTACGGGTGGAGTTCCGCTGGAGCCTACACCATCAATTGTTCTGGATAATGTTCCTGGTTTAGGACTAAGAAGAAAATAAAGGAAGGTGTTTGAACGATGCCATTGGATTTAAGCTATTTGAGTATACCGTTGCCGGAAGAAGTCGTTCGGATAAAGCAGTATGGTGATTTTCAGGGAGCAGCAAAAGTAATTGACCATTTGCTGGAACGTAAAATCCCGTTTGCGCTAAAAAAACGTCTTGAAATTGAAAAAGAAATCATAAAAATGATCGGAATTAATGAATATCCGTTCTCAGTTAACGAAGCAATTCACCAAATGAGGGAAGCCTTTGAGCAGTTTGAATCGAAAGAATTAGACCAGCTTATGGAAGAATCTCTGGTGGACTGGATTTATGTAGGTGGGGAGCCTCATTTTCAAAGACGTTTCCTATTGAATCTGGTAAAGACACAGCCGGCATATGCTGAGCGGTTAATAAAAAAAGAAGACAGCGAAACAGATCAACTCCGAAAAATCGAATTAACTGAAAATATTCGATTAATGAAAGAAAATGGGCATCGAAAAGTAAAGATTCATATTCGTTCGTCTATCAAAATAAAAAAAGAACATGAACGAATTGGCGAGCAGGTAAAAGTTCATCTACCTGTTCCCAGAAATGCTCAACAAATTTCAGAAATAAAAATTTTAAAACATTCTGAAGCAGATAAAGTGACAACATCACCAGAAGACAGCTATCAGCGTACCATTTGTTTTGAAACTAGACTGAAAGAGAATGAAGAATTCTTTGTTGAATATGAGTATGTCAATGAAGTGCACTATATTGAATTGGATGCATTGAAAGCAGAGAAAGCAAAAGAAGAAATGTCTGATTTAGAAGAGCAGCTTCCTCATATTCGCTTTACTCCTTATCTTCAGTCTATTCTTGACGAAGTGCTTGATGGAGAAACAAATACTGTTATTCAAGCAAGAAAGATTTATGACTTTATTACGACCAATGTAAAATATTCCTTTATGAGAGAATATTTTACGATTGATAATATTTCAGAATATGCAGCAGTCAATTTAAAAGGAGACTGCGGGGTTCAGGCGATTCTGTTTATTACTCTTTGTCGAATGGCGGGGATTCCTGCTAAATGGCAATCAGGTCTCTATGTTTCACAGTATTATACTGGCTGCCATGACTGGGCACAGTTTTATGTGGAGCCCTATGGTTGGATTTTTGCAGATCTTTCATTTGGAGGGGGCGCTTACGCTGCAGGGGATATTGAACGGTGGAATTATTACTTTGGTAACCTCGACATTTTCAGGATGCCGGCAAATGATCGTATTCAAGAAGAGTTTATACCTGCTAAATTGCATGTCAGAGCAGATCCAATCGATAATCAGCGAGGAGAATGGGAATATGGGGATCAGGGAATCCCATATGCTTATTTAGAGGTTAAACAGGAACTTATTTCAATGAAGGAAATCTGGGGAGAAGGGGAACAAAAGGAATTATTCAGAAAAAGTCAATTGGATGATTCAGCAGAAAAAGTTCTGTAAAAAGAAAGGGTGGAACGTATGAAAATCGGGATAAAAAAAACGGCAGCAGTCGCTTTGTCAGCAATACTGATGCTGACAGCTTGCAGTACCGGAGGAAGGAAAACAACAGAGGATTCAGGGACAGAACAGACAGAGAAAACTTCCAGTAAAGTTCTTAATTTAATGGAAAGCTCAGAAATCAGTTCAATGGATACTATTTTTTCTCAGGATGAGCCTAGTATCGTTGCACAGTCCAATGTATTTGAAGGGCTGTATCAATTAGATGAAAATGATAGCGTGATTCCGGCAGTAGCGAAGGAAATGCCGGAAATTTCTGAAGACGGAAAGACATACAAGATTAAATTACGTGAAGATGTAAAATGGTCTAATGGAGACCCTGTTACTGCACATGATTTTGTTTTTGCATGGAAGAAAATGGCGGATCCGAAAAATCAGGCAAATTACTTTTTCCTGATGGATGGAACTATTGAAAATGGAACGGCTATTGTAAATGAAGAAAAAGAGGCAGATGAGCTGGGCGTGACTGCTGTTGGAGATTATGAGCTTGAAGTGAAATTGGCAAAGCCTGTTCCTTACTTCACCTCCTTACTGGCATTTTCACCATTTTATCCGCAAAATCAGGAATTTGTAGAAGAAAAAGGGAAAGATTATGGAACTTCGAGTGAAAACATTCTTTCCAATGGACCTTTCCTTATGGAAAATTGGGATCAATCTTCTATGTCTTGGGATCTTGTTAAAAATGAACATTATTATGATGCAGACAGTGTGAAGTCTGAAACAATTCATTTTGAAGTATTGAAAGAAACCAACACTATTTTTAATTTGTATGAATCAGGTGATTTAGATGTCGCTGTACTTTCCGGAGATTTTGCAAAGCAAAATAATGATAATCCTGATTATCAAGCAATAGAACGCTCGAAAGTATACTCTTTAAGAATGAACCAGTTAAGAAATGGCGAGCCATCTATTTTCGCTAATGAAAATGTACGCAAAGCTATTGCTTATGCTATTGATAAAAAAGGATTGGTTGAAAATATTCTGGCAGATGGTTCAAAAGAAATCTATGGCTACATTCCAAAAGATTTTGTCTTTAATCCTGAAACCGGTGAAGACTTTAGAGAAGAGGCCGGCGAATTAGTTGTAACAGATACGAAAAAAGCAAATGAATATCTGAAGAAAGCAGAAGAAGAGCTAAATGGTGAAGTGAAGATTGAACTTCTTTCAAGGGATGGCGATGGAGATAAAAAGGTTGCTGAATTTATCCAGGCTCAGCTGGAAGAAAGCTTGCCGGGATTAAAAGTTGAAGTGAAAACAGTCCCATTAAACAATGCGATTGAATTGATGAAAAAAGGGGATTATGAACTTTCTGTCAGCATGTGGGGACCAGATTATCAGGACCCTATGACTTTTCTTGAAAATTCAACGACAGGAAACACCAGCAACTATTCAAGCGAAACCTATGATCAGCTGATCGATGATGTAGTGAATAAATATGGGAATGATCTAGAAAAACGCTGGGAAACATTAATCAAGGCTGAAAAAGTACTGGTAGAGGAAGATGCAGCATTAATTCCGCTTTATCAGCAGGCACGAGCTCAGTTGGTTCGTCCGGGCGTACAGGGTATCCAATATCATAATTTTGGTCCTACTTGTATCTATAAATATGCTTATATCGAATAAGTTTTCATTCGTTGTAATAGACACTCAATTATGCGCGCTAATCATTTATTACCCCCAAAAATAATAAATGATGTATTGAAAAGAGGTCGGGATTTTATTTCTGTCCCGCTCTCTTTTCATGTCATCGATACTTTTGTATAAAAGGAAAGCAGTACAGCAAAAAAGATTACATGCGATCAGTTGATTGAGTAAATCAGATAGGTATTGGAAAATTAGTTTGTGAAAAAAAGTAGTTATTTTTTTAAAGTTTTTGGTTGACAAATGGTCTATATCTTTGTAAACTATCAATGTTAACAAGTTGAATAGCGTTTTCATGTGACTGGATAATACTAGGCATGGAAGAATTTCTATGTAATATGCTTTTTCATATTACCGTGGGATTTTTCTATGCTTTTTTGTTGCAGCGTTGAAACATTCAACCAACTTCTGCAGAAGAGGAAATGAGTATGAAGATCAAAAAAGTACTGAATCAAAATGCTGTTCTTGTCCTTGACGAAGGACAGGAGAAAGTTGCAGTCGGTAAGGGAGTAGGCTTCAATAAAAAGAAGAATGATCTGCTGCATGCTCATCAGGTGGAACGAATGTTCATTATGGAGCCTGAAGGGCAGAAAAAACTGCAGGTTTTACTCTCCCAAATCGATGAAAAATATTTTTTTGCTACGGAAGAAATCATTAACTACGCTGAAAATATTCTTGGAGAAAAACTGAATGCACATATTAACATTAGTTTAAGCGATCATATCGCTTTTGCTGCAGAAAATATTCAGAATAATATCATTGTTCGAAATAAATTACTGAACGAAATAGAGATATTGTACAGTGAGGAATTTGCCATTGCTCAATGGGCTGTGGACTATCTCACGCAAACTCTGGGGTTGCCGTTTAGCTATGACGAAGCTGGTTATATCACTATTCACATTCACAGTGCTCGCAGCGGACGAACGGACAACAGTAAAAGTATCCGTGAAGTCACTATTGTTTCAGAAATTATTCGATTAATTGAGCAGGAACTGGATATTGATATTTACGATGAGAAAATGAGCTTAAGTTATTCTCGTTTAGCCAATCATCTTCGGCTGTTTATACACCGTTTTGAGCAGAATCATTATGCCGTGTTGGATGATGATATTTTAGAGGTTGTTCGAAAAAAATATGCAGAGAGCTATGAGATTTCCAAAAAGATTCAAGTATTGTTAATGAAAGATTTCCACTATCAGGTCCCTAACGAAGAATTAGGATACCTGGCGATTCACATTGAACGATTACGAATGATAAAAGAAAAGTAGAGGAGTTTTGACTATGAAAGCATATATGCAAAAAATGGGCCGCTCATTAATGCTGCCGGTTGCGACATTACCTGTTGCAGCATTATTCATGGGAATTGGTTACTGGATTGATCCAAGCGGATGGGGAGGCAATAATCTGCTTGCTGCGTTCCTGATAAAAGCAGGAAGCACAATTTTGGATAATTTGGGTATTTTATTTGCAGTTGGATTGGCACTGGGAATGTCAAAAGATAAAGATGGATCTGCTGCATTAAGCGGACTGGTTGCCTTCCTTGTTCCTATGACACTGATTAATTCAGCATCTGTGGCTATGTTTCAAGGGATAGATGTAGAGAATGTTAATATTGCTTTTTCTGCTATCAATAATAAAAATGTCTTTATCGGTATTCTTTCCGGATTAGTTGCTGCTGCAATGTATAATCGTTTCAGCAATGTGAAGCTGCCAATGGCACTTTCGTTTTTCAGCGGAAAACGACTAGTCCCAATCGTCACAGCGGCAGTGATGCTGGTTCTTTCAGCAGGGCTGATTTTTGTTTGGCCGCCGGTCTACACTGGATTGGTTTCATTTGGAGAAGCTATTTCAGGAATGGGCCCAATTGGTGCCGGTCTATACGGTTTCTTCAATCGTTTGCTGATTCCGACTGGGTTACACCATGCATTGAATAATGTGTTCTGGTTTAACATTGCAGGAATCGACGATATTGGTAAATTCTGGGCAAGTGAAGGGGTTAAGGGTGTAACTGGTATGTATCAGGCCGGCTTCTTCCCTGTAATGATGTTTGGACTGCCGGCAGGAGCTTTGGCAATTTATCAGTGTGCCCGTCCTGAAAAGAAAAAAGCGACAGCTTCCTTAATGATGGCAGCAGCATTTGCTTCATTTTTTACCGGAGTAACTGAACCTTTGGAATTTGCATTCATGTTTGTTGCATGGCCATTATATGTGGTACACGCTATTTTAACGGGTATTTCAATGTTTGTTGCGGCTGCATTCCAATGGACTGCCGGTTTTAACTTCAGTGCTGGTCTGATCGACTTTGTTCTGAGCTTAAGAGTTCCTATTGCTAATCAACCATACATGCTATTACTGTTGGGCTTAGTTATGTCTGTCATTTATTATTTTACATTCATGTTTGTTATTAAGAAATTCAATTTGATGACTCCAGGGCGTGAAGAAGGTGATGGCGAAGAAACACCTGATTTAGATGTATCAGGCGACAGCAAATTTACTTCGATGGCACGCAGAATTTATGAAGGGTTAGGCGCTCAGGGAAATGTAACTTCTATAGACAATTGTACGACTCGCCTGCGTTTGACTGTAAAAGATACCGGGCTTGTTGATCAGGCGAAAATCAAATCAACAGGTGTTCCTGGGCTGAAAGTAATTGACAGCAGCAATATTCAAGTTATTGTTGGAACTGAAGTTCAGTTTGTGGCAGATGAGATGACGAAGCTGCACCATTCAGGCGGAATCTCAGAGAATCCAGTTGAGGAAACTGTAAAAAAGCCTGAATCAGCACCTGAAAAGACAGCAGTTTCTGGTGAAAAAGCTGATATTTATGCTGTTGCTGATGGGAAAGTAATCCCAATTTCAGAAGTTCATGATGATGTATTCTCAGCTAAAATGATGGGAGACGGCTATGCAGTTCTGCCAGAGAATGGAGAAGTCACTGCACCAGTATCTGGAAAGATTACCACCATTTTCCCTACGAAGCATGCAGTCGGTATTTTAACTGATACAGGAATAGAGGTCCTTCTGCATATGGGTGTTGATACAGTTGAATTGAAAGGTGAACCATTTACACTTCATATTTCAGCCGGTCAGACTGTGAAACAGGGAGATAAGATTGCAACGATTGATCTTTCCGCTCTGGAACAAGCCGGTAAGAAACCTGATCTGATTGTTGTATTTACGAATCAGGATATTGTAACTGCCTATGAGCTTGCAAAATCCGGACAGATGGTTTCTGCAAATGAAGTTGTAGGAAATGTCACTGTTTAATTGAAGAATACAAGACCAGCCTTAAAATGAACATTTAAGTTCATTTTAAGGCTGGTTTTTGATTTCCCTTTAATCATTTTGAACAGTAACGAGCAAAACTGTTGTTAAAAAATAGAAGTTTCCCGTAAGCATAGAATTGATAATGTTCAAATAACAGATAGTAAATAAAACAAGATCAAGAAATTTTTGTTTTAGATAGATTTTAATTTTATTTGTATGAAAAACCGCTTGATGTTGAGCTGATTTACTCTGCTGCTGTCGAACAAGATACAACATTCTCTATTATTATGAAGGTAGCTGGACAGTATGACCTGACAATGTGATAGAAATTAAGGAATAGAGAAAAATCAATTTTTAGAAAAAGAAGAAGAGGCTGTGCGTTGAAAGTGTGTCTTTTTATTAAATTACTCAAAAATATTTTAGGAGAAATAAGAATCTCCAGCTCCATTTAAATTTTGTTGACGATAAAAATATTATGTAAACAATAAATCTTGGACAACCTTTCTATATGAGAGGAGAACAGCAATGCTTTGAAACAAAGAGAATCGATCCTTTCTGTATTTTTCTATGCTATAATCTTTCAAAAAGGGAGAGATACAGTTATGGAATGTATGGTGAACCAAATAGATGCTTTTACCAGCGAACCGGGGCAGGGGAATCCGGCTGGTGTTATTTTGAATGGTGATGATTACTCAGAGGAGCAAATGCAAAACATTGCTGCGGAAGTGGGGTTTAATGAGTGTGTATTTGTCTGTGCGAGTAACGAAGCGGATATAAAACTTCGCTATTTCACTCCAGGTCACGAGACACCTTTATGTGGTCATGCAACTGTTGGGGCGATATATTTACTTTCTCAGCCAATGGCAAAAGATCAAGAATGGAAAATTGAAACAGGTGCTGGAATTTTGAATGTATTGTATCAGAAGGAGACTCAAAGTATAACAATGGAGCAATCTGCAGCAACCTTCATTCCATTTGAAGGTGAACCTGAGAGGATCGCTCAAATTTTAGGAATTCAAATGACTGATTTAGCTGAAGGGCTGCCTTTGACATATGGAAATACAGGATCATGGACATTTATTGTTCCTGTAAAAAATGAAGCTGTTTTAGACAAAATGACGCCTCTGGAAAAAGAATTTCCAAAAATTTTATCTGAAATACTCCGATCTTCCATTCATCCGTTTGCATTTGTAGAAGGAGAAGAAGATGTGTATTCGGCACGACATTTTTCCTCTCCTTTTTCTGGGACTACAGAAGATTCTGTAACTGGAACAGCTTCAGGAGTAATGGCGGCTTATCTTTTAAATCACCGATACTCTGAAGAAGCAGAGAAGCAAATTTTCATTCGTCAGGGAAAGCACGTTGGACGAGAAGGTGAGCTGACTGTTTTAGCCAAAAAATCAGAGGATGGCCATCATAACGTATCAATCACAGGTACGGCTTGTAAAAATAAAACTTTTTCTGTGAGAATTAACTAAGCTGTCCTTTAGAAGAGGAATGCTGGCAAAGGAACGCGATTCATGAAATGAGTAGCTGTGGATTGATACACTTACGCTGTGATCACATCAACTTCTATGCATGAAATATGCTGGAGTTGAAGGGCTTGGAACTTTGCCTATTTTTGAGAGTGTTCAGCTTGTTTCTGAGATGCTGCCTGCAATTAATTTTCTCCTTTTAATGCGTATTGCCAATTCATTGAATTATAGAGTTGCCAACGCTTTTCCAAGTAAACACGTTTGTATCGAGAATCGAACAATATCCTTCAATTCTTAATAGCTTTGCTATTTAGAAATTGTTGAGATCGAAACGAAGTCCTTCAATTCTTAGCAGCTCTGCCGTTTAGAAATTGATGAGATCGAAACGAAGTGTAGTGTAGTTGTAGTGAGACTTGTAGATACAAGGATTTCCCACTGGTACAGGAACAACAAGAGACGAGAGTATGCAAAGCTCTGACGGGGATAAATTTATTCCATATACAAAGAGATAGCTGTATACAGTTTAGTTTATACAAGTACCAGTTCTATTTTGCTGCTTCTGCAGTTCTCAGGTTGTTGCAATCCTTCGAAGAAGTGTTCATATACCTTGACCTGCCGGTTCTCCTTGTAATAGTAGCAGAATGGTATGTGAAAAGACGATCTCGTGACTACGTAGACCTTCAATCTTAAATAGGAGATAACTAACTGTAGAGGTATATAAAAACTGGAACACCGTTTATTCGGTTTTAGGAGGCTGCGACCACTAATGTCATGCTTCCTTCTTTTATTCAAAAGATTAGTGGCTTTTCTTTTCTCTGACAGGTGCGTTATCAATTATTAGCAAAGCAATCATTGCATAGAGAAGTGAACTCTTTCGAGAGTAAAGCGTATACCGAGGGCTCCATTCAGATGCAAACTTGTCTTTATAGGCCTTTAGTCCCTGAAAGGAGTAAAAAATTGAACCAAATTCGTAAACCAGAAATGCGATTCGTTCTTGAAAAAAGCTTTTTTTGGATGTACCAACATTGGCCAGCGGAGCCATTCCCATATTGAAAACGGAGACTCCGTTTTCTTTCATGTAATTAAAGATGGAGATGAAAAGAAAATCCATTACACCCGGCGGAGCCTCCTTTTTATAACGCATAAGATCGATTGTGCCTTCCTCTTTTGTGTATGTAGGCATAATATTAGCGAATGCAAGAATTTCATTTCGTTGGTTTTTAACTATTGCAATTTCTGACATCTGTAAATATTCTTCCGAGAAAAAACCTAGTGAGAAACCTTTTTCTTTTCGATTTCCCAACCATTCATTTGAAATGAGTCTTAATTCATGCATTACTTCTGGCAAGTAAGGAGGGGAGAGTATTTCAAATGTATACTTTTCTTTTTCAAACCTATTCATAATTGCTCGGTCCCCGCGTCTCTTTTTACCGGATAAAGTGAAATCACCCAGCGAAACATATGCTTCTTCACCCATCTTGATAAAATCATAACCGAACGAATGAAGAGTCAGAACAATGGGTGCCGATACTTCGTAAAATACTGGCAGATAGCCCCAGCAGTCGCATTCTTGGATGAATTCTGCGATTGCAGATGCAAAATCTTCCTTTTTTCCCGAAGGATCTCCCATTACGATACATTTGTCATTTAATGTTTTAAACTGTAAAAAAACAGTTGAAATTCCGGCGTTGTCTGTATAAACATACATATTTTTGTCGTTAAGAAAAACCAGTTGGCTGTTCGCATTCCCGCCGAAGTGATTCAATATATTTTTCGCATTCTCAATGTTTAAAGGCTCGCCCATAATTCGCTGTTCACCTTTCAGATAACGAATAAAGAGAAAGGTAAATAAGGCAATGAGAATAATAGCAAGTAATCCGGAAAACCAGATTTTTTCTGAAGGGAACAAAAAGAATGAGATAAAATGTTTTTTGTGATGAGGAAAACTTGGAAGATTATAAACCCCAATAATAATATAAAGCAACGTTAAAACAGTAAAAATAATTCCATCCACTGTTATCATTTCCCATGAGTATACCAGCTGTTTGCGATACAGCTCATCTTTTGAAAAAATGACAAAAATCAGCAACAGTATAAGAAGGATAAGTACTCCTAGATTGAAATTTTTTACACTTGAATAAGCCAGCGTGATTGAAATCAGCCCAATCGCAGGAGCATATGCCCGTCCTACTTGGGCAGCAATCCCTCGTCCCATAATAACCAAGGCAAATCCTAAAAGAAGAGTCGGAAACTGAGTGAATAAGTGTGAAGACCAAGGATTCAGCCTGCTTAACCAGTGTATTTGGTTGAATGCTTCTGGAACAGTAGCAGAGAGGACAACCATGATACCTGAGAAGTACATTAAAAAAACTAATAACTTATGGCTGATTTCTCTAGAAAGCTCTGTAGGGATTCCCGAAAAACGTTCGTTTAAATTTTTTCCCAAGTTTTTTATCAGGAGAAAAATGCCAATGGAAAAGGGAACAATATAGTAGAACAGTCGAAACAGCAGCAGCCAGACGATGACCGTTTCTCTTGGAATTCCCAGTGAAGGCAGGCCTAAAATGATCATCACATCAAAGCTTCCCAGCCCACCAGGGATCATGGAACTCATTCCCATGATTGAAGCTGCAACGTAAAGAGGAATGACTTGTAAAGGATGGAAGGAAGCATTCATTAAAATACCAATCAGAAGAAAGAAGCTGAGCACACCTGTCCATTCAAAAAAAGAAATTAAAATTAACTGCAGTCTTGCAGAAATGGAAATATTTCCAATGTAGTGGTCCTTTTTTATACTTGTTATTAAGAGAACCAGCGGAAAATATAAACTTCCTATAATGAGCCAAATCAAATATTGCTGCAGGTACAGATTTTGTTTTCCAAAAAAAACAAGTAAAAAAGAAAGAAAGCTCCAAATGGACAAGCCGGATAACAAAAAAATAACAATTTTAGATAATGATTGAGCAACTTTCTTGCCGGAGTTTTTTTTCCTGAAAAAAGCCGTTCGCAACCCAATATTGATAATACCGCCGAATCCAGCAATATTGTTGATGGAATTAATCATCCAGCTGGTTTCCAGCAAATAGGAAGGTTTCATTTTATTCTGCAGCATGCGGTTGAGCGTAATATCATAACCAAACATTGGAATAACTGCTGCTAATCCGACAATCAGCATGATAACAATTTTCCAGACTGGAATAGACTGAAAGATTTCTTCCAGCTGGTTGAATGAGATGGTTTTGCTGATGCTCAGCAACTCTCCTGCAACGATGATTAAAACAGAGAAAATAAAGAGTGTCTTAAGAAGAGCAGTTTGCTTTTTTACCCGCATTACAATTTTTTTCATATCATCACCTGTTCTCCAATAAGAATGTTAGAATACTTTGATTAAAAAGCAGAGGATTTTTTTTTGCAAATAGATGTCCCTGACCGGAGACAAGCACAAAAGAGGAATCTGGTATTTCTTCTGCGATGTAGAGTGAGTGGCTGAGCTTGATAATATCTTGTTTTCCGACGATGACCAGCGTCTTTGCAGAAATGTGCTGCAGGTCCTCTGTAGTAATACCTGTATCTTTTAGCATCAATTTTGTTCGCTCTTTGTACTGCTTCCATTTTTGACTGAAAAGTCCCAGAAAGGAATAAAATGAATACTCGGCATGTATTCCCAGTTGTATAAGAAAAGATAGACCTTCACTACTTGTGTTTCCGGCATTCAGAATTAATTTATTTACTTTATTTGGATACTTTGAGGCAAAAAACATTGCAGCATTTGCTCCATCGCTAAAACCTAGAATATTCAGAAAGTGAATCTTTTCTTTTACTGTGATAAGATAAATATCATCAGAAAGTAAGTCGAATGAAAAAAACTTTTGAGTGTTCGTGGATTTTCCGTGACCACGAAAATCGATGGTATACACTTTAAAATATTGGCTGAAAACGGGAACCTGATGCTTAAAGTAATCACTGCTCCCTCCATTTCCGTGGAGAAGAAACAAAGGGAAACCGGAACCGCTGACCTCATAGAAAATTTTACTGCCGTCAGGAGTTAAAATGGATTTCTTTTCAATTGTCATGTTATCATCACCTATCATTGCTAGTATAGTCTGTTCCTGAGGAATTTAAAAATAATAAGCCAGAAACTAATTAGTTTTTTTTAAAGAATCATCTTTCAAGGAGCTATTTATAAAAGAGTAAAGTATGATAGATAATATTTCTCTTATGTTTGGAGGACTTAATTTATAGAATATGAAAATCATAAAAAAATTGGGTGTTTTTTTCTTACTGCTGATAACGATCACAGTCATTATTTTAGGCTATAAGATTCGAGAAAACGTGCAGCAGGTTGCACAGTATGAGGAACAGGTTGAACTTGCAGTTGAACAAATGGGGATTCCAGAATATAAGCAGTTGATTTTGGCCATAATCTATACAGAGTCAAAAGGCCGCTCTGTTGATTTGATGCAAAGCAGTGAAAGTGTCTACGGCCAGCAGTCAGTAATTGATAATCCAGAGGAAAGCATTGAATACGGCGTGAAATTTCTTGCTGAAGCCATTCAACAAAATAGAGAGGCGGGAAATGATTTATGGACCGCTGTCCAGGCTTATAATTATGGTTTGGAATACATTCGATTTGTAAAGGAACGCGGAGGTAAGAATACAATGGCTTTATCTGAAGAGTATTCAAGGGAATTTCTATCGCCTTTACTAGGAAATGAAAATGAAGAAACCTATCGCTACTATCGTTTGCAGTCAATTATTCACAACGGTGGATTTCTTTATAGGAATGGCGGCAACATGTTTTATGCAGATATTGTTAAAATGAATCAAAACTTTATCCACTGGTTCAGCTGACCAGTGGAGCAGGTATTATAGAACGAATGTTGTTCACAAAAAGAATCAGCTCATTTAAATTCTAAAGAATAAATCCTCAAGGATTATTTTTGGGGATTTTCTTGCAGTTCTTTCTTTGAACAAGTAAACTAAAGAGGATGTGTTTTTTAGCAATGAGTAGGAAAGTAGGGATTTTGTGTCACTAGATCAATTTGAAATGAAAAAAGGGTTGAGTTCTCAGGGAGTTGAGAGCAGGAAACAGCAAGGGCTTCAAAATGATTATGAAGAAAATGTAGCAAAAACTACCAAAGATATTATCTATGACAATGTCATGACACTATTTAATTTTTTAAATTTCGGGATTGCACTTTGTTTACTTGCAGTGGGCGCATATTCCAATCTGGCTTTTTTAGCCATTATTTTAGTCAACATGACCATGGGTATTTATCAGGAAATACATGCACGTAATTTAGTTCAAAAACTTTCTATTGTGGCGAAAGAAAATGTCACAGTTATTCGGGATGGCAAACGACAGTCAATCAGTACAAAAGAACTAGTTATGGACGATGTTGTTCTTATTTCTGCGGGAGAACAAGTGCCGTCTGATATGAAAGTAATTGATGGAAAAGCAGAAGCTAATGAAGCCTTACTGACAGGTGAATCTGATTTAATCGAGAAAACGGATGGAGATGTGCTGTTATCCGGAAGTTTTTTATCAAGCGGACAAGTCTATGCGCAGGTTATTCACGTAGGTGCTGATAATTATGCCGTTAAAATCACTTCAGAAGCGAAAGTACATAAACCTATTCGTTCAGAGCTGATTCAGTCAATTCGCAAAGTATCAAAATTCACCAGTTTTGTTATTATTCCATTGGGAATTATTTTATTTATCGAAGGCTATTTTATTCGAGAGTCTGGAATGAAAGGGTCTGTTGTTGCTTCTGCTGCAGCATTGTTGGGGATGCTGCCAAAAGGGCTGGTTCTGCTGATCAGTATTGCTTTAACTACCGGTGTTATTAAACTGGCAAAAAAACGGATTTTGGTTCAGGATATGTATGCTGTGGAAACACTGGCACACGTAGATACCCTGTGTCTGGATAAAACAGGAACAATCACTGAAGGGAAAATGAGTGTCCAAAAAGTTGCAATTTTGCATTCAACATTTAGTGACAGTTTTCCATTGATTATTGGCAGTTATCTGGCTGAAAGTACAGACAACAATATTACTATGCAGGCAATTCGCAATCATTTTGAGATATCCAATCGATATGGTGCAGTAAAAACACTGCCCTTCTCATCGGAAAAAAAATGGGGAGCTGTTCAGTTTAATGAGATAGGAATTGTTGCACTTGGGGCACCGGAGAAACTATTTCCGAAAGATCGTCTGCCAAAAGAAGTTTTTGAAGCTCAGGAACAAGGCTACCGCACATTAATGATGGGAATTTCTCCTGATGGTGTTTTAAATGACAATGGTGAATTGCCGCCGTTGGAACCCTTGGCGCTATTTGAGATTGACGATCCGATTCGTCAGAACGCAAATGAAACCTTGGCCTATCTTCGTGAAGAGGGGGTAGATTTAAAAGTAATTTCAGGAGACAACCCGATTACAGTTTCCAATATTGCACGGCGTGCCGGACTGCACGGTTATGAGTCATATGTGGATTTATCAACTAAAAAGACAGAAGAAGAGGTCCGACGAGCTGTTCATGAATATACCATTTTCGGTAGAGTTTCTCCTCAGCAAAAGCGGACGATTGTAAGGGAATTAAAAGCGAATGATCATGTCGTCGCCATGACTGGGGACGGAGTAAATGATGTTTTGGCTTTGCGTGAGGCTGATTGCAGTATTGCCATGGCAGAAGGGGACGGGGCAACTCGACAAATTTCTAATTTGGTACTGTTGGATTCTGACTTCACTACACTGCCGGACGTGCTATTTGAAGGACGCCGTGTAGTGAACAATGTAACCAGAGTTGCCAGCGTCTTCTTTATCAAAACCATTTATTCACTGATTTTATCAGTTATTTGTGCATTAACGACAATTGCTTTTCCCTTTATCCCTATACAAATCACTTTGATTGATTTGGCAATCGAAGGGTATCCGGCATTTTTCCTGTCTTTTGAAGGGGATAAAAGAAAAATTAATGGTAAATTTCTACCTACTTCGCTTAGGAATGCCTCGGTGAATGCAGTTCTTGTTGTTATCAATGTTGTTGCTGTTTATCTGATTGCTCAAAATCAGGGAATTAATCAATTGGATACGACTACATTGATGTATTATTTGTTAATTGGAATTAGCTGTATGGCGGTGGTTCGAGCATGTTTACCATTAAATCGCTTACGAATTTTCTTAATTGTTACAACCATTTGCGGAATTTATGTAGCTGCGATGCTGTTTCACCATATTTTGGAGGTTGGCTTCTTAACAAGTACTACTTTGCCGATCTTTATTGTTATGATGGTTCTAAATATTATCGTTCGTACGACGATTGGGCTGTACACAATGAAGAAAAACGGCTTAACCGTAAAAGATTTGTAGTTCGAAGGTATAGAAGGTAAAGAAAATCCCTTGTTTTACAGAATTACGAAGGCGCTAAATACTTGAAATAAAAGAATTTTGTGATACAATGAATGATGTGTAACTGTGTCATTTTAAGACGTACTGAAAAAAGATCAGTGCGTCTTTTTACCGACTATTCACATGAAGATGTTTTTCTGTTCTTGGAGGTGAGGAACATGGCACAAAGAATACCTCAGGAAGTAATTGATGAGGTAAGACAGCGTACAAATATTGTTGAGATTGTAGGACAGTATGTCCAACTGAAGAAATCCGGTAAGAGCTACATGGGTCTATGTCCGTTTCATGAGGAACGCTCACCTTCATTCTCAGTTGCAGAGGATAAACAGATTTACCATTGCTTTGGCTGTGGAAAAGGCGGATCTGTTTTTAACTTTATACAGGAAATTGAGGGTGTTAGTTTTCCGGAAGCTGTACAGAAAATTGCAGACATGGAACAAATTCCGCTGCAGATTGATTTATCTGAACATATCGAAGGAAATGTGCAGGACAGAGATCCGCAACGTCGCCAGCTTTTAGAATTACATACAAAAGCAGCTGCGTTGTATCATCATGTTTTGTTGAATACCCAAATTGGCGAACCTGCATTGAACTACTTGTTGGAACGGGGACTGACTAAAGAAATCATTGAAGAATTTCAGATTGGTTTTGCTCCTCAAAAAAGAGACTTTCTCAGTCAGGTTTTTTCAAATGAAAAAATTTCCGACTCGCTTTTTCAGGAAACAGGATTGTTTATTCAGCGGGAAAGCGGCGAGTTTTTAGATCGGTTTTATCAAAGGATTATGTTCCCAATCTCTGATGCAAAAGGAAAGATTATTGCATTTTCAGGAAGATTGTTGCAGACAGAGGATTTTTCCGGTGAGGATATGCCTAAATATCTGAACAGTCCGGAAACGAAGCTGTTTAATAAACGGGAAACTTTGTTTAACTTTAATCTTGCAAGAAAAGAGATTCGAAAAGAAAATACAGTCTTCCTGTTCGAAGGATTTATGGATGTAATTGCTGCGTGGCAGTCAGGGATAAAAAGCGGTGTAGCCTCTATGGGGACCAGTTTAACGAATGAGCAGATTAGACAGCTTGAACGTGCTGCCGGAGAGCTTGTGCTGTGTTATGATGGTGACAAGGCGGGAATAGAAGCAACAAATCGTGCAGTGTCTCTTTTAAGTGAGCACAGCAGATTCCAATTAAGTATTGTAAATATTCCGGAAAAACTTGACCCAGATGATTATCTGCGAAAATATGGTCCGGAGGCTTTTAAAGAGTTGGCTCTTCATGGAAGAGAAACAGTTGTTTCATTTAAAATGCGTTATCACAAGCTGACTCGTAATATGAACAATGAAAAAGAGCAGCTTGATTATGTAAATACAATGCTTATGGAATTATCCTCCGTGGATTCTCCGCTGGAAAAGGATCGTTATCTGAACCAGCTGGCTGAGGAATTTCATCTTTCCATTCACAGTTTGGAAGAACAGCTTCGGCTGATAGAAGCAGAGAAGCGGCACTCATCCCGTGAGAAGAGACAACAGCAGTCAGCACAAAACTTTGACGAGTCTTTTCCAATTATGGATGAGACGGCAGCACCAGCTCCAACGAAAAAAAAACTTTCTCGAGTGGAAAAAGCAGAGCGGATGCTGCTGTACCGGATCATGAATGAAGGAAATATTCGAGCTGCGCTTCAGCAAAACGAAGCGTTCTCATTTGTGCATACAAGCTATCAGGAACTGTATTTGCTGATTGACAGTTTTTTGTCAACTTATCCTGAGTTTGTGCTTGCTCAGTTTTTAGAATACCTGCAGCAGGAAGAGTTGCGCAATCTGGTTATTGATATTTCCTATCAGGAACTGTCTGAAGAAGGATCTGAAAGGGAACTGGAAGATCTGCTGAAAGTGATTGAAAACTCAGTGATTGATCTGGAAATTCAACAGAAGAATTTTGAAAAACAGGAAGCATTGCATATGGGAAATAGAACCCGAGTGGATGAATTGTCACTGGAATTAATTAAACTGGCGCAAAAAAGACAAAAAACCAGATAATTTAAATAGAAAATGATTAACAAACCAGCAGCAAATGTTATATAATAACTAAGTATGTAAAAATGTAGGGGGCCTTCTTTCATGGAAAAAGAAACAGAAAAAAAATACGCAGCGGCCGTTGCAAAATTCATTAAAGAAAAGAAGCCGAAAGGCACAGCTTTTTATGACGACTTGTCAAATACGCTTGCAACACCTTTTACACTGAATGCAGATGAAATGGAAAAACTGATTCAAAAAGTTGAAGATGCAGGGATAAGTGTAGTGGATGAAAATGGCGACCCAAGTGAACACAGTTTGAAAAAAGACGAAAAAGAAGCGACCAAAGCTCAAATGGAAGATTTATCTGCCCCAACAGGAGTTAAAATCAACGATCCGGTACGTATGTATCTGAAAGAGATCGGACGTGTTCAATTACTGACTGCTGAAGAAGAAGTAGAGTTGGCATTGAAAATAGAAGAAGGCGATCAGGAAGCAAAACAACGCTTGGCAGAGGCTAACTTGCGTTTGGTAGTTTCCATTGCTAAACGTTATGTCGGACGCGGTATGCAGTTCCTTGATTTAATTCAAGAAGGAAATATGGGATTGATGAAAGCTGTAGAAAAATTTGACTATCGCAAGGGGTTTAAATTTTCTACTTATGCAACCTGGTGGATTCGTCAGGCAATTACTCGTGCAATTGCTGACCAGGCAAGAACAATCCGAATTCCGGTTCATATGGTTGAAACGATTAATAAACTGATCCGAATTCAGCGTCAGCTCCTTCAGGATTTGGGAAGAGAACCAACACCGGAAGAAATCGGTGCTGAGATGGATCTTCCAACAGAGAAAGTTCGTGAGATTTTGAAAATTGCTCAGGAACCAGTATCACTTGAAACGCCTATTGGTGAAGAAGATGATTCTCATCTGGGTGATTTCATCGAAGACCAGGATGCAACCAGCCCAGCTGAGCATGCTGCTTATGAGCTTCTAAAGGAACAATTGGAAGATGTTTTGGACACCTTGACTGACCGGGAAGAAAATGTTCTTCGTCTTCGCTTTGGTCTTGACGACGGTCGTACAAGGACACTGGAAGAGGTTGGGAAAGTATTTGGTGTAACAAGAGAACGGATTCGTCAGATTGAGGCAAAAGCATTGCGGAAATTAAGGCATCCGTCACGTTCAAAACAACTGAAAGATTTCTTGGAATAAAAAAGATTTTGAAAACAGTTCTGACTTGAAACTGCTCAAGTGAATGAGTCATTTCTATTTAACAGCTCTTTTCGAAGCATACGAAAAGAGCTGTTTTTCAAAATGTTTTAATAAAACTTAACATAAAAGTTAACTTGTACATATTGGAACAACACGCATTTTGTGATAGATTAGATTTACTTGGTAGAGTAGAATGTGAGGCGAAAAAATGACAATGCATTGTCCGAATTGCGGAAATGAAGTTGATGATAAAGAACAAACATGCCCTGAGTGTGGATTCAAACTTTCAAAGGAAGCCGCTGATCAGGAAAAGAAAGAAAATACAGAGCAGAAAAATCAGAAACATTTATTTAAAGATTCTTCTTCAAATTTCTCAACTGCTGAGGAAAATGAAAATATTGAATGGGCTGATCTGAAAGACCTTAGTATTGGTCATGTAATGGACTTATTCAATGAGCAGCAAAGCTTGGGCAGCAAGAATGCAACTCCTGTTGATGCTGATAAAGAAATAATTGAAAAAGAACCGTCTGATGAGGAAAGTATTGAAGAAGCCCCTTCAGTTCAGGAAAAAGATTCCCCGGAACTTCTTTCTGAGGTTGTCGATGAGGATGAATCTCTTTCAAATGAATTAGAGGAGCAACCAGACAATCAGGGAGTTGAAGATGAAGTAGAGCCTTCTTCGGAACTATCAGATACTGCAACTTTGAAAGACTATATAGAAGCACACAAAAGGGAAGTCGAAGCAGCAGAGAAAAGGAAGCTTGAAGGAAATACAGACCTCGAATTTGTTTCGGAAATTTCTGATGAATCTGTTGAAAATGAAGAAGCTTTAAAAGAAAATCAGGAGAAAGACGATAAACTATCGTTCAACGATCCGATCGTTGAAGCCGATACAGTGAATCTATTGGAGACAGATGGGGTTTTTGAAGAGAAAGAACAAATCGATGATTCTATTGCAGAAGAGAGTCTATCTGTCGAAAAATCCAAAGTCAAAGAACCGTTCATCCCTTCAAAAAGCAAGAAGCCGGAAGAAATAGAAATGGATCAGGCACCGATCTTTTTTAAGGAAACGGATGTATTACCTACTGAACTGGGACCTAAAAGACGTCCGCAATCTCAATTTGCTGATCTTGATAAAGCAGAACGTCCAAATAAGAAAAGAGCTACTGAAGCAGCTAACCGTCAGAAACCTCCAAAGCAGCCCAAAAAGAAACTTCCGATTGCTATAGCAACAGCGGCCGTTTTGGTGCTGGGGGCAGGAGGCTGGTATTACAGTCAAAATCAGACGAAAGATTCTCCGGAGACAACACAGTCTTCTTCAAAAGAAAAGCTGGCTGATGAAACAAAAGCTTCACTAAAGAGCTACTTCTTAGATGATAATCAGCTCTATTTGAAACCTGATATGGTTTCTGTAAGTACAGAGTCGATTGAAGCAAATATAGAAAAATTAAAAGAAGATAATGAGTATGAAAATCTAAATAAATTGCTTGAAAAGGTGAAATCTAAACAAGCAACAATTAAAGATGTCAATACTCTTTTTACTGCGACAGCAATTACCGGAGACAGTTACAAAGAACAGCCCCTTGCGGCAGATAAAGAAGTAACATTGAAAAAAGAGACTGGAACAGACGGATTTTCAAAATTGATCAATCAGGCAATCGATGGTGCAACATCGCAATATGATCAATTACAAAATGCTAAAAGTGCAGTTGACGCAATTTATAAAGATGATCAGGCACGTGCGATATTATCGGACGAAACTTATGCAGCTGCTGTTGCAGAAGTAGATAAAATTAAGAATGAAGCGTTGAAAAAGCCATTAACAGAGAAGCTGACAAAGGCAAAAGCAGCCCTTGATGCAGATAATGCAGCTCAGCAAAACGCAGCCTCAGCTGCAGTTGAGACTGAAGCTGCAAATGTTGAAGTTTACAGCCAAACTGAAGTTTCGAACGAAGCAAACTCTGCAGCTGCGAACAATACTGCCGGAAATGCTAATACGGCTGTTGACAGCAGCGGATTTTCAGCAGCTGATAGTAATGGCGTTTATACAGCCCCTGTCTATACTGTAAATCCGGCTGATGTTGCTGATACCGGAAATGCGGCTTGGATATGGGCAGCGGGTGTGAAGGAACGAGTAATTGCAACATGTATTGAACGCGGCTATATGGTAGAGGGCGGCTATTATTTGGAGCCTGCCCGCATCGTAAACGGACAAGGTTACTATAATTTGTATAGAACAGATGGTACTTATTTAGTGACGATCAATGCACAAACGGGCTGGTTCAAAGGAAATGCCTCCAGAAATGCAGGGAACTGATTCCAGCAATGGTTTGTATAAAAAAGTATCAGGCTAAAAAAATTTTATGAGAACCAAGTATGATTAAGATACCTCTGTACTTGGTAAGAAAACACGTAGTATTCTGTTTCATAAGGGCTTAAAGAGTTTGGAAGATATTCTCTTCCGGACTCTTGTTCTATTAAGGAGACAAATAGATTAAACAAAAGGGGAGGAATTCTTTGGATGGCAAAGAAGAAGTATGAAACATTTCGGGAAGGATTCCATGCTTGTCTGCCAACTGTACTTGGGTATGCAGGAATTGGCATTGCAGCGGGAGTTGTAGGGAAGAGTGTTGGTTTATCTGTAATTCAGGTCGCTTTGATGTCGATACTGGTATATGCAGGCAGTGCTCAATTTATTATTTGCGGGATGCTGGCGATTCAGGCCCCCATTTCAGCAATTGTTTTAACCACATTTTTGGTAAATTTAAGACATTTTTTAATGAGTATGTCTGTAGCCAGTCATTTTAAAGAGGAACCCTTAGTAACCAATGTGGGAATTGGCAGTCTGCTGACGGATGAATCTTATGGTGTCTTAATGACAGCGATTTCCAATGATCATAAGATTACTTCAGCCTGGACTCATGGATTGAATATTACGGCTTATCTTACATGGATACTCTCAACAGTTGTCGGTGCACTTCTGGGGAACTGGATACCTGATCCTTATGTGTTGGGTCTGGATTTTGCTTTAGTGGCTATGTTTGCCGGACTGTTTGTCCTTCAGGTGGATACTGTCATCAAAAAAAAGACAAAGCAGACGATTATTGTATTAATTTCCGTCTGTGTATCATTATATGTATTGATGAAATTTTCTTCACCAGAGGTCTCAGTTATCGCAGCAACCTTGATTGGCTGCGGAGTGGGGGTGGCAGTAACTCATGATGAATAGTTATGTGCTTATGACGATTTTGGGATGTTCCCTGGTTACATGGATTCCGCGTATTGTTCCATTTATTTTGACAAAGAAAATGGATTTCCCGGAGTGGCTTTTAAAATTCCTGTCCTATCTTCCCATTTGTATATTAACAGCTTTGCTTTTACAAAGTATGCTGACTTATAAAGAGGGCAGTTTTCCTACACTAAAAGTACTGGAGGCTGTCAGTTGTATCCCAACATTATTGGTAGCGGTCAGAACTAAGGATTTAATGCGCACGGTTATTACAGGAATAGTAACAATTGCGTTACTGAGACTGATTTTTTAAAACAGATAGGATGAAAAAGAAAATGAATGAATTAATAGGAAATATTTTTACTGCATTGGTTATTGATCAAAATGATACCCATTACTTTTTACAAAAAAATGGTGTTACTTTCCGCCTTGCAAAAGAAGAAGGCGAACATCAGCTGGGAGAAGCAGTGGAAGGTTTTGGCTACCTGAATCAAAAACAGGAAACAGTGATGACTACAGCTGTTCCTGAGAGCAGAGTGGATAATTATGCTTTTGGAACAGTGACCGGGGTCAGGAGAGATTTAGGTGTGTTTGTTGATATCGGGCTGAAGGACAAGGATATTGTTGTCTCTATGGATGATCTTTCAACGATGAAAGAACTTTGGCCTAAAAAAGAAGATCGCTTAATGGTTTCACTTAGAGTAGATGAAAAGGGAAGAATATGGGGACAGCTGGCAGATGAAACGTATTTTAAAGCATTGTCTCAGCCTGGAACAGATGAATTGAAAAATAAAAATATTACTGGTACCGTTTTTCGTCTGAAAATGGCAGGTACTTATGTCTTAACAGATGATTTAAAATTGGGTTTTATCCATCCTTCTGAAAGATACCGGGAACCGCGTCTGGGTGAACAAATAGCTGGAAGAGTTATTGGTATCCGACCGGATGGCATACTGAATCTTTCGTTAAAACCTAGAGCACATGAAGCAATTAGTGATGATGCTGCGATGCTTCTGACTTTTTTGGAACGATCTGCAGATGGAAAAATTCCATTTACTGATAAATCAGATCCGGAAGAAATTAAGCAATATTTCGGTATTAGCAAAGGTCAATTCAAAAGAGCCCTGGGCAGTTTGTTAAAAGCTAAAAAAGTAAAACAAGAAAAAGGCTTTACGATTTTGTTGGAAGAAACAAAAGAACAGCATCCTAATTGAGAATCACTTGCAAATATATCTAAATTAATTTATAATAATTATTATTTAGTTAAATAGAAACTTATTCTAGATTATAATTATTTTAAATAAGGGGTTTTTTTATGGCTTCTATGACAGCTTTGAAAAAAATTAAACAACAACTACATGAATCTGGGTTTAAACTGACTCCTCAGAGGGAAGCGACTTTACTCGTTCTGCTTGAAAACGAAAAAGACCACATGTCTGCAGAAGAAATCTATTTTTTAGTTAAGCGGAAAAGCCCAGAGATTGGTCTGGCTACCGTATATCGAACGCTCGAAATCCTAACAGATATCAAAGTGATAGATAAGGTGAGTTTTAATGATGGACTTGCCCGGTATGATCTGAGAAAAGAAGGTGCCAAACACTTTCATCACCATCTTTTATGTCTTGAGTGCGGGAATATTGAAGAGGTGGAAGAGGATTTGCTTGGGGCAGTCGAAGAAATTGTTGAGCAACGATATCATTTTATTGTGAAAGATCACCGGCTAACGTTTCATGGGATTTGTCAGGAGTGTCAGCAAAAGAAAAAAGAAGAAGTTAAAAGCCAGTAATACTAAAGTTAAAATAGAAGAAAGTTCGAATTTCTACTTTGTTAGCAGAATTTGAACTTTTTTGTTTGTCAAAAATTGGTGTTACTGTTGTATTTAAAGGGCACTGAATTTATATCAGTAAATAGCAATTTTATTTCTTGTAATTGAAAAAAGAGACTGGTAAACTTAATTCGGAAAATGTAAAATATTGTTCACTGAGATAAAAAACAGAGTAATAACACTATCAAAAAATATCTCTGTTATTTATTTTTAGATTAAGTGATCGAAAAAGGAGAGATAGTTTATGAAGTTAGGTAATTTCTCAGTTAGTTTCCCTGTAAAAGACTTACATGCTTCTATGAAGTTTTATGAGGTGCTAGGATTTAAACAAGTAAGTGGAGATGTGCAACAAAATTGGTGCGTATTGCAAAATGGAGAGGCAAGAATTGGATTGTTCCAAGGGATGTTCGATGAAAGTTTTCTTACTTTTAATCCAAAGTGGAATGCCAATAAAGAAACAGAGGACGGGATGGAGGATATTCGAAAAATTGCTGGCAAGATAGAAAAAGAAGGGTACTCTTTGGAATTAGGAGCATCATTGGATGGGGAGAATGCAGGTTATTTCTTCATTAAAGATCCAGATGGGCACAAAATATTATTTGATCAACATGTATAATCAAAGAAAGGAATTAAATTATTGTGAGGTTGTGACAGAGCTCTTCATGCGACGAGTAACCGCAGGAGCAAAGGTCTTCATGCGACGAGTAACTGCAGGAGCAAAGGTCTTCAT